>NZ_AP014690.1:0-300000 GCF_001547995.1 Asaia bogorensis NBRC 16594
TATCCTTCAATGAAACAATGTGCTGTATCAGCCTAAAGATAGAACCCGAAAATGGGTTGCAAGCCAACGTGATTCAACCCAATAAAATGTAACGTGCATCACGTTGATGGCAACGTTTGTGGTCCCGGGCGGTTGATCGACGTTCAAGACAGCGCCTTTTCCCGCGCAGCAACCCGTCTTTCAGGAAAGAAACGCCCGCCATGTCAGGCTCGTCGCTGACTTCGGACATGCCCCAGCCTGAAACCGGGTCCGAGGGGGGCGTGCCACGCCTCGCCCAAACCGGCGCAGGGGCAAAAATCATGCCCGATGCCCCGTCCGATACCGATAATTCCGAAGTGCGGAATGACGTGCATCAGGCCGGGATGATCCGTAAGGCCATGATGCGTCACAGCCTCGGCCTGCGTGATGTCGGAATTCTCATCCTGTCTCTTCTGGCGGTGTTCTACACCCTCTATTTTGCCGCCGATATCGTGCTGCCGTTCGTCTTTGCGATGGTCGTCAATCTGCTGATGATCGGGCCGATGCGTTTTCTGCATGGGCGGCTGCGTATCCCGAAGCCCATCTCGGCGCTGTTGCTGATCATCGCCATGTTCCTGCTGGTCGTCTGCATTGGCACCGCCATTTCGGTGCCGGCTGCGGCGTGGTTGACCAAAGTGCCGCAGAGCCTTCCTGCGCTTCAGCAGAAACTCGCCTTTCTTCAGGGGCCGATTGACTCGGTCCAGCGCGGCTACCTGCGAGTGATCGCCCTGATGTCCAGTGGCGGGCATCATCATGTGACCGCTGCCTCGGCGGCGGCGTCATCGGCCTCGAATGGCGCTGAGACGCTGCGCGTCTGGGGGTCCTCCTTCCTGATCGGGACGCGGGCATTCATGGGTGAGTTCTTCACCATGCTGCTGATGCTGTTCTTCCTGATGACGGAAGGCGACAGCCTGCTGCGTCGTATCGTCGAGATCATGCCGACCTACTCCGACAAGAGACGGCTGGTGCAGATCACGACGCAGATTGAGCGCAATGTCTCGCTCTATCTTGCCACCATTACCATCATGAACATCCTTGTTGGGCTGCTGAACCTGCTGCAATGCTGGCTGACCGGTATGCCCAATCCGCTGCTCTGGGGTGTTCTGGCCTTTCTGCTGAATTACGTGCCGATCATCGGGCCGTTGACTGGCGTTGTCGTCTATTTCTGCGTGGCGCTGATCAGTTTCCCGTCTTTCCTGATGTCGCTCCTGCCACCCGCCATCTATCTGTGCATCCATATCCTCGAAGGTGAGACGATCACCCCGATGCTTCTGGCCAAGCGCTTCACGCTCAACCCGGTGCTGGTCATGGCTTCCCTTCTGTTCTGGGACTGGATGTGGGGGATTGGCGGAGCGTTCCTGTCCGTGCCCATGCTCGCCGTGTTCAAGATCTTCTGCGACCATATCGAGGGGCTTTCACCCATCGGGCACGTGCTGGGCGGACCTGTAAGACCACGATCGCTCCGTACGCTTGGTCCTGAGGTCAAGCCCGAGTCAGCTTCCTGACAGGGGGATGATTGTCTAGCGCTCTGCCCGGTGGGATCAGATCGGGCAGAAATGAAATCGACACAATCCTGATCACCGTTGTGACTGGCATGCGAGCAACCCGGGGTGGCTTACGAGGCTGGTTTCATGAACCAGATGCATAAAGCCATGCCCCGAACGGGCACTAATAGGCGGCACATGGGCTTTGTATCATCTGATCGGAACCACCCTCTGCATTTGCAGGGTGGGTGCAGGGTTTCTGCAATCAGGGAGAGCGCATGAAGGACGTTACCGTCGTTGTCGGGGCCGGATCGATTGGTCAGGCAATTGCACGCCGTATAAGCAGTGGACGTCACGTCGTGCTCGCTGATCTGCACCTGGAAAATGCAGAGAAGGCGGCCGGTATTCTCGAACTGGCAGGATTCGAGACAAGTGTGATCACTGTCGATGTCTCGGAAAGGCGGTCTGTCCGGGCCCTTGTCGAGGCGGCCGGCAAGATCGGCCCGCTCATGTCTCTCGTTCAGGCAGCCGGTGTATCGCCATCACAGGCGCCAGTAGAGACTATCCTCAAGGTTGACCTCTATGGAACTGCCATGCTGCTCGAAGAGTTCGGTCAGGCTGTCGCAAAAGGGGGATCAGGGATCGTGATCTCATCCCAGTCAGGGCATCGAATGCCGGCTCTCAGTGTCGAGCAGGACAGGCAGCTGGCCACGACGCCTGCTGATAGGCTCCTTGCCCTTCCCTTTGTACGGGAGATTACGGACACGCTTCTTGCCTATCAGATGTCCAAGCGCTGCAACTCACTGCGGGTGAGGGGTGAGGCCCCGCGTTGGGGAATACGCGGCGCGCGCATCAATGCAATCAGTCCCGGGATCATCATCACGCCGCTTGCCTATGACGAGCTGCATGGCGAGCGGGCAGCGTTTTATCGCCAGATGCTTGCCGATGCCCCGGCAGGCCGCGCAGGAACACCCGATGAGGTGGCCGCACTCGCCGCCCTGATTACCGGTGCTGAAGGCGGCTATATAACGGGAAGTGACTTGCTCATCGACGGTGGTGCAACCGCCCAGTTTTTCTACGGCACGACATAGCGCTGCCGGGCTGGCAATCGGACGGGTAGGGTGCCCCAAGGGGGTGCCTGATGCGCTGTCCGACGCCGCCCGCTTTCGCTCGAATTCAGTACGAAATTCCCCCGGTTCGGCGTATGACATGAAATTATCATGCGCCTTGGACCGACCTGTCCTATTAGAACATCGTTCTGAGGCTGGAGACCGCTTGGCGAAGCATGGTTGAACAGCTATCAACCGCAACAAACTATTTCAAAACATCCTGAGCCGAGGTTCTGATGCGCTCCCATGACGGCCTTGCCTGACCATGCAGGCACCTTTCCTACGCCGCCTTGGTCTGGCAGCGCTCATCGCCATTGTCCTTCTCGGGATCGTTATCACGATCATCCATGAACATGGGGCATCACATTCCGATCGGCCGAGAGCCCAGCTCGCCCGTGAGAACGGTATGGTTATCGTAACCGATGACTCCCCGCTCATGAAGCGCTTGCATGTCGAGCCTGTCACAACGAGCAGGCTGGCCCACGGGTTGCGTGTGCCCGGCATGATTCAGGCGCAGCCGACACGCAGCATCAATATCCTGACGCCGGTTACGGGCCATGTAACGGCAACCAGCCTTCAGCCCGGTCAGATCGTGCACAAGGGGGATGTTCTGGCGGTTCTGGCCTCGGGCGATCTCGATCAGGCCTATGCCGATCTGCTCAAGGCGCGGGCGCAGGAGACCTATCAGGCGCAGGTGGTCAAACGCGCCCAGGAGGTTCTCTCCATCGGGGGCAATGCCCGCAAGGATCTGGACTCTGCCAGCAACGATCTGGCTCAGGCCCGCGCCGAGCGCCAGCGAGCCGAGCGTCGTCTTGAATCCCTCAACAGCCGCACCGACCAGGATGGCGAGGGTCTGGTGAGACTGGTGGCACCGATAGACGGGCTGGTGGCCAGCACCACGCTGGCACCGGGTGTGAACATCACGGATGCCACAGCCGTTCAGGCGGTCCTGCTCGATATCTCCCAGGTGCAGATCGACGCTGAAATTCCCGAGGAGTCCGCAGGTATGGTGTCCGTTGGCCAGCCGATGAATGCTGCCATCAGCGCCCTGCCCGGCCGGCATTGCGTAGCGCCCGTCCAGTCGATCGATCCTGCCCTGCACAGCGATACGCGCCGGGTCATTGCACATATCCTGTGCGACAATCCTGATGGAGCCCTGCGCCCCAACATGTTTGCCGATGTCGAGATTGCGGTTCAGCAGCCGGATATGGTGATCATCCCCAAGACCGCCCTTCTGATGAACAACGACCGCCTTACGGTCTTCGTGCAGGATGGTGCCCCCATGCATTTCCGCCGTCGTGCCGTGACGGTCAGCTATGATGAGGGGGAGAGCGTTCGCGTTCTCTCAGGCTTGCAGGGTGGTGAGCATATCGTCACGCGTGGCGCCATTCTTCTCAACGATAACGACTGATTTGTCAGCGCCGCAGATGAGAGCTTCCTAATCCGTGATTGCGACCCTGATTTCCTGGTGCTTTGCGCGCCGCCATATCGTTTTCATCTGCGCCGTGTTTCTGGCTCTTGCGGGCGGTTATGCCTGGCGTGTGTTGCCCGTTGAGGCCTATCCCGATCTTGGGGCGGTCAATGTGCAGGTCACGACCCAGGTTTCCGGCCTGGCCGCCGAGGAAATGGAACAGCAGGTTACCGTACCGCTGGAACGGGCTCTGGCAGCCGTGCCGGGCGTGACCGAGAGCCGTTCGAGCAGCACGTTCGGCCTGTCGCTGATCACCCTGATCTTTCATGACGGCATCGACGTGTTCACGGCGCGCCAGCTGGTGCTGGAACTGCTCGGTACGGCGAGCATGCCCGATGGCGTGACCCCGCAGCTCGGCCCGATCACCGGCCCCGCTGGCGAGATTTTCCGCTACACGCTGGAATCGGATTCAATGGATCTGATGCAGCTTTCGGACGTGCAGCGCTGGATTGTCATCCCTACGCTTCAGCGGGTGCCGGGCATCGTCAACGTCAATAATTTCGGCGGTCTGACGCGCGAGTATCAGCTCGTGCTCAAGCCGGACGCCCTGCTGCGTTACGGGCTGAGCACCGATGACGTGGTCAACGCCATCAAGAACAACAACGCCAATGCGGCGGGCGGGCGTATCACGCGCGGTGAGCAGTCCTATATCGTGCGTGGTGTGGGCATGATCCACACGCTGGACGACATGAAGCGCATCGTCGTGGCGCAGCATAACGGCACGCCGGTGCTGCTGAGCGATCTGGGGCAGGTGCAGTTCGGGCATCAGATCCGCGAGGGTATTCTGGGCAAGGACAATAACCCCGATACCATCGAGGGCATCGTGACCATGCTGTCAGGTGCCAACCCCTCGCTCGTTCTGGACAACGTGCATCACGTGGTGGACGGGCTTCAGGAGCGCCTGAAGCCGCTCGATGTACGGCTTGTTCCCTATATCGACCGTGATAATCTGGTGAAGGCCACCACCCATAAGGTAGGCGAGACCATGGTCGAGGGTATCGGCCTCGTTCTGGTCATTCTGACTCTCTTCCTCGGCAGCCCCCGCAGTGCGGTCGTCACTGCCGTCACCATTCCGCTCGCGCTTTCCACCGTTTTCGTGCTCATGCATTTCTTTGGCATGGCGGCCAATCTGTTCTCGCTCGGCGCCATCGATTTCGGCGTGATCGTGGACGGGGCCATCGTGATTACCGAGGCGATCCTGCGCCTGCGCGAGGAATCACCCAAGGCCACCCTGACCAGCACCGAAGTTCTGAGCGTGGCGCGTATCGCGGGGCGCTCGATCTTTTCCTCCACGCTCATCATCATCGTGGCCTATTCGCCGCTCTTCGCGTTTGAGGGGAGCGAGGGCAAGCTGTTCCGGCCCATGGCCTATACGGTGAGTTTTGCGCTCATGGGGGCGCTGGCCTGTGCCCTCTGCCTGATCCCGACGCTGAGCTATCTGGCCTTGTACAAGCCAAGACGCATCTGGCATAACCGCCCGCTCGAAGCCCTGCATCATGCCTATGAGCGCGGGCTCAATCACATGCTGGCCCGCCCGCTCGTGACCTATATCGGGGGTGGTGCGGCGCTGCTCTCGGTGGTCATTCTGGGGGCCACGGTCGGGCGCGAGTTCCTGCCCGATCTGGACGAAGGCGCGCTCTGGCTTCAGGTGCAGTTGCCCACGGGCATTTCGCTGGATGAAGGCAGCCGTATCGCAAGCGAGGTTCGCTCTGCCGTCCGCGAATTCCCCGAGACTTCCTACGCCATCACCCAGCTTGGTCGTAACGATGACGGCACCGATCCGTGGACGTTCTCCCACATCGAAATGCCGGTCGGTCTCAAGCCCTATGACCAGTGGGCAAGCGGCGAGACCAAGGCCCAGTTCATCGCCCGCCTGCGCGAGCGTCTTTATCAGATCCCCGGCATCAGCTTCGGGATCAGCCAGCCGATTCAGGATGGCATGAACGATCTGGTGGGCGGTGCCCATTCGCCGCTCGTGCTGCGTGTCTATGGCAATGATTTCCACGAACTGCGCCGCATTGGCCGTCAGATCGTGAACATCCTGCATGAGGTGCCTGGCACGACCGATGCCTCGATCTTTCAGGAGCCGCAGATTCCGCAGCTGATGGTGACGCCACGCCGCGAGCAGGCGGCACGTTATGGCATCAACGTGTCCGACATCAGCACCGTTGTGCAGAACGCGATTGGCGATGGCGCCATCACACAGGTCTATGTGGAAGATCGCGTGTATAACGCGACGCTGCATGTCGGCTCGCATGATCTGACCGATCTGGCTTCCATACGCGCGCTTCCCCTGCGCTCGACCGAAGGCGCCCCGGTGACACTGGCCGAGGTGGCCGATGTCGGGCTGCATATGGGTGAGAGCAATATCGCCCATGAGATGGGTGAGCGTCAGATCACCATTCGCGTCGATAATGGTGTGCGCCCGCTCTCGCAATATCTGGAGGACGCGCAAAAGCGCATCGCCTCACAGGTGCATTTCGACCCCCGCAAATATCGCCTGCAATGGGCTGGCAGCTTCGAGCAGGAGCAGCGTGCGCAGGCCCGTCTGGGCGTGGCGTTGCTCGTGATGTTCTCGATCATGCTGTTGCTGCTTTTCATGGAGTTCGGGACGTTCCGTCATGCTGTGCTGGTGCTCAGTGTGGTACCGCTAGCCACGCTGGGCGGGCTCATCGCGCTTCATCTGCGTGGCGAGACACTCAATATCGCGACGGCTGTGGGCTTCATCGCGCTGTTCGGTGTGGCGGTGCAGAACGGCATCATCATGATTGCGGCCATCAACCGCCATCATCGCGCGGGGCTGAGCATCCATGATTCCGTGCTGGCCGGTGCGGCTGAGCGTTTCCGCCCCGTGCTGATGACGGCTACGGTTGCCAGCGCTGGCATGCTGCCCGCAGCACTCGCAACAGGCGTCGGCACCGACGTGCAGCGTGGTCTGGCGACGGTTGTCGTGGGCGGGCTCGGCATTGCAACCCTGCTGACCCTTTTTGTTCTGCCGGTCTTCTTTTTCGAGCTGGAGCATTACATCGAACGCCGCAAGGCGCGCCGTTCGGGAGGTGTGTCATGAAACGCCGTGTGCTTTTGACCTGCGCCGCCAGTCTGGCGCTCTCGGGCTGCGCCATTGGCCCGAATTTCCATCGTCCTGAGATGCTCAGAACGGGTGGTTACCAGAGTACGGCCCTCCCGGCCTCCATTCATGGCACGACCGGAACCGGCTCAGCGGGAGCCGCCCAGACCCTGACAGCCGGGGCCGATCTGTCGGGCGCCTGGTGGCAGGCGCTGGGCGTGCCGCAACTCGATGCCCTGGTCACACGGGCATTGCAGAACAACCCGTCACTCAGATCAGCACAGGCGACGCTCAAGGCAGCTTATGAACAGACCAAGGTCGCGGGCGCACCCTTGCTGCCCAGCATCTCGGCCTCGTTCAACCCGACACGCAACAAGACGTCCAAGGCGCTGTCACCTGTGCCGGGCAATAATGACTATTTGTATAACCTGCACACGCTTCAGCTGAACATTTCCTATCAGCCCGATCTGTGGGGCGGGTTACGCCGTCAGGTGGAATCCCAGGCGGCGCAGGCGGAAATGCAGCGCTTCCAGCTGATTGCCACCACCAATACGCTGATCAATACGCTGATTGTCTCGCTCATCACGCAGTCGAGCCTCAACGCCCAGATCAACGCCACGAGCGACATCATTGCCAACCAGCAGAAGCTTCTTGGTGTGATGGAAAAGCAGTTCAGGCTTGGGGACATTTCGGAAGCCCAGCTTCTGGCCCAGAAAGCCGCGGTGACCCAGGCGCAGGCGACCTTGCCCCCCTTGCATCTGCAGGCCGAGCAGGCTCACGACCAGATTGCTGCACTGGTCGGCACGACGCCCGACGAGGTGTTGCCCGAGATTCCGCTTGAGGCCTATCGCCTGCCCGCGACCCTGCCCGTCAGCCTGCCCAGCGCGCTTCTGACCCAGCGCCCCGACATACGCGCTGCGGAATCGCAGATGCACAGCGCCAGTGCGCAGGTGGGCGTCGCCATTGCCAACCGTCTGCCCAATGTGCAGCTTTCCGCGACACCGGGTCAGGCCATCAATGCCATGAGCCAGTTCTTTACCCCCGGCTATGGCAACTGGTCGATTGGCGCGATGGTGGCTCAGCCGATCTTTCAGGGTTTTGAGCTGATGCATCTGGAGCGTCAGGCGCGCGCTAATCTTCTGGCGGCCACCGAGCAGTACAAGAACACCGTACTGACCTCGATGCAGAACGTGGCCGACACGCTGCATGCCCTTCAGGATGATTCTGACGCGCTTACCATCAGCGCAGCCAATGAGGATGCGGCTGTGCGCAGTCTGCGCATTTCACAAAGCCAGATGTCCTACGGCGATATCAGCCCGGTGCTGCTCCAGGCGGCGGTGCAGATCGAACTTGAGGCGCGGCTCAACCTGATTCAGGCCAGAGCCACGCGCTTTACCGATAGCGTCGCCCTGTTTCAGGCTCTCGGGGGAGGGTGGTGGCATCGTAACGATACCGCTATGAAGGTTCCCTCGACAGACTGGCACGCGGCGTTCTGACCCGGTTCGGATTTCCGTGCGCCCGGCGCGCTTCAGGAGATCCGACGCTTATGAGATTCCCCCGCTCCTCACGCCTCGCCCTGATGGGGCTTGGCTGCCTTCTTGCCTCGACAACGGCTCTCGCGGCCCCTACTGCGCCGTCGGACAACAAGGCGGCGGCCGCGTTCGATCGCCTTCTGGATGAGGAGTGGCAGTACGAGCTTAAAGACGCGCCTGAAATGGCGACGTCGATTGGCGATTACCGTTACAACGACCGCTGGAGCGATCTGTCCCTTGCCCATATCAAGGGGTCTGTGCCTGTTCTGACGGGCTTTCTGAAGAAGTTCGAGGCTATCGCGCCAGCGTCACTCGATGACCAGCGACAGATCAGCCGTGCAATGATCATCCAGCAGATCCAGGACACGCTCGAAGGGATCCGTCTCAAGACCTATGAGATGCCGATCGACCAGATGAATGGTGCCCAGCTGGAATATCCGGGTTTCGTTTCGAGCATCCCCTTCGACACCACGAAGCAGTATGAGGATTATCTTGCTCGCCTGCGCGCCATCCCCAAGGCGATCGATCAGGTGATCGCCCTGGCGCGTCTTGGCGAGAAAGACGGATTGATGCCGCCGCGCTTCCTCCTTGAGAAGGCCGAGCAGCAGGTGGAGCAGATTGCAGCGCCGGCTGGCGAAAAGAGCCCGTTTGGCGAACCCGTCACGAAATTCCCGGCCGCTGTGCCTGCTGCCGATCAGGCGCGACTCCGCAAGGCTATTCTGACGGCGATCGATCATGATGTGCGCCCGGCCTATCAGCGCCTCGCGACCTTCATGAAGCAGGGCTACACGGCGCATGGCCGCGCTCAGGATGGTGTATGGGCTCTCCCCGGTGGCGATGCGCTTTATCGCTACGACATCCGTACCCTGACCACCACCACCATGTCCCCCAAGGAAATCCATCAACTCGGGCTCGATCAGGTTGCCAGGATCGAGGGCGAAATGGGCGAGATCGCTCATAAGCTCGGCTTTGCCGACCTTGCAGCCCTGCGCGCTTCGGTAGCGAAGGATCCCAAGCTCTACGCAACGTCGCGCGAGCAGATCATCGATCTGTACTGCAAGTATATCGCGCAGATGGAGCCCGCCCTTACCCGCGATTTCGACAAGATCCCGACCACGAAGCTGGAAGTACGCCCCGTCGAGCGCTATCGCGAGGCTGAGGCTGCCGGTGCCGAATACCATCAGGGAACGCCCGATGGTTCACGCCCCGGCATCGTGTTCGTCAACACCGGCGATTTCGCCAAGCGCGATATCTACACGATCGAGGATACCGCCTATCATGAGGGTGTTCCGGGTCATCACTTCCAGATCTCCACCGCTCAATCCCTGCCGCTGCCGCCTTTTCGCCAGCAGGGCTCCTATAACGCCTATATCGAGGGCTGGGCGCTGTACGCCGAGGGTCTCGGCAAGGAGCTGGGCTTTTACAAGGATCTCTACAGCGATTATGGCCGCCTGAATGGCGAGCTGCTGCGTGCTGATCGTCTGGTGCTTGATACCGGTGTGCATGACCTGCACTGGACCCGCGCCCAGATGCTGGAATTCTTCCATGCCCATCCGCCCACCAGCGAGCCGGACATGCAGGCCGAGACCGACCGTTACATTGCCTGGCCCGGTCAGGCACTGGGTTACATGCTGGGCCAGCAGACCATTCTCCGTCTGCGCGAAAAGGCAAAGACTGTACTGGGACCGAAATTCGACATCCGCAAGTTCCACGATGTCGTTCTCTCTGGTGGTGCCCTGCCGCTCAACCTCCTTGCCGACCGGGTGGATGCCTGGATCAAGACAGTGAAGAGCGAAAAGTAAGACCTGGGAGGCGCGGGCACTCGCCTCGATAGTGGATGGTCGTTCTTGTAAGAGCGACGCTGGACGAGCAGGGATGAGGGCAGGGTAGAGCCTTGCCCTCATTCCTGAATGCTTTGATCCGTAGGGCTGCTTTCAAAAAAAGGATCTTTCGGGATTTCTGTCGTTTCCAGAAGGGCGGGAAACGGGCAGGATCGGGAGGATATGTCTTTGACTGCTCCTTCCCCCGCCAAGAGATCTCCTGATGCATCAACGGTTCAGGATTCGGAACCTGCGGTTAATCTGAAGGCCACCCGACCCGCGCGTTTCGTTCATGGCAGCATCATGCGCCATGTCATCGTGATGGCGGGCACAGGGGCTATCGGACTGATGGCCGTCTTTGCGGTCGATCTGCTCAATTTCTGGTATATCTCGCATCTGCATGACCCGGCCCTGACTGCGGCAATCGGTTTTGCCGCTGCGCTGGGCTATGTTCAGGTGGCGGTGTCGATTGGCATGACTATCGGGCTGGGGGCAGTCATTGGCCGTCTCATCGGCGCGCGCCGGATCATCAGGGCGCGGCGGTTTGCCTCGGCGTTCATGGTCGTCATGATCGCGGTGACGGCCGTGCTGGGCTGTCTGACAGCGGTTTTCGCCTCGGCGTTTCTGGCCCTGCTGGGTGCACGCGGGGAGGCTTTGGCGCAGGCAACCGGATTCCTGCATCTGGTTTCACCATTCCTGCCCCTGGTCTGTTACGGCATGGCGCAATCGGCGTTGCTGCGCTGCGTGGGGGATGCCCGTCGCTCCATGCAGGTGACGCTGGTGGGCGCTTTTGTCTCGGCGATTCTCGACCCTATTCTGATTTTCGGGTTCCATATGGGGCTGACCGGGGCGGCGATCAGCACAATTCTCTCTCGCAGCGCCGTGGTGCTGTTTGGCTTCGTTAGCCTGCGTGAGCACCGTATGCTCGAATGGCCACGCCTATGGGCCATTGCTCCTGCAACGCGTCAGATCGGTGCTGTGGCCTTGCCTGCCATTGCGACAAATCTGGCAACCCCTGTTGGCGGATTGTTCACCACCCATTTCATGTCCGGGTTCGGGCTGGAGGCAATCTCCGGGCAGGCGACGATCGATCGTATCGTGCCGGTCGCCTTCGCTTTCGTGTTTGCCCTGACCGGATCGGTCGGGCCGATCATGTCGCAGAACCTGGGGGCAGGGAAAAAAGACCGGGTGCGCGAGACGCTTTATGCCTCGCTCAAGCTGACCGGACTTTGTGTTCTGCTCACCTGGGCCATTCTGGCTGCATTTCATACCCCTATCCTGCACCTGTTCGCCTCCAAGGGGGTAGCGATCCGGATTGTCACGCTGTTCTGCTGCTGGCTGGTGGCGAGTTACTTTTTTGTGGGGCTGCTGTTCGTCTCGAATACGGCCTTCAATAATCTGGGTCATCCGCTCTATTCGACCGCGTTCAATTGGGGCCGGGCGACACTGGGAACGATCCCGTTTGTCTGGATCGGATCGCATTATGGTCCGATCGGTATTCTGGTCGGGCAGTCGCTGGGCGTGGTTCTGTTTGGCAGCTTTGCTGCGCTGACCGCCTTCAGGGTGATCAAAAGGATATGAATGCCGAATGGCCATCACGCGCTGTTGACCTCCGCGGGGGTAACTTCACGCGGGTTATTTCGATTGCCACAAGCGAGAAGTGGAGACGATCCCAGCAAGGATGATCCAAGACTAAAGTATTGGAGTTATTAATTGCAAAGAAAATCAATAAAAATCATATGATCACCCATATATTGATTTATAAAACACAGGTAAATTCAGATATAATTCATCATACAAATATATAGATACAAATTTTATAAATAAATATGTTATATTTCTAAATATATAAGAATGTTTATTTGAATATATATTTCCTCATGACTTATGGCATACATTTGTTATAGATAAGCAATATGATGCCACTCTAGCGCATTTTGTTATATATATCATCTTTCCACACTGCCCCCTCAGATTGTAATCAGTAACCCTCGGCGTGGGGCAGATTGGCCCGAATGCTGCCTGTATTGAATGCTGTGACTGAGAGTAGCAATGCGTATATTATTGACAGGTGGGTGTGGTTTTATCGGATCTGCCGTGGTCAGGCATCTGATCCGTCAGACCTCACATGAAGTCCTCAACGTGGATTGCATGACCTATGCGGCCTCGGAAGAGACCGTGGGCGAGGTCGCGGCGGACCCGCGTTATCGTCATGCGGCTGTCAATATCGTCAATGGTGTCGAGCTTCAGAAGCTGTTTGACGAGTATCGTCCTGATGCCGTCATGCATCTGGCAGCCGAAAGCCATGTCGATCGCTCCATCGACGGACCTGGCGTGTTTGTCGAGACGAACGTAACGGGCACCTATGCGCTGCTCGAGGCTGCCCGTCGCTACTGGCAGACCCTTGATGCCGCAGGGCAGAAGGCCTTTCGCTTTCATCACATCTCGACCGACGAAGTCTTTGGGCATCTCGAGCTCGATGATCCGCCGTTCACCGAGACGACCCCCTACGATCCGCGCAGCCCGTATTCGGCATCCAAGGCTGCTTCGGACCATCTCGTGCGCGCATGGTATCACACCTATGGGCTGCCGACCTTCGTGACGAACACCACGAATAACTACGGCGTCTGGCATTTTCCCGAGAAGCTCATCCCGCTGGTGACGATCAACGCGCTCGAGGGCAAGGAATTGCCCGTCTATGGCAAGGGCGAGAACATTCGTGACTGGTTGTTTGTCGAGGATCACGCTGAGGCACTGGTCAAGGCCGTCGAACAGGGCCAGCCAGGCGAGACCTATGCCATTGGTGCCCGTCAGCCGCGCACCAATCTCGATGTCGTCAAAACCATCTGCGCCGTACTCGACGAGCTGTCGCCCGATCCGGCAGGTCCGCGCGAGCGTCTGATCCGTTTTGTGACGGATCGACCCGGCCATGATTTCCGCTACGAGATCGACCCCAGCCACGCCGAGAAGGCTCTGGACTGGAAGGCCAAGCACGATTTCGAAACGGGTATCCGCCGCACGGTTCAATGGTACCTTGATAACCGCAACTGGTGGGAAGGCATTCGCGCCCGCCGCTACACCGGACAGAGACTGGGAACAAAAGCATGAACGCCATCGCTGCATCCAAGCCGATGAAGGGCATTCTTCTGGCCGGTGGATCGGGCACGCGCCTGCATCCCATGACGCTGGCGACCTCGAAGCAGCTCCTGCCGGTTTATGACAAGCCGATGATCTATTATCCGCTGACCACGCTCATGCTGGCTGGCATTCAGGATATCATGATCATCTCCACGCCCCATGACCTGCCGCAGTTCAAGCGCCTGCTTGGCGATGGGTCGCAGTTCGGCGTGCGTTTCGAGTATCGCGAGCAACCCTCTCCGGACGGTCTGGCCCAGGCCTTCCTCATTGCAGAAGACTGGATCGACGGCTCGCCCTGCGCTCTGGCGCTGGGTGACAACCTGATCTTTGCTGATCATCTGGGTGTGCTGCTGCGTGCGGCGGCGTCTCGCCCCGAAGGGGCGACGGTTTTCGCCTATCAGGTGCGCGACCCCGAGCGTTATGGCGTGGTCAGCTTCGATGAGAGCGGCCGTGCCCTCGGCATTGTCGAGAAGCCTACTGAACCTGAGTCGAACTGGGCTGTGACCGGTCTCTATTTCTACGACCATCGCGTTGTGGAATTCGCCAAGAAGGTCAAGCCGAGCCCGCGCGGTGAACTCGAGATTACCGATCTGAACCAGATGTATCTGGAAGAAGGCACATTGCAGGTCGATCGTCTGGGTCGTGGCTGTGCATGGCTTGATGCCGGAATGCCGGACAGCCTGATGCAGGCAGGTCTGTTCGTTCAGACAATCCAGTCCCGTCAGGGCATGCTGGTTGGCTCACCGACCGAAGTCGCCTATCGCATGGGCTTCATCGATCGCGAACAGCTCCTGATCCAGGGCAACGCGAAGAAGAAGACCGAGCTAGGCCGTATGCTGCTTGAGCTGGCAAACCAGTCTCATTCAGGCCGCAACTAGGAGCAGGTTCATGAAAGTCGAACGTCTCGCCATTCCTGACGTCATCCTCGTCACGCCGCAGCGCTTCAGCGATTCACGCGGGTTCTTCTCGGAAACCTACAACCATCAGAAGATGGTCGAGGCCGGGATCGACCTGACTTTCGTACAGGACAATCAGAGCCTTTCCGTTCAGAAGGGCGTCGTGCGCGGCCTGCATTGCCAGGTTGCGCCTTATGTTCAGGGCAAGCTCGTGCGTTGCACCAAGGGCGCGATCTGGGACGTGGCAATTGATGCCCGCACCGGCTCGCCCACCTACGGCAAGTGGGTTGCAGCGGAATTGTCAGAGGAAAACTGGTCGCAGCTCTGGGTGCCGCCGGGCTTCCTGCATGGGTTCGTGACCCTGCAGGAAAACACCGAGGTTCAGTACAAGTGCACGTCGCTTTACGACAAGGCGTCGGAACGCGCGGTTATCTGGAACTGCCCGCATCTGGGCATTGACTGGCCAATCAGCGCAGATGAGGTTGTTCTGTCCGACAAGGATCAGGTTGCGCCCCATTTCACTGAAGCCAAGGGATGGTTCCAGTATTCATGAGCACGGCATCTAGAAAAACGATCCTTGTCACGGGTGGGCAAGGTCAGCTCGCTACGTCGCTGAAGACCCTTGGCGGAGATCGTGTGATCGTTGTCGGTCGTCCCGAATTCGATCTCGCCAACCCGGAGACCATGGCAGCGACGCTGGCGCGTTACACGCCCGCTCTGGTGGTGAATGCGGCCGCCTGGACGGCTGTGGATCTGGCGGAAAGCGAGATCGCGGGCGCAGAAGCTGCCAACGAGACCGGTCCGGCTGAGCTGGCACGTCTCTGCGCGGCGCAGGACATGCCGCTCATTCATGTCTCGACCGATTATGTGTATGCCGGTGACAAGGGCTCGCCCTATGTCGAAACCGACCCTGTCACGCCACAGACGGTTTACGGTCGCACCAAGGCGGCAGGTGAGCAGGCCGTGCTGAAGGCGCAGCCGAAGAGCGTGATCCTGCGTACGGCCTGGGTTTATTCCGGGCATTGCAAGAACTTCGTGCGGACCATGGTCAATGCCGGGGCGAAGAACACGCATCTGAAGGTTGTGGGCGATCAGTATGGTTGCCCCACCAATGCCGATGATCTGGCCAACGCCATTCTGGGCATTGCGGACCAGATCAAGGCCGGTTGGCAGGACAGGTTTGCCGGCATCTATCATGCCTGTGGCACAGGTGAGACAAGCTGGCACGGACTGGCGGTGGCTGCTCTTGAAGAGGCCGTGCGTCATGGTCAGACCATGCCGGTCGAGGTGACCGCCATCCGTACGCAGGACTGGCCTACCCCGGCCAAGCGCCCGCAGGATTCACGCCTTGATTGCAGCAAGCTCGAACAGGTCTTTGGTATCCGCCTGCCTGACTGGCGCGATGGCGTTGCCCGCGCTGTGGACGAGCATTTTGCGGCGCAGTCGGCCTGAGCGTGGCGCGGGACAATAGTGTTCTGACCTCACCACCGCATCTTTATGCGGTGGGGGGGCGTGATACGGAGCGGGCGGCCTCGGTGCCGCCCGTTGCGATTCTGTTGTCCGTCTATAATGGTGAGGCGTTTCTCAACCAGCAACTCGACAGCTTTCTGGCACAGACAGAAAGCAACTGGTGCCTCTACTGGCGTGACGATGGCTCTCAAGATGCCTCACGCGCCATCATGCTCTCCTTTCAGGAGCATCGTGGTCAGGGGCGCTGCATTGAGATTGACGTTGAACCCGGCAATATCGGCGTTGCCCTTTCCTACGCGCTTCTGCTTGATGCGGCACCTCCGGATGCGCTGATCGCATTTGCAGATCAGGACGACGTCTGGGTTCCCGAGAAACTGCAATGGGGCCGTCAGGCCCTAAGCGGCTGCGAGGGGCCTGCCCTTTATTGTGCGCGCCAGTTTCTGACCGATGAGTCTCTTACGGTTTTGGGACCTTCGCTACCGCTTCGCCGTCAGCCTGATTTTCGTACGGCTCTCATCCAGAATCTGGCCACGGGCCATACTGTCCTGCTCAACCCTGCGGCGGCTGCGCTGATACGTTCCACCCTGCCACCCAAAGGCATACTCCATGACTGGTGGAGCTACGCCCTCGTTCTGGGTATGGGAGGACAATTCATCTTCGATGAGCGCTGTGTGGCGCTTTACCGGCAGCATCGTCGCAATGCAGTCGGGGTCGAACGCTCAATCCTGACTCGTGGCCTGCGTGCCATTCGGCGCGGCCCCACATCGTTCATGGCTCTTCATGTCGCGCTGATGACGCACCTTCTGCAACCCGATCTCTCGGTACATCTCAAGCCGGAATCACGGGCATTTCTTCTGCGTTTGCGCGAGGCGCTGGGCGGCGGCATCAGGGAGCGACTGCGTTTTTTGATCAGGGAACGCGGCTTTGTGCGCCAGCGTATGGCCGAGACGTGGCTGTTCCGGCTGTGGTTCCTGCTTTACGGCAATTCCAGTCCGAAAGCCTGACAGCTCTCGCGTATGAAACCAGGAGGGGTTGCCCGCGCACTCACCTGATCATCACGCAAAGACAGATCGAGCGAGCGGCTCATGAGGTGCAGGGCACCCTGTCCGCCGCCATAGCGTTCATCACCCAGAATGGGGCAACCCAGCAGCGCACAATGGACGCGCGCCTGGTGAGTACGCCCTGTCAGCAGGGTCAGTTCAAGAAGGGCATGCGTCCTGCCACGGGACAGAACCCGCCATGAGGTGCGGGCGCTTTGTCCTTCGGGGTATGTTTCCATATGCCAGCCAGCCTGCGTACTCACCTTGCGCAGGGGAGCGTCGATCAGACCTTCATTCTCCGTCGGACCGCGATGGACGACCGCCCAGTAGGTCTTGCGGACGTTGCCTGAGGCAAAGAGCGCCTGTGCCTCCACAAGGGCCTGCTTGCGCAGGGCAATCATCAGACAGCCGGAGGTGTCTGTATCGAGGCGGTGAACCAGCCACGGGCCATCCTTGCGACGCGACAGCAGGGGAAAAAGCGCCTCGACAGAATGGCGTGCCTTGGGCCCTGGATGGACCGGAAGCCCGGCAGGTTTGTCGATCACGACCAGGCGCGGGCTCTCATAAAGAACCGGATAGGGAAAGCGGTCGCTTATCGCATGGTCGGTCATCGGGCGGTCAGGCATTGGGGCGGTCAGTCATCGTACAGGCTGGGCATGAGACGGTGTCAGGGCAGGGGAGGGGGGTCAGTCCTCGTCGCGCTGACGGCGGGCAAGGACTTCGCGCTTGCCCACATGATTGGTAGCGCTCACGATCCCTTCCTTCTCCATCTGCTCGATGATCTTGGCCGCGCGATTATAGCCGATCGACAGATGACGCTGAATGAATGAGGTCGAGGCCTTGCCCTCACGCGTTACCAGATCGACAGCCTGATCGAACAGGCTGGATTCGGCATCGTAATTGCCGCCACCCATACCGTTTCCGCTCGACGAGGTGCTTCCACCTTCATCCTCGAGGCTGGAGATCACCTCGTCGTTATAGACAGGCTCGCCCTTGCTGCGCAGATCGGCCACCACATCCTCGACCTCGCTATCGGCCACGAAAGGTCCATGCACGCGGGTGATACGGGCCGCGCCCTGCATGTAGAGCATGTCGCCCTGGCCCAGAAGCTGCTCGGCACCCTGTTCACCCAGAATGGTGCGGCTGTCGAATTTGCTGATCACCTGGAAGGAGATACGCGTCGGGAAATTGGCCTTGATGGTACCGGTAATCACATCGACCGAGGGGCGCTGCGTGGCCATGATCACATGGATGCCGGCCGCGCGGGCCTTCTGCGCCAGACGCTGCACCGCGGCTTCGATTTCCTTGCCTGCCACCATCATCAGATCGGCCATTTCGTCGATCACCACCACGATATGCGGCATCGTCTCGAGTGCAAGCTGCTGTTCGTCGAAAACCGGCTGGCCGGTTTCGGGGTCGAAACCGGTCTGCACGCGACGCGTCACCAGTTCTCCCGTCGAGCGGACCTGACGCACACGCTGGTTATAGCCCGTGATGTTGCGCACCTGCAGATGCGCCATGGAACGGTAGCGCTTGTCCATCTCGCGCACGGTCCATTTGAGCGCGGCCACGGCCTTGTTCGGCTCAGTGACAACAGGCGTCAGCAGATGCGGAATCCCGTCATAGATCGAGAGTTCAAGAATTTTCGGGTCGATCATGATCAGGCGGCACTCTTCCGGCGTAAGCCGGTAGAGCAGCGACAGGATCATGGCATTGACGCCCACCGATTTGCCCGAGCCTGTGGTACCGGCAATCAGTAGATGCGGCATCTTGGCCAAATCGGCATAAACCGGATTGCCCGCAATGTCCTTGCCAAGCGCCAGACGCAGCTGCGCCCCCGGTTCATGGAATTCGGGTGTATCCAGCAGCTCCGAAAAATACACCGTTTCGCGCGAGGCATTGGGGACTTCGATACCAATGACATTGCGCCCCGGCACGGTGGCAATACGCACACTCAGTACCGAAAGCGAGCGCGCAATATCATCCGCCAGACCAATCACGCGGGCAGAGCGAATACCGGGTGCCGGTTCGAGCTCGTAAAGCGTGACCACCGGGCCGGCATGGATATCGCCAATCTGACCCTGCACACCGTAATCGGACAGAACCTGCTCCAGCAGGCGGGCATTGGCCTGCAAGACCTCATTGGACGGGCCATTGCCGCCATGAGCGGGTGCCTTGCGCAACAGACCCAGCGATGGCGGCTGCCAGCCTGTATTCTCCCAACCCTGACGGGCGGCGGGTGCAGGCTGGGACTGAGCGCTACGCTCGGAGCGTGCGCGACCAAAACCGAAAAACCCGCGCCTTGGCTCTTCCTCCTGCTGGGGTGGCGGGGCGTGATCTTCGGTGAACGGGGCCGCGTCCTCGATTTCAGCATAGCGCGTGACGGCAGCAGGCCGTGGCGCGCTGTCCTGATCACGGGCGATCTGGGCCAGCTGCATGGCATAGGGATTGGAAGGGGCGGGTTCGGGAGCCGGCGCCGGTTGCGGGTTTGTCGCCTGCTGGCGCAGGGCCGGAACCGGCTCTTCTATCTTGTCAGGGGGTTGCAGCCATCCGGTATTGGCAGGGATGAACGGTGCGCGCGCGGTGTCCTGGCTCCGTCTTGGTGTGGGGTAAGGGTGCTCGTGGCGATAGGCATTGGCCTCGACCGGCTCATAGCTGCTCCAGTCCGGCGGTGCAGAGTGGCGAGCCTTGTTGCCCATGCGCCGCGCCAGATTTTCGGAGCTGCGGCCAACGGAACGGGCACCGCGGAACAGAGCGCGCCATTCGCTGCGACGCAATCCGACAGCCAGAGGAACAAGCAGGATCGTCAGCAACAGACCGAGCAGCGAAAACACTACGCCGCCGGCTCGCCCCAGCGCTGCATGGCCAGTCGCGACCAGATGATCAGCAAGAACGAGCCCGAGTTGCCCCCCCAGCCCCGCGCGCGACGGCCAGCTTGTGGTCAAGGCCGGTATCAGGACCTGCAAGGTGGCAATCAGCGCGGCCGCAACAGGCAAAAGACAGAAAAAGGCAATGAACCGCAGGATCGGCACGCTCAGCGCATGGTGGCGTACGATCTGCCAGGCCCAGCACAGCATCACGATAATGGGCAACGCACTGGCCAGACCCAGCCATTGAACCAGGGCATCGGCCAGCGTCGCGCCGGGCTGACCTAGCAGGTTTGTCGGCACCGCTGTCGTGGCCGTATCGAATGACGGATCCTGCGGATTATAGCTCCACAAGGCCACGCCCAGAGCCAGGGCGAGGGCCAGCAAAATGAAACCGCCAAGCTCCGTCAGCCTGTCCTGAAACGGGCCGCGCTGCCGTGGCGCTGTCGTGCCTGATGAAAAGAAGCGGCTGAACGAGGCCAAATTCGCGTCTTCCTGTTTTTGCGCAATACGTCATACCCCGCGCATGGGGCATCGAGCATCGTCTGGATCTATACGTGTCGTGTGGCAGAACTATAGCGGAACGTCATGGAGAGACGAGAGCAAAAAAGGCGGCAATCTGCCGTTATTCGGGGTGCATGATACCTCGGATGGCCCTCCCCCATAACGCGCTCGGGGAGAATCCTTCGTCGGTCCTGTCTTGATCGGCGCAGGGGCTCATATGCTTGCAGGCGGGACGTGCCCCATTATGCGCGCTTCGTGACAGGCACTCCCCTCAGCCCCTCCGCCCGAGGGTAGTCATCCTTCGGAAACCTGTCTGATGTCAGGTAATCGGTACCGTTCGTGTTCTGTCGTAGTGAGCGGGTAAAGCCCTGCCAGAAGGGCCGGCGTCAGGATGCACGCCAGATCCTGACCTGGGCCACACCAAAGCGCCGTTCGGTCAACAGGGGAAGGTCGATGGCGAGTTCGTCCTTCACTGCGGTTTCAGCCACGATAATGGCTTCAGGGGCAATCCAGCCAGAGCGGGCCAGAGCCTTGAGGGCAGACGGGACAAGGTCCTTGCCATAAGGCGGGTCCAGAAAGACGAGCGTGCAGGGGCGCGGCGCGCGTGGCGCTCGCGTAACATCGCAGGTCAGCACGGACAGGTCGCGGTCCTCGAAGCGGCAGGCGCGGATATTGGCCGAAATCACGGCGCGGGCGCTGCGGTCCTGCTCCATGAAAACGGCGGAAGCTGCCCCGCGTGACAGGGCTTCGAGCCCCAGCGCGCCAGTGCCCGCAAAGGCATCGAGCACATGGGCGCTGCTCAGGAAGTCCGAACCGGACCAGGGGGCGTGGGCCAGCATGTCGAACACGGCCTGACGGGCGCGATCGGAAGTGGGGCGGGTGGTCTCGCCCCGTGGCGCCTGAAGGGCGACGCCTTTGCGTTCACCGCCGACGATACGCATTATTCTTCTTCGGCATCCGGGCTGGTCGTGTCGGGGGTCGTATCCCTGACCACCCGGCGCACGCGACGTGGGGCCGCTGCAAGGCCGGGGATCTGCTCGCGCAGGATCTTGCCCTGCACCTCTTCAATCTCGCGTTTTTGCAGCGTGCCAAGCTGGAAGGGGCCATAGGAGACGCGGATCAGACGGCTGACATGCAGGTTGAGACCCATCATGACGCGCCGGATTTCACGGTTCTTGCCTTCCTGAAGGCTGACGGTCAGCCAGGCGTTATCGCCCTTCTGCGAGTCCAGACCGGCTTCAATGGGACCATAGCGCACACCATCGAATTCCGAGCCATGAGCCAGAGCAGCCAGCTTGCGCTCGTCCACAACGCCGAACACGCGCACGCGGTAGCGGCGTATCCAAGCATTGGAAGGCAGCTCAAGGCGGCGGGCAAGCTCACCGTCATTGGTGAGCAGAAGCAGCCCTTCGGAATTGATGTCCAGACGCCCGACGCTGACGACGCGCGGCATGCCCTCAGGCAGGGAGTCGAACACGGTGGGTCGTCCCTGCGGGTCACGATGGGTGGTCATGAGCCCGTCCGGCTTGTGATAGCGCCAGACACGGGTGTGTTCCTTGCCCCCGATCACCTTGCCATCAAGCTGAATGATGTCGCCATCCTGTACGAAGGTGGCGGGATGCTCGACCGAAGAGCCGTTCATGCGGATGCGACCGGCCTCGATCATGCGTTCGATGTCGCGTCGACTGCCCACACCTGCGCGGGCCATCCATTTGGCGATGCGTTCGCCCTTCTGTTCTTCGGTCATGCTCGTCTGTCCTGTGGTGTCGCGTGTCGGGCCGCGTCGATGAAACCAGCCAATAGACGCGCGTCACCCGGATCGATAGCGAATTCCGGATGCCACTGCACCCCCAGATAAAAAATTCCGTTGCCAGTGTCGTTGTCGGCGTCGTTGCCGGTGTAGGGGGCCTCGATGGCCTCAATCAGGCCATCAGGGGCATGGGCACTTACCAATAGGCCCCCGGGGTCGCGCACGCCCTGATGATGGGAGGAATTGACCCGCATGGTTGTGCACCCGGTGTAGTGGGCCAGACGTGACCCGGGAACGAGGATCACATCGTGACCGGCTTCGTCGCGCGGGTTCGGCTGTTCATGGGCAATAGGCCCCGGTACATGATCGGGAAGATGCTGGTGCAGTGTCCCACCCCAGGCAATGGCCATCAGTTGCATGCCGCCACAGATGCCTAGTACCGGCAGGGTAAGACGGCGGGCGGCTGCAATGTACGCCAGTTCGGCGTTCGTGCGCCCCGGTTTGAGGGTCGTCTGCGGATGCAGGGCCTCACCATAGAGTGCAGGGTCGGGATCGAATGCGCCTCCGGTGACAACCAGCCCGTCCAGACGCTCCATATAGGCCTGCGCCAGATCAGGCTCGTGGGGCAGCCCCACCGGCAGGCCGCCTGCGTTGCGGATGGCATCGAAATAGTTTTGCCGCAGGGCATGATAGGGCCAGCGGGAAAAATCCTGTGGGCCACCCGGCTCGATATCGAGGGTGAGGCCGATGAGGGGCGCGCGTGTCATGAGGTGGATGTAAGCAGGGTTTTCCGGCAAACAGAAGGCAGGCGTGCAGGATAGCACGACGAACGATGGGAGGGGGGTCATCCGGCATGAGGCAGAAGAACAGTCATCATCCCTCCTCTCTCACCCGGACGGGGGATAAAAGCGCCCCCCCTGACAGGCGTGACGATGGCATCGCCCCGCCGTGTCTGGACCCGTCCGAGGCCATGAGCTGTGCTCTCGAGGCCGCCCGCGAAGCGGCCTTGCGGGGGGAGGTGCCTGTGGGTGCGATCGTACTTGGGGCAGATGGACAGGTTCTGGCCTGTGCCTCGAATGAGGTTGAGCAAAGGGTCGACCCCAGTGCCCACGCGGAAATTCTCGCAATGAGGGAAGCGGCGCGGGTGCTTGGGTCGCGGTCGCTCGCTTCATGCACCCTGGTCGTGACGCTGGAGCCCTGCCCCATGTGTGCAAGCGCCATGACGCATTTTCGCCTTGGACGGGTGATTTATGGTGCCTACGACCCGAAGGGGGGCGGGGTCGATCACGGACCACGCATTTTTGAGCAACCGGCCTGTCTGCATCGGCCTGAAGTGATTGGCGGGGTACGCGAGCACGAAAATGCTGAATTGCTGAAGAAGTTTTTCATGACATTGCGGGAATCGCGCGCGTCCTGAAACGGATTACCACGTTTTTACGCGCCCCTATTCTGGACGAACCGAAGGTCGGTTCATAAGTTCTCTTGATCACACCGCACCCTGATGGTGCCAAAGCTGGAAAGATCATGACTGACGCCATGCCTGTTCGTTTGACGCCTTCACGCAAATTCCGTTCACTGGCTCTGGTTGCAGCCACTGCGCTGTCCATCGGGGTTGGTGCCTCGTCTCCCGCCTGGGCAGAAGGGCCGATCACGCCCCAGACCCAGCTTCAGACGCTGCCGAATTTCGTCAATCTGGTGAAGCAGGTGAAGCCTGCTGTCGTTTCCATCACTTCCCACATCCGCGCCGATGTGGCCGAGCAGGAAGAAGGCGGCGGCGGTGGCGGCCAGCAGATGCCGCAGGGCATGCCCTTCCCGTTCCCCTTCCCGTTCCAGATGATGCCGCAGCAGCAGCAGCCCCGTCGCACTGTCGAGGCCCGCGGCTCGGGCTTCATCATCTCCAATGATGGTTATATCGTCACGAACAACCACGTGGTGAACGGTGCCACAAAGGTTTCGGTCACGCTGGACGATGGCACGACCCTGCCTGCCAAGATCGTGGGTCGTGACCCCAAGACCGATGTGGCCCTGCTCAAGATCAAGCCCAACGGCAAGCTGCCTTTCATCGAGCTGGGCGATTCAGACAATGTGCAGCCCGGTGAGTGGGTCGTGGCCGTGGGTAACCCGTTCGGTCTCGGTGGCACGGTCACGGCGGGTATCGTCTCGGCGCGCGGTCGCGATCTGAATGCCGGACCGTATGACGATTTCATCCAGATCGATGCGCCAATCAATCATGGCAACTCGGGTGGTCCGCTTTTCAGCCAGAACGGCAAGGTGATTGGTGTGAACGCGGCCATCATCTCGCCCTCAGGCGGGTCGATCGGCATTGGCTTTGCCATTCCGTCCAACACGGTCAAGAGTGTGGTGGACCAGCTCCGCACCTCCGGTCACGTCACGCGTGGCTATCTGGGTGTGCTGATGCAGCGCATTTCGCCCACGTTGGCGCAGGCTCTCGGCCTGAAGCCGAGCGAGCCGGGGGCGCCGCCTGAAGGGGCTCTTGTGGCGCAGGTCACCAAGGGCGGCCCGGCCGACAAGGCTGGCCTGAAGAGTGGTGACGTCGTAACGGCGCTGAACGGGGCCAAGATCAAGAGCGTTCACGATCTGGTCGTGCATACCGTCTCGATGAAACCCGGCACGGATGCGACGCTGACCATCCTGCGTGACGGCAAGAGCCAGACCATCACCGCCAAGATTGGCAATATGCCCAAGGATGGTGAGGGAGCGGATTCCAGCGCCGGAGACGATAACGGCCAGACCAATGGCGGCAAGATCGGTATTTCCCTCGCTCCGCTTTCGCGTGACATGCGCCAGCAGCTCGGTGTGGATGACACCGTCAAGGGGGCGGTGATCAGCCAGATTGTCCCTGGTTCACCTGCCGAACAGGCTGGTGTGCGTCCGGGTGACATCATTCAGGGTGTTGGCAACACGGCCGTCGACAACCCCCGCGCTGTGCTGACCGCCGTGCGTGGTGTGCTCAAGAACAAGCAGCCCGTTCTGCTGCGCGTGCTGCGCGATGGTCAGCAGATCTTCATTGCCATCGCTCCCGGCGGAAGCGATAGCGATGATGATAGCAATGATGACGGCAACTGAGTGCGTCAGACGCTCCATGCCTGAGCGGCATGGGGAAAACAGCCCTCGTGAGGCTGTGAGAAACTGAAAAGGGGGTGGGGTAAGCAAACCTTGCCCCTTTTTTCATAGCGGCAGGGTCAAGGCCGGTCGCGCAGGATTTGCGACGATGACCGGGCTGCGGCACAGTAGCGGCATGACCCGTATCTTCATTGATTCCGATGCCTGTCCGGTCAAGGACGAGGTCTATCGCGTGGCCGGGCGCTATGGCCTGCATACGCTGGTTGTGGCCAATCGAATGATTGCCCTGCCTGACTCCCCCCTGATCGAACGTGTGGTGGTTGAGGCCGGCCCTGATGTGGCCGATGACTGGATTGCCGAGCGTTCCGTCGAGAATGATATCGTGATCACCGCCGATATCCCGCTCGCCGCACGTTGTGTCGAAAAAGGCGTGCATGTTCTTGACCCCAAGGGGCGTGTGCTCGATGCCGATGCCATCGGCATGGCACTGGCCATGCGTAACCTCATGACCGATCTGCGTTCGGCAGGGATGATGACGCCGGGTGGTGCTGCTTTTGGCAAGGCCGACCGCTCGCGTTTCCTCTCCGCACTGGATACGCTGGTCAACAAGGCGCGCAAACCGCGCCTGCGCCCCATGACCCTGCCGCCCGGTTAGTGTCTGAGCGAGATTATCTCCCTCGTGAAAAAGCGCTGAGCGATCCTCGTTCGTGACTCCCTCTCCCCGTTACCGGGCCCTTCAGAAACAGGATCTGCGGGAATGAAAAAGATCTCCTTTTCGGACGCTGGCCGACTCATGCGCGAGAGTTTCCGACTGGGCTTCCTCAACCGCACGGATGTCCTGACGCTATCAGGCGGTCTGATCATCGCAAGTTGTCTGTTTGCGGCGATCAGACAGATGAACTGGCCGGACGGGATATCAGGTCATGGCGTCTCGGCGCGTTTCGAGCCGTTGATGCTGGGGGGGCTCGACACGATCGCGATGTGGTTTCTGACGCTCACCGTTACCCGGGCCAGTCTGACACCCTGGCAAGGTGTCGCCCTTTGGCGGCTGGACCGGGGCGCATTGCAGTCACTGGGCGTCAACGTGATCGTTCAGGGCCTTCCGACAGTACTGACCCTGCTGGCGGCCTCCAGCCTCAGTGATTATGTCAACGGAAACGCGGGTTTTTCGGCGAAGGCAGGGAGTATGCTTTTCCTGTGTCTGCTGGGCGCTTTCTGGATCTGGCTGATCGTGCGCTGCCTCATGATGAGCTATGTGGCGTGGGAAAGCGGGCATGCAGGTTTTCGGATCAGGCGCAGCTTCGAGGCGATGAAAGGGCATGTCTGGAGCTACGTGTTCTGGAATGTCGTTATGGCCATCCCTTTTGCTCTGGCGACCGTTCTGGTGGAGAAAATCACCGCCAGTTCTCCCCCTGGCACGTATCTGATAGCGGGATGTCTTGTGGTCGCGACCCTGATTGCTGCAGCGCACCATGTCGTCTCCCGCAGCTTCGATCTGCGCTTTTTTCAGGCCCTCGCGCTCGACCGACCCGAACAGACCGGGGCAGGCAATCTTTTCGGGCCTTCATGAACTCAAAACCAAAGATGGCCAAATTCTTACATTTGTGTCATCTTGATCCTGTGGTCAGATTGCCCCCCATTCGGCTGGCTGAACGGAAGGATGGTGCATGATGACCCATGCCATCTTGCTGACGACCTTGTTCTGGAAATGACCGATTTCATGACCGCTTCGATACAGGATACCGCCCGGGAAACAGCGCCGGATGAACATCTGGCCTCGCTCCTTCTCGATGCCCGGCGCACAAACAAGCCGCTGCATACCGTCCCCGAGACCATCGTTCCCATCAATCCCAAGGCCGCCTATGCGGTGCAGGACGTTGTGGCACGCGCATTGAGCGCGTCGGGCAAGGGGGAGATCGTGGGATGGAAGGTGGGCGCAGCCACACCCACGGCGACTCCGGCATGTGCA
Source organism: Asaia bogorensis NBRC 16594 (assembly GCF_001547995.1). NCBI lineage: Bacteria > Pseudomonadati > Pseudomonadota > Alphaproteobacteria > Acetobacterales > Acetobacteraceae > Asaia > Asaia bogorensis. The sequence goes on from NZ_AP014690.1 coordinate 27,220, forward strand.
CCGCTGCACCGGGCAACGGTGTTCGAAAGCGGGCATGATCTTTCTCCGTCCTTCTGCCGCTTTCATGGCGTTGAGGCAGAGATTGCCTATTCCTTCGCGAAAGATCTGCCTGCGCGTGATACGCCTTGGACAGTGGAAGAGGTGGCCGACGCCATTGGCGCCATCCATACTGCCATCGAGCTGCTCGATACGCGTTTCGTTGCGCCCGATACACAGCACAATCTGTCGCATCTGGCCGATCAGGGCAGCCATGGCGTGCTGGTGGTCGGGCGTGGCGTTACCGAGTGGCGCGACTTCACACCAACCACCCTGCCCATGACCATGCTGGTGAATGGCGAGAAGCGCTACGATCAGAGAGGCGGCAACAAGGCGGGCGACCCGCTTCGTCTTCTCACCTGGCTGGCCAATCACGCTATCGAACGCGGACGCCCGCTCAAGGCTGGCGATGTGGTCACGACAGGCTCGACCATGGGCACGCTGTTTCTTGAAGATCCGGCCGAAATCTGTGTCGCCTTCGAAGGGCTTTTCCCGGTCGAAACCCGCATCGGTGCGCCTTTTCGCAGCTGAGCGCGTTGGCATGGATCACACCGGCCACGTGTGGACTCATCATCGGCGTCTTCTTTGCGTCACGCCAAGGTGATGCACAAAGTGGTCGGGTTCTTCCTAGGGTTGCAGGATCTGCAACCCGCATGACGGACGTATCATGGCCACCAAGACAGATATTCTGATGATCGACCCGATGCCTGCCAGCTTCAACGAGCAGCTTGGGTCGCCTTTTCATCTGCATCAGTTCACCACGCTGGAGGCGCTCGGGCCGCTGGCAGGGCGGATAGAGGGTGTGACAACCGGTGGTGGCAGTGGCCTGCCACGCGCCATCATGGATGCCCTGCCCAATCTTAAAGTCATTTCGGTCAATGGCGTGGGTTACGACAGGATCGACCTGGATGAATGCCGCCGCCGACAGATCCGTCTGGCCACGGCACAGGGTGTGCTGACTGAAGATGTTGCCGATATGGCCATGGGTCTGATGCTCGATACGATGCGGGGCATCACGACAAGTGATCGTTTCGTCCGCGCCGGGCGCTGGGGCCATGAGACCGTACCGAATTCATGGACGCTCAAGGGGCGCAAGCTGGGCATTGCCGGGTTTGGGGCCATCGGCAAGGCCGTGGCCAAGCGCGCTGCCGCCTTTGACATGACCATCGCCTATTTCAGCTCGCGCGAGCAGAGTGACACACCCCAATACCCGTTCTATCCGGATTTGCGCGTTCTGACCGAATGGGCCGATGTGCTGGTGCTGTGTGTCTCGGGCGGCGCGCGCTCTTTCCATATGATTGATCGTGAGATGCTTGAGGCGCTTGGGCCGACCGGCTTCCTCATCAATGTGGCACGCGGTAGCGTGGTGGATGAGGCCGCATTGCTCGAGGCCTTGCAGACCGGAGCCATTCGCGGTGCCGGGCTGGATGTTTTCGAGCAGGAGCCCAGGATGGATGAAGCATTCTGGGAACTGGATAACGTGGTGCTTCAGGCCCATCGCGCGAGTTCGACCGTCGAGACGCGCCACGCCATGGGGCGTCTGGTGTTCGACAACCTTGCCGCATTCTTTCAGGGCAAGCCGCTTCTGACGCCTGTGCTCTGACCGGCCCGGTTTTTACGATCGATACGGCGAGCCCTGCCTGAGAGATCCTCCACGCTCGTTCGACCGGTGCGAAACCGGTCGAAATGGAGGTTTTCTCCCGGTTTTTTGGGCTGCGACGCGCTGGGCAGCAGATAGACCCGGTCATCCGGATCATCAAAAAGGACGATGTGATTCTGGAAGAAATCGGTTCCGAGCAACCCCATGCCGAGATCGTCCTGAGCATAGACCGACATGTGATCGAGTGATATCGCCCCCATACGCATCGACTTCACGGCTGTGCGCTTGAGGTGCGAGTGAATGGTGCCGTAAAGCGCAACGCCGGAATTTCCTGCCGGGTCGGCAGGATCGTCCTTTACCGGGTCGAGCCATATCGCCGGTATCGTCGTGATCGGTGTATCGGCATCGAGCACGAAATCACGGGCCACACCATCAATGCTGACCGGAATCAGCCCTTTTCCATGTAAAGGCAGGGCCTGTGCCCCAGCGCCGATCAGAGCGGCGGGCGCGGAGCGGCACGCCGCATCACGGCTGAACCGGATCAGTGCGAAGGCGCTATGGGGCATATCCACCAGCACGGCGAGGTGTGAGAAAGCCTCGCGCCCAATCACCCCGATCAAAGGCCGTGAGCCGATCATCTGGGTTGGATAATCCTCAAGCTGGATCATGTCCGGCGTTCCCATGTCGAGGGGGCCTATGGCCAGCTGTCCTGCCTGAATGATGGGCTGAGGGTCAGTGTAGATCCCGTTTGTCGTGATCATGCCGGATCGGTGGGTGTCGTAAGTGTCGAACCCGTCCATATTCCCGACATAAAGCTTGTCGAAGCCATGAGAGAAATACAGAGCGATGGGGCGGCCATTCAGCGTGGCAGGGATGATCGGTGAATCGCCCGATCCACCCAGAAGCGGCAAGGTGACCGCGCCTTCGATGCAATCGGGCGGTGCCGGTTGCCCTTGGGCTAAAGCCTCTCCGGCAAGGCAAGAGACAACGCAGATCGGGAGGACAAGGCAGAAGGTCCCACGCGTTACATGACGAATGAAGGAACACCGCGCCAGTGAATGCAGTATGGCGCCTGCCACGCTCATCTGAGCTGGCTGTCCTTGCTTCCGCGGCGATTGATTCCTGTAAAAACCGGCCTTCTGTCGCGCTCGGACTGGCAATCGATGCAAAGCCGCACACCCGGCAGTGCCTTTTGCCGAGCAGCCGGAATGTCCTCTCCGCAATTCACACATTCGGCGCAGCTCTCGCCATGCGGCATGGCCGCACGTGCACGGCTTACCGCATCGGCAATCGTATCATCGATCTGATCCTGAACGGCTCCATCGGGAGCCCAACCCGTTGCCATCAGCCTGATCCTTTTATTCTGAACAAGACAGATGTTGGTATTCTATCTCCCGCTCTCAAGGCCCGTGCACAATGAGCCTTTCAGGCTTTCAGCACGCGTGCAGCCCCGTGTCGTTTGCTGGGCCATGCCTCGATAGAGGTCACAAGGCCATCATGTGCCCTCTGGTTGGTATCTGCTCAATTCAGGCCGGGTTGGATCCCTGCACCAGAATACATGGGTGTGAGCGGCCATGTCCCTGAAGGGGGACGGATCATGAGGTCCTTCCCTTCGTTTCTCAGAGTATGAGGAAAGCGCAGCGCGCTTCCTTTCCCTGATCTCTGATGACGTGAGGGCAGGAAGTGGACCACATGGTTTGGATAATCGAAAAGAACGACGTGGTGCTCGAAGAATACTTGCCCAAGAACGCCCCCGCTGTCGTCACCGGATGAACCGGAGCCTGCGCTGCCCTGCAGATGAAAAGCTGTCCCGGCGATTTCGGGAATTACCGGCAGGGTGATCGTTTCATCACGGGGGGATGGTGGCGCAGGCCACTTGCCCGAAACGCTGCGATCCTTCTTCATGTCAGGTGTCGTCATCCAGGTGGCAGGCAGGGTGTTGAATGCTGCGTTTGGGTCCAGTGCCAGAGACCGCCTTACCCCGTGCAGGGTAATCTGCGCGCGATGCTCTGCGTCGAGCGGCAGATGCGTTTCACCGGGGCCGAGAAATCTTGCGGCAGCCCCTTCGCAGGATTTGTCCTTACTGAAGCGAATAAATGCGAACGCGCTATGCGGAATGTCCATAAGGACCGCCAGACCATCGAATTGATGTGCGCCGATCACCCCAATCACCTGGCGCAAACCGACGGAGCGCGTGGGGAATTGCGGCAACCTGACCATGGAAACTGTTCCCAGATCGAGTGTGCCGAGCTCGAGCTCGCCAGTCTTCATGAGGGGGGCATCGCTGATTTGCGCACCATCCTGCACAATCGTCGTATGTGTGCCGGTGTCACGACCGCCGTAAGCCGCGATATCGCCGCCATAAAGCCCATCGACGGTTGTCGAGTAATAGAGAGCGACAGGTTTCCCCTGCATCGTTGCCGGGAGAACAGGCGCGTCGCCCGGCCCACCAAGAATCGGCAGGGTGAATGCGCCCAGAATACATGAGTCAGGCTGGGCACGGGGATGGCTTGTCAAAACAAGCAGGCTGAGTATTGCGCAGAAAAAAGCAGATAGAACCCATTTCATCGCTGCCTATCGTCCTCGCTGCTGCGATCGCTGATCCAGGCCGTCGACAGATCTGACAACGGCAAGTGGATCAGTGCATCTGTGCCAATCCTCTGTCCGGAGGCGCTTCCCGGGCAAGCCACATTGTCGTGCGGGATCATCGAGCCGCATGACAATGCGGCGTTGGACCCGGCCGGGTCATTGAGCGCCCATATGGTTCCGGCTGCTGCGTTCTTCTCACCGCGGTTTGGCTCGTATGTTCGGCAGGTCTCCTCTCTGGTTCCTATGGACCGCCGCGTTGAGGAGCGCGACTTGTCACGGCGCCGGAAATAAGCCGAACCCGTCTCCTTGGCTTTCGTTCACGACGCTGAGAGGGAGGGAAGAGCGTGGAACGTCTCGATCAGGGGAATGACGCTTCGGTGGTCAGGGCGCTTCCAAAGCAGGAACTGCTCGATTCAGTTCAGGCAGCAGCCCATCTTGGGCTCACGCATGGTCTGTTCAGAACGTTGCATTTCTTCCGCTGTGGCCCGGGTGTGCTGACAATCCGCTCCAAGCGCCTCTATCGACGCAGTGAACTGGACAGGCTGCGAGAGCAATGGTGCCTATCCGTTCTGGTCCGCGCTGAGGACAGGCTGAGTCCCACTGCCGACATGGAGGACAGACATGCCCCCCGTTCACCTTACACCTCTCGCCCTCTGCCCTATCGGCTCGATCCCCTGATGCGCATGCTGGCGCTGCGCGCCATACGGCATCAGATCGTTATTTCAACGTTCTGGGTGATGGGGATTATTGGTGGGGCAATCTGCCTTATCCTCTATTGAACGGTCAGAGGACCGAAAAATCCCGATATTCGACGGTTTTCAAGGACTGATGCTCATGCGCTCTCGTCTGCCTGCCATCACGCTTTACGGCTCCCTTGCCTGCAATGCAGCACTTCTGGCACTTGGCAAGGCCAGAACCGGCAGGGCGGTCAGAGGGGTCAATTGCACCGCTCACTGGTTGAAGGGAGATGATGCCGCCTCGTGTGACGAGGTGGATCTGATTCATTCCGGCACCGGTGCCGCCACCAATGTGGCAGCCGTGCTGTTCTGGGCCGTGCTGTACGATCGGGCCCTTGGAAAACAGCCGGGCCTGTTCAGGGCGTTGTTGGTGACGCTGGCTCTTGGTCCGGTTTCAGCCCTGATTGACTACAAGGCAACCCCGAAGCGTTTCACCCCCGGCTGGGAACTGGTCTTTTCAAAGCAGGATATGGCGCTGGTTTATGCGGCCATGGTGACGGGTATGGCTTTTGGCGCCACACGCCGCCGGAAGGACTGAACCAACGCCCCTCAGAGCGTTCCCGCCTCGCCTGCAATCAGGCGGGGCGGGAGAACACGAGGGGTGCATACCTGCCAAAGGCTTTTGTCAGGCTGTTCCGCCAACTGTCAGCCCGGCCAGTCTCAGTGTGGGCTGACCCACACCCACGGGCACGCCCTGACCTGCCTTGCCACATGTGCCGATACCGGGGTCCAGCGCCACGTCCTGACCGATCATGGAAATCTTGTTCATGGCATCGAATCCGTTGCCGATCAGGGTTGCGCCCTTGACGGGGCGTGTCACCTTGCCCTCCTCGATCAGATAGGCCTCCGACATGGCAAAGACGAATTTTCCCGAAGTGATGTCCACCTGCCCGCCACCGAAATCGACCGCATAGAGGCCCTTTCTGGTCGAGCGGATCATCTCTTCTATTGTGGCATCACCGCCCAGCATGAGGGTGTTGGTCATGCGTGGCAGCGGCGCATGGGCATAGGATTGGCGACGCCCGTTTCCGGTCGGTGCCACGCCCATCAGTCGGGCATTCAACCGGTCCTGAATGAAGCCGCGCAGGATGCCATCCTCGATCATGACCGTGCGACCCGAGGGAGTGCCCTCATCATCGATAGTCAGCGAGCCGCGCCCTTCAGCCAGCGTTCCGTCATCCACCACGGTCACGCCGGGGGCGGCCACGCGCTTGCCGACCATATTGCTGAAGCTCGACGTGCCCTTGCGGTTGAAATCACCCTCCAGCCCGTGCCCAACCGCTTCATGCAGCAGGATGCCGGGCCAGCCCGGGCCGAGCACGACATCCATTTCGCCAGCGGGTGCCGGGCCTGCCTCAAGACTTACCTTGGCGCGGCGTACCGCTTCGTCCACCGCTTCCTGCCATGTTTCGCGCCCCAGCAGGCGTGACAGGCTGTAGCGTCCGCCCATACCGCGGCTGCCGCTCTCGCGACGTCCATTGCGCTCAAGCACCACGGACACATTGAGCCTGACGAGGGGGCGCAGATCGGCGGTGCGAAAGCCTGAATCGCGCATGATCTGTACCGCTTGCCACTCTGTCGCGATGCTGGCCGAGACCTGCACCACTTCGGGCCCGAGACCACGCGCATAGGTGTCAATCTCACCTAGTACGGCGGCGCGTGCGGCAAAATCCGTATCGCTCAGGGGGCTCTCGGGCGCGTAAAGACGGCGGTTCGTGGCCTGCGGCGGCGCGGCAAGGGTGCCGCTGCGCCCCTGACGCACGACCGAGACCGCACCTACGGCACGTTCCAAGGCGCTTTTGCTGATCTCGTCGGAATGCGCAAAGCCGGTTTCGGGACCGATGACGGAACGCAGACCGAACCCCGATGACGTATCGAAGCTGGCGGAACGTATAACGCCGTCATCGAGCACAATGGACTCGCTTTCGCGATATTCGAGGAAGAGCTCGCCATCCTCGATGCCCTCAAGCGACCGGCTGACGATTTTCTCCGCCTCATCCCGCGTCAGGGTGCTGTCTGCCCGTTCGAAAAACAGGCGATCGGTCACAGCAAGGGCAGAAAGGGGCGTGGCGTCGGCGTGAGAGGTCATGATTCCCAAAAGCTCCTTCTTGAACCCAGACACATGGCCTCTCCGCCCTTCAAATGCGAGGGGAAACCCGACAGAGGAATAAAAAACATCCTCGATGGCCGGGTTGGTGGTGTCAGGTTGGTAGCGTCAGCTCTGGCGGGCCAGACGACAGAATCCGGCCACAACGATCATCAGGGCGGCCAGCATGAGGAAAGCGCTGGAGAGGCTGGTGGCATGAGCGACCGCACCCACAAGGGCCGGTCCGGCCAGAATCCCGGCATAGCCTAGGGTGGTGATGGCTGCGACGGCGGTCGAGGCTTTCATGACCCGCTGTCGCCCGGCGCAATTGTAAAGCACAGGCACGATATTGGCGCAGCCAAGCCCGATCAGGAAGAACCCCGCCAGTGCGAGCGGGGCATCAGGGGCCATCACGACCAGCGCAAATCCGCTCCCCGCGCAGAGCCCGCCCAGACCCATGATGAGCGGACGCCCGCATAGTGCAATGACGCGGTCGCCACTCAGTCGCCCAAGGGTCATGGCCGTCGCAAACACGGCGTAGCCCCAGCCCGGCTGTATGCCGAACGAGGGTCGCCCCTGCAGAAACACAGCCCCCCAGTCGAGCACCGCGCCCTCGGCCAGAAAGGCAATGCCCGTCAGGAGTCCCAGCACCCAGACCAGCCCACGGGGCAGCGCGAAACCTTCGCCACCGCCCGGTTCGGGCTGATGCAGTAGTCCGGGCCACACACGAAGGGCCAGAACAAACACAAGGATCTGTCCTGACATGATGATGGACCAGAGCGGCATACCGGTCAGGGTGAGCACAGGAGAAGCCGCAGCGCCTGCGGCCCCTCCAATGCTGAACCAGGCATGAAACCCCGAAAGCAGGGGCGTGTCGCTGCGCTGCTCGACCTCGACAGCCTGGATGTTGATGGCTGTTTCCACCGCTCCGAGCCCGACGCCCAGCAGGAAAATGCCCAATGCCAGCCCCGGCAGAAAACTCAGCCATGACAGGGGCAGCAGTACCGCGCCGGCAAGGCCCAACCCGCCAAGGGCGACGGGACGACAGCCCCAGCGACCCACCCATAATCCGGCAAGAGGCATGCCCAGTACGGACCCGCAACCGAGGCAAAGCAGAAGCAGGCCCAGGCTGCCATCATTGAGCCCTGCATGATGTTTCACGACGGGGACAAGGCATGACCAAAGGGCAAATATGGCCCCCGTCAGAAAGAAGACGGTTCGTGTGCTGTTTTGCAACCTCTTCAGCTCTGGCCTGTTCATCATCAAAACCCGTCCTTCAGTGGCATGCATCGTCCATGTCTCAACAGGGCTCTCCAATGCCATCGGACAGCGCGGGTGCGCATGACAAAACAATGCCATGCCGTCCGGGCGAGATCGTGAAGAGCCTGCTGCCCGGTCAGGCCGGGAGCCTGATACGGAGAAGGCAAACCAGCCCCTGAAGGATCGTGTTCCCTGAAGAACCGCGCTTAAGGAGAGTTCATGACGCAGTCGGGCCATTCCCTTGCTTTCTCGCCACAACGCCAGCCCGGAAACGCTGGGCAATGGACGCGTCAGCGTAAATTATCGGCGTCGAAACTGCTTTGTCTGGGTGTGTCCCTGCTCGTTCTGGGCGGAGGTTGGGCGCAGGCTCAGGACAATAGCGCCGGAGCCAAGGCGTCTGCCTCCAGCGCAATGAATCCCCAGACTCCAGCGCATATCGATGCAACGGGCACGGAAAAAGAAACCCAAAATCCGGATAATGCGAGCAAAGCGAGTGGTCCCCCGGTTGCGTCACCAGCGACGCAGCCCGAGAGCACGGGCTCGCAGGCCCCTTCCCACCGCGTGACCGTAGCAAGCGAAGCCGCACAGTCGCTGCATGTCGCCTCCGTGCCGCAGGATCTGCGTTCGCCGTCCATCGCGCTGGGTGGGCTTTTTGCTGCCATCGGCGGTGCGCATCTGGCGCCCGACTTCAAGAATGTCGCTGATTCGCGCCCGGACGAGGCCCCAGCCGATCTCCTGAACGACTGGGAAACGCAGCGGCATCATCCGGATTTCAATCTGCGCGATTTCTATCAGCAGCATTTCTCGCCGCCGATCAGGCGTGACGTGTCCTACCGACGTAAGGCGGATGAGAACATCTATGATTATATCCAAGGCATGTGGGGCGTTCTGACACGTCAGCCTGACAAGCCCATGTCCTACTCCTCGCTCTTGCCATTGCCTCATCCCTATGTGGTGCCCGGGGGGCGTTTTTCGGAGCTGTATTACTGGGACACGTATTTCACCATGATCGGTCTGTATGAGACCGGGCAGTGGGATCTGCTGCGCGGGATGATCGGCGATATGGCATCACTGATCGATCGCTATGACCATATTCCCAATGGCACACGCACCTATTATCTCAGCCGTTCAGAGCCGCCTTTCTTCTCGCTGATGGTCGATCTTCTGGCGCAGCATGACGGGCAGGGGGCCTATAAACGCTACCTTCCCCAATTGCAGAAAGAGTACGCCTACTGGATGGAAGGGGCGGACACGCTCAAGCCGGGGCAGGCCTATCGCCATGTCGTGCGCCTGCATGACGGAACCCTGCTGCTGCGCCACTGGGATGATCTCGATACGCCCCGTGATGAGAGCTATCCTGAAGACGTTGCAACGGCTGCCCGCGCGCCATCGCGCGCGCCTGCGGATGTCTATCGTGATCTGCGGGCCGGGTCGGAAACCGGTTGGGATTTCTCGTCACGCTGGCTCGCCGATGGCCATACGCTGGCGACCATTCATACGACCGATCTGGCACCCATCGAGGTGAACGCCCTGATGGTGCATCTGGAGCAGACACTCGAACACGCCTACGCCCTGACAGGGCAACGCAAGCTGGCCAGGCTTTATGGTCAGCGCGCCGATGAGCGTGTTGCCGTCATGCGGCGTGTGTTCTGGGACGATGATCGTCAGGCCTTTTACGACTATGACTGGCGCAAGGGTCGCCTGACCGATGTGCTCTCAGCGGCAACGGCCATGCCCCTTTTCCTGCGTATTGCCTCGCAGGATCAGGCAATGGCGGTTGCGGAAACGATCAGGGACAAGCTTCTGCGGCCCGGTGGCATCATGGCGACTGACCATGAGAGCGGGCAGCAATGGGACGCACCGAATGGCTGGGCACCTGAGGAGTGGATGGCCATCAAGGGGCTCAACAACTACGGCGATACGGAACTGGCTGAAACCATTGCTCGGCGCTGGATGGCGCGTGTGATCGGCACCTATGAAAAATCAGGTGTGCTGCTCGAGAAATACGATGTCGAATCCCCGACAATCAGTGCCACCGGAGGCAAGGGTGGGGGGGAGTATCCCATGCAGATCGGCTTTGGCTGGACCAATGGCACCTTGCTTGGGCTGATGCGTCGCTATCCTGGTGATACGAGCAAGATACTTCAGCGTAACCCGCTTTCGAGCCAACCACCGATTGATGTTCTGCCCCCAAGTGACCCCTATAGCGCGGTTGGTCCGGAGGCCAATGATCCAGTGATGGCCCCTGCGAAACCGGCAGGGGATGTCGATACGGGTGCTCAGGAGAAAACCGCTCATGCGAGCACCATAAATAGTGACGCGCAGCAGGTCGCACCCAAGGCGGCCTCTACTGACGGGACCGCAGCCAACCCGGCAACGAAGCCCGGGGAAGCACCGGATGGTGCTGCGGGCAGTGGGGCGGGCAACAGGGCAAGCGGTGTGGAACCCACCCCGCTCGATCAGCGTGTGCCGACCCGCAAGATGACCGCCTATCAGCCTTCCTGAGCAAGTTCTCCGTGTGGGGTCGGTGTGTAGCAAAGAGCCAGACGCCTGAGCGCTTCGTGAAGCACGGCGTCTGTCTTGCAGAACGCAAAGCGTATCAGGTGGCGCGGTGGGGGGGCACCCTCGGGGTCATAAAATGCCGAGACCGGGATAGCGGCGACTCCGGCCTCGGTCACGAGATCGCGGCAGAACGTCACGTCATCGCGTCTACGGGCATGGGCGGTAATGTCGGCAACGACGAAATAACTGCCGTCAGCGGGCAGGGTAGGAAAGCCGAGCGCATGAAGCCCATTGGCAAACAGGTCGCGTCGCGCCCGCAGGCTGTCGGATAGTTCGGTGAAGAACGCCTCTCCCAGATCCAGCCCCTTCGCGACAGCGCGCTGAAGGTTCGGTGCGCTGGAAAACGCGACGATCTGATGAGCCTTTGCAATGACGGCGGCAAGATCAGGGCAGGCAGTAATGTAACCGATTTTCCACCCGGTCACCGAGAAGCTCTTTCCCGCGCTGCCAATGCGAATGGCGCGTTCGCGCATGCCGGGCCGTGTCATGAGCGGGATATGTTTCACCCCGAATGTCAGATGCTCGTAAACCTCGTCGCACAGGGCATAGCAATCATGCTCGAGCACAAGCGAGGCGATAAGATCGAGCTCGTCCGTGGTGAAGACCTTGCCGCTGGGGTTCATGGGCGAGTTAAGCAGAACGAGCTTCGTTCTGGCCGAAAAGGCAGCCCGCAAATCGGCTTCAGGCAGGTGCCAGTCAGGGGCTTCCACCCGCACACAGCGTGGCACGGCACCAAGCATACGCAGCATGGGCAGATAGGTGTCGTAAAGCGGCTCGATCAGCACGACCTCATCACCCGGCTCGATGAGTGCCATCATGCTGACGGCAAGCGCCTCCGTGGCGCCGGAGGTCACAATCACTTCCTGCGCCGGATCGACCTGCAGGCCATAGTCACGGGCATTGGCCCTTGCCACTGCCTCACGCAGTTCGGGCAGGCCGGTCAGGGGAGCATACTGGTTGCGCTGGTCTTTCAGCGCCTCCGCAGCCGCATCAATCAGCGCAGCGGGGCCTTCCGTATCGGGAAAGCCCTGCCCCAGATTCACCGCCCCATGTGCAGCGGCAAGCTGGGACATGGTGGTGAAAATGGTGGTTGGCAAAGAGCTGAGAAAGGCGTTTGGTTTTTTCATGCCGGGCCTGCGCTGGAAAGGGACAGGGCATGATACCGGCTTAATGCGGGGTGTAAAATCGGCCCGATCCCGCATGCTGTCGCACCTTCATGGTGTCGATGGCGGCCTGACACGGTTCCGGTCGTGTGAAAGGGGCGTGGCCTCGCAGTCCTGCCGGCTGTCAGCCCGGTTGAAACCGGGACTCCACCGGTCAAGGCACATCACAGTCGCGTGCGAGGCAGAAAAAAACAACGATAAGGGAGCGAAACGCTCCGATATGCTATTTTTGTTGGTCAGTCATGCGTCGTTTTGCTTCCGGAAAGGGATATGGGGGGGCGGATGGGGTTCGAAGAGGGTCTTTTTCGTTATGTCAGACGCGTAAAAAACCTTTGGAATACTCGACAGTTCGCGAATCCTGTCCTAATCGTTTTGCAGCCGATCAGTGCGGCCCCTTGAGGCAGAAACAGGTAGTTGACAAATGGCGAAAAAAGCTCCAGCCGCGGCGTCCAAGGCTGCGTCCTCCACGATTGCAGCGCCCAAGCCGGGCAAGCCGGACAGCGCCGCTGTAAAGCGCGTTTTCGAGCTGATGCAGGAACACTCCGTCGAGCTGGTTGACCTGCGCTTCACCGACCCGAAGGGCAAGTGGCACCACACGACCCAGTGGCACACCACCATCGAGGAAGACACCTTCGTTGAAGGCTTCATGTTCGATGGTTCGTCGATTGCTGGCTGGAAGGCCATCAACGAATCCGACATGGTGCTCCTGCCTGACCCGACCACAGCCGTCATGGATCCGTTCTCGGCCAAGCCGCAGCTGATCCTGATCTGCGATATCGTCGAGCCCCGCACCGGCAATTTCTATGCCCGCGACCCGCGCGCGACGGCCAAGGCTGCTGAAGCCTATCTGAAGACCACAGGCCTGGGTGACACCGCCTTCTTCGGTCCTGAAGCCGAGTTCTTCATTTTCGACAACGTCAAGTTCGGCACGGGCCCGAACTACGGCACGTATCAGCTCGACAGCATCGAAGGCCCTGACGCCTCGATGAAGGACTACCCGGAAGGCAATATGGGCCATCGTCCGGTGGTCAAGGGCGGTTACTTCCCGGTTGCTCCGGTCGATAGCGAAGGCGACCTGCGCGCCGAGATGCTCTCCACCATGGGTGAGATGGGCCTTCCGATCGAAAAGCACCACCACGAAGTGGCACAGTCGCAGCACGAGCTGGGCACGAAGTTTGCCACGCTGGTGCAGTCGGCCGACTTCATGCAGATCTACAAGTACTGCGTGCACAACGTCGCCCATTCCTATGGCAAGACGGCCACCTTCATGCCGAAGCCCATCGCTGGCGATAATGGCTCGGGCATGCATGTGCATCAGTCGATCTGGCGCGATGGCAAGCCGCTTTTTGCAGGTGACCAGTATGCTGGCCTGTCGGAAGATGCGCTGTTCTACATTGGCGGCATCATCAAGCATGCCAAGGCGCTGAACGCCTTCACCAACCCGTCGACCAACTCCTACAAGCGTCTGATCCCGGGCTTTGAAGCCCCCGTCCTGCTCGCTTACTCGGCTGCCAACCGTTCGGCCTCGTGCCGTATTCCGTACTCGGTGGGCCCGAAGGCAAAGCGTATCGAGGTCCGTTTCCCGGATCCGACCGCCAACCCCTACCTTGCCTTCGCCGCCATGCTGATGGCTGGCCTCGACGGCATCCGTAACAAGATCCATCCGGGCGAAGCCATGGACAAGGACCTGTACGAACTGCCGAAGGAAGAGCTGGCCCAGATCCCGACGGTCTGCGGTTCGCTCCGTGAAGCCCTTCAGGCCCTCGAAGCCGATTTCGCGTTCCTGCTCGAAGGCGATGTCTTCACCAAGGACCAGATCGAGAGCTACATCGAGCTGAAGTGGAAAGAAGTCTACAAGTTCGAGCACACGCCGCACCCGGCCGAGTTCGAAATGTACTACTCGGTCTGATCCGAGGAAAAAGCCCGGCCTTCGCGCCGGGCTTTTTTTATGTCTGCACCGTTTCTCTCACCCCGCGTGGGTTGGCATGATTTCGGTTGTCAGGCTGTGGTCGTGCTGGTTGGGAGAGGGAAGTGCCAGGTCATGGCACGTATCGGATAGCAGCTTACGCAAGGCGCGGTGGGCAGGATCCACATGGGTGCGCTCTCCCCAGACAAGATATTTGTCAAACCCCGGCAGGACGAGCGGCGCAGGTGGCGCGAAAACCGTCAGATCATGACGTGTCGCCAGAAGGCGTGAGGGCAGCACAGCGACAAGATCTGTGCGGGTCAGAAGATCAGGCACCATGAGGAAGCCCGAGGTCGAAACGGCCACGTGGCGTTTCAGGCTCAAACGGCGCAGCGCAGCGTCGGTCATGGCCTCGAAGCCGCCTCCGTCTGGCGATACCACCACATGATCAGCCTTGCAGAACCGGTCGAGTGTCATGCCTCCGGAGAGGGCGGGATGCCCGAGACGGGTCGCACAGAGCCATGTCTCGTGAAAAAGCTTTTGCGCATGGAGCGCCGGCGTGCAGGCTTCGCTGGCAAGCAACGCCCAGTCGAGAACTCCACGTTCAAGATGGTCCTGCGCTGTCTCCCCATTCAGGTCATGCAGGGCAATGCGTATGCCCGGCGCCACGTCCCGCAATCGGGCGATGAAGGGGAGGAGAACCGTGTGGATTGCATAATCGGTGGCGGCAACAGACAAGGTAAGAGAGGCGGTTGCCGGATCGAAAACGACAGGCTCTGCCAGACTATCGAGCTGCGTCAGTATCGCACGTAATGGCTGGGCCAGGGCGAGCGCGCGGGGTGTGCAGACGAGTGACCGCCCCTGACGCACGAGGAGCGGATCGTCAAAGGTCTCACGCAGCCGGGCAAGCATATTGCTTATGGCAGGTTGTGTGACGCTCATGAGGGATGCGGTACGGGTGACGCTTTGTGTGGTGACGAGCAGGTCGAGTGCACGCAGCTGTGTGAGATCGAGCCTTCCGAGCCTGTCCATAAGAGCTTTTCCCTCCACGAAGGATGTTCGATTCATTACATCAAGTGATGGATCGGATTATCAATCATGATTTTTCGTTATGGAACAAATCTGACAGTTCAGGGAGCAGTGAAGAGGAGATGCCGCAATGACCCCCTATCCTGTGATGAACGCCATTCTCTGGCCTGAGGGGTACCTACCCGGCCTGGCGGATAATTTCGTTTCCAATGAGTGCATCGTGGCTGACGTGCCGTTGCTCAGCGTGTGGGCACTTCTGACCCATCCGGATGAATGGCCCCGCTACTACGCGAACGCCGCCAACCCGCGTATTCACAACGGCGATGGCCCGCAATTATCGGCAGGATGTCACTTTGCCTTCGAAACCTTCGGTTTCCCTGTTGAGGCCCGCGTCACGGAATATGTGGCACCCGAACACGGCAGACCCGGCAGATTGGCTTGGCATGGCTGGGCGGGAGAGAAGGGCACCGAGACGCGGCTTGACGTGCATCATGCCTGGCTTGTCGAGATGCTGACTGGCAACCGTCTGCGTGTCCTGACGCAGGAGACCCAGAACGGGGCACCCGCCAAGGCATTGGCCACGACCCGGCCCAACCCGATGCTCAATGGCCATCAGGACTGGCTGGATGGGCTGATAAGACAAGCGCAGGCCTCTTTCTGACATCAGTATCCAGGCCAAGGCTGCCAATCACCAATGGCGGGGTTGAGATAGGCCCGAGAGATGCCCGGCGGTGGTTTGGCAGCGTGGTCGATCTTTCGGCAAGTCTGATGCCTGTTCAGTTCCGGGCGTTGCCGCGCTGAGGGGCATAACGGTTCCGCCGAGAGCTGAGAGCGTTGCGGTGCTCGCGTCCGGATCGTGTGCGGCTGTACCCTCCGCGGTTGGATACGTTCCGACCATGCGCGTATGGAACCGGCATGTGGGGACCGGAGAAAGGCCGCTTGTGCTAGCATCGAGATACATATCGGGCTCAAGTTTGCCTTGTTCTCAAGCCCCCACACGCATCGAACGGAATGACCCTGCACAAGCCAACGTGCCGCCGAGAGGCGAGGGGCTGCGCAGTTCGTCATCATCGTTACGCGGGAAAGATCTTGACGAATCTGCGATTAGCGACGAAAAGCAACCCGTTCATGCGCCATGCCGGGTTAGCACAGTGGTAGTGCAGCGGTTTTGTAAACCGAAGGTCGGGGGTTCAAATCCCTCACCCGGCACCAGAAATCCTTATATAGCAAGCATTCTGGAAAAGCGTATTGTGCGAACGAATCGAGCACGACGCGTGGCATGTCGGATAAAAAGCCGGATAAGACGCTAGCCTTTCTTGACCTTCAAGCGTGCAATCATTCCGTAAGGCGTTATGATCTGCTCATCAGAGGTGGGCAGGAATGATGGTTGACATCAACTGGGTCTGGCAGAAATTAAACGCCGAGCGCGAGTTCTGTGAACTGGATGGCGACGCGTTTGAACATCGCTTTCAGACCATTGCCAAACGGCTATGGAAAACAGACTTCACGGCGACTATCCCGATGGGAAAGCGCGGTGACTTGAAGTGTGACGGGTTTCGCCACTCCACCGGGACAGTGTATCAATGTTATGGCCCTAGATATGGGCAAGCCAATGTTGGTGCAGCACTTCTCAAGATAGACCAGGATCTCAAGGGCGCCAAAGAACACTGGGGTCAAGAACTTAAAGAATGGAAGTTCGTTTACAACCTCTATCGTGACAAGGTGCCTTCTGAAATTGTGAGGAAGATAGCCGAGCTCAGCCGCGAGCTGGAGGTGTCTGCGGCTCCATTTGACCGCTCAGACATTCTGGGCATGATCGAGCTGCTCGACGGCGTATCGCGCTCTGAGCTTTATGGTTCGGCTCCAAACGCAACAGCGATGGCAACCATAAACTACCATAATTTAGGGCGGGCTCTGACTGCTATCAGAAGAGCAATCTCGGCAGACCCACTCAAGCCCGTACCGCTCTCGGCATCATTGAGTGACAAGGTCAAGAAGAACGAACTGTCAGCAGCGACCGAGAGTTTTTTGACCATCGGGCAGGTTGGCGTGCCAAAGGTCGAGGCTTACTTAGCATCTCAGGCTGACCCAGAGGAATCTGAACGTATGGCTGAGGGCTTTAAGAACCACTATGAGAACTGTGTAGCGCGCGGGGATGAACCAGAGCATATATTCAGCGAGATGCTGAAATTTGCAGGGGGAGCTACTGGGCAATCTGAGCGTGACGCTGCCGCTCTAGCGATCGTGACCCGTTTTTTCGTTACATGTCAGATTTTTGAGGTGCCTGCCATGAGCGAGGTCAAATGATTCTTCCTACGAAGAATATTAGTCCTGATAGAGCTCTGCTCACCATCGCCGGGCAGATTTTTGCCCGGCTTGATGGCGCGTGTACGGTCTCCGGAGTGTGGGATGAGTTCCGGACAAAGCAGCAGTCTCGTCCAATTGCCTATGGGTGGTTTATTTTAGCCGTGGACCTGCTTTTTCTGATGGGCCTGGTCTGGCTCGATCAAGACGGGCTTTTACGACGAAACGTTGGGAGGGAATAAGTGCTCCATCGTCTCTCAGCAGATCATTCAAATTTCAAGGCTTTGTCGTTTAAACCAGGCCTGAACATATTACTTGCTACTCGCGTGAGTAATGAGCCGCAAGTTGGTAGCCTTCGTAGCCGGAATGGGGCTGGAAAATCGAGTGTGGTTGACATTGTGCACTTCCTACTTGGGGGTAAAGCGGAAGGCGCACTTACATCTACGGCTCTCGAAGACTGGAAATTTACACTCGACCTCGATGTTGGACCCTCGCGCTTATCTGCCACCCGCTGCGTAAAGGACGGTAAGAACATTAGTTTAGAAGCCAGCGACGGAACCTCGAGGCTGATCACGAATACTAAATGGTGTGAGACGCTTGGCGAAGAATGGTTTGGACTGACAAAAAAAAGGGAACGAGGTGGCGCGACATTTCGGCAGCTATTCAGTTATTTCGTGCGTCGAAAACGTGATGGAGCGCTCGATAATCCTACGCGGACTTTTCGCGCTCAAAAAGCCGCTTCCTCAGAGACAGCGTTAGCCGAGCTTTTCGGGCTAGACTCCTCATTGGTCAGGCATCTTCATCAAATTAAGATATCGTTGCGGCAGACTAAAGACGCTCAGCGGGCATTGTCTGATCTTGATAAAAATGCTGCGGCTGGCTCCAAAAAGGCAGATCTTGAAGCTCAGTTAGAAGCACAAATCGCCGCTGTGAGGATCGGTCGAAATCGGCTGCGTGAGCAAATAGAGACTTTCAACGTGTTGCCGGCGTTCCGTGATTTGGAAGTTGAGTTAGCCAATCTCAATAACGCATTTCGCGATTTGTCCGATCAGGATATAATCGATACAGAATCTATCGAAATCAATAATCGTACACTTGAAGACGAACGAATTATTGATAAACCTGATTTGTCACGCCTTTTCTCCGAGGCGAGGATAATCTTTCCTGAGATAGTGACGGATAGATATTCTGAGGTTCAAAAGTTTCATGAATATCTGATTCGAAACCGGCAAAGCCATCTCCAATCAGAGATTGAGGCAGCGCAGCGCCGGATCAGGGGGCGAGATCTTTCACGAGAGGAAGTCGAGTCAAGGCGCCGGGAAATTATAACTGCGCTCCGCGCAAGCGGTCCGGCAGAGGAGTTGCTACAACTCCGTGACGAACTCTCAGAGCGAGAGGCCGCTTTGCGTCAACTCGAAGGCCGCCTCCAAGAGGCTCAGAGAATCGAAAAGTCTATTGAGAAACTTGCTCTAGACTTAGAGGACGCTGTGCGAGCTCTGCGGCAAGACAGACGGGAGCGCGCAAGCGTTGTCGAAATGGCTAGCGCGACTTTTTCAGAGATTTCAGAACGACTTTACGAGAAGCCAGGCTCACTTGCCATCTCGGCCACCGACGCGGGCCTACGCTTCCTACCAACGACACCTGCTGACGCGAGTGCTGGTGTTATGAGTATGGAGATTTTCTGTTTTGATTTGACAATTGCAACTTTGGCACGCCGTCGAGGCGAAGGGCCAGGCTTCATCATACACGATAGTCATCTCTTCGAGCCTGTCGACGGTCGTCAATTTGCACGGGCGCTTCAGATCGCCGACGATTTCGCAAAATCCGAGGGAATCCAATACATCGCACTATTAAATTCAGATGAACTTGAGCGTGCTGAACGCGAGTCTGGAGTATCTTTCACAGAAAGTATTATTGAAACTGAACTTTCCGATACCCAGTCGGGCGGTCTTTTTGGTCTCAGATTCGATTGAATAATTAAGTCGCCGAGAGAAAATCGATCACGCGAAATATACGATCAGACACGCATACCCTACACTTCGTACTCGCCAAATTCGTATCTTTATACAATGACAATTGTCATGTAGTAAATCCAGAATCCAATTCTGACAGAAAGTCATTGAACGCGGTAAAGTCGATCACACTGGCATTGTCATGCACGTAACTTGCTAACTTGATTTTCCCGAAATTCTTTGTTTCATCCAATATTTTTTCTGCTGAAAAAGTCTTTCCATTTATGGTTACTGATTTTACATCATCGGGTAGTAAGTCCTCAATTGTAGTTTCCTTTTTTATCCCTACATGAGGAGTTTTCACAAGTGTTAATTTTTCTGTAATCTTATGTATTATTGTGGGGTCGGAGATCTGTATATTCTTTTTGTATAGGCTGTTTATCGCACAGATAGTATCTTTTCCTCCACTATCATTGTCGACGACTATTATTATCTTATTTTCATTAGGAGAGACTCTAAATTTACTAGATCTTTTCTTGTACAGGTTAAGGAAGTTTTTCAAATTCCCGGTCCCGCCAGTTAATCCAAGTGTTTTAGATGATGCTGAGTGAAATCGGAAAAATCGAGGTATTATTTCCAGTTTTCCAGAGTTGATTCGTTTAAGGTGAGGTAGAGATAAGGTCGAAGATCTGATGGCAGATTTTATATAGAGTATGTCAGAAGGCCCTTCCGTAAGGATAATGGGCTTTTCGTTCATATAAAAATTTTTAAATATCAAGAAATCTATGAATAGGTTATTGAATTGAGAATTTTTATCGTTCTTATATTCTGTAGAAAATTTTGCAGATCTTTTTCTAATATAGCTAATGTAGGATAACCTTCCCTCTATTACTCTCATGTAATCAGGTTTCTTTTTTTTATGACCGAGACTCGACGGGCAATTTTCCCCATAGTCGGACGTAATATCCGGTATGTGTGGTATTTTTCCTTTAAATAGGTAATCGCACATTGCTCGTGTTTGGAGGTAGTATTCTCTCGGAACGCTGGGGTGCTTATTGACGACTAGCCCAGTAACCATTTGCCTGCTCGAGCGTAGGCTCATGCGGGTTTTGGCCAAATTTGGTGGTAGCCCGGAGCGCGTCAGAATAGAGAGCAATTCGGGAGCAATAACCCACCCCTGAGGCACCGTTGTTGTAACTGACGCGATATCTGAGGGGAACTCTTTTAGGTTGGTCGATATGGTGATGTCATCGGCATATCGGCTATACGCGCACCTCCTGTGGCCTAAGAACCTAGACATGCGATTGTCGAAAAATTGGGAAAGAAGGTTTGCTATATGTGGCGACGTTGGACTGCCCTGAGGCAGTACATTGTTGAAGCAGGCTATCTGCGCAATAGTGGTGGCAACATCTGGATGAAGTGAGAAATCGTGATCTTTTATGAAAAAGGATCGTACTCTTCCAAAGTTATAATTATCAAAAAACTTCTCAATATCTATGTTAAAGACGTATCTTCTTTTCCTATGTAGTCTAGCGTTGTCGTATATATTGACTTCGCGCCTGAATCCCAAATGTAAAGATCGGTGAATTCCAGACGCTTTTTCGATATCATCTTCGCATTGATATAAGATCGCGAGTAGTCGAGTCTGTAGATTCTTCAGGCGTACGCAAGGAGCCATTATCTGGCGTGTACCACCCCTTTTCTTGCTAATGCAGAACTTGCTATATTTGGATACATCCGGAATTTTGAATAGTGTATAAGCTAGACTGCTCGGTTTAACTCCTAGGAGGTGAGCTAAATCTGAGCGATTTCTACAGGCTTTCAAATCGTCTAGCATATCGGATCGTGAACACTCTTTTGCGATAACGGAGTCATTTCGACATTAAGATATCGTATTCCTGTTGGGTATACTACAAGCAAGCGGCGCCTGCGTACTTCTCAACCACCGAGAAACTCAGCGGAAAAATCTGTTCACGATCCTGTATATAGAGATGGCGCAAACCATCTAAGATTGCAATCCTATGAACTCAATACTTTTTTAAGGTCGCTGGCTTGCGAGTTATTGCCGAACCGATGATAGGCTTCCGGATTGCATATAAGCAGTCCGGTCTTGGATCGCCTCAACCCCTGCCCGGTAGACGAAACCCATGTTGAGATGGATCCTGAGGCCGGCGACACCCTTCACCGTATCCGCCGTGACAACCAAGCCGCATAGATTTCGGTGGTTTTGACCGAGCTGTGACCGAGTTGCTGGGATACATCATAGATCGAGGCGCCTTGTTGCAGGGCACGGATGGCGTAGGTGTGTCTCAGGTCGTGGCAGCGGAAGTGGCGGGCTTTGTCCGGTATGGCGCTGGCTAAAAGCACGCGGAAGCGGCCTGGGACGTTGGTGTAGCGCTGTCCTGACGGGTTGCGGAAGACGTAGCCGCTCGCGTTTTCCGGGCGGCTGCGTTGCAGCTCTCTGGCCTGCCTGGGCGAGAGTCTGACCACGCGGGGCGATCTCGTCTTCGTTCTGGCGAAGGTCACGGTGGGGCAGGGGGCGTTGAGGTCCAGCTGCTCCCATGAAAGCGAGGCGGCCTCTTCTTGCCGGCAGCCGGTCCGGGCCAGAAAGCGAATCATGTCGCGCATGCCGGGTGGAGCGCGACGCGTCAGGCGTGCGAGGTCGCGTAAGGCCACGGGCCTGATGGGTTCGCGGCGCTCCTTGATCTCTTCCATTTCGTCCGGCACCGGATTGGCGGTAATCCAGCCGGCGCGACGCGCCACGCGCATGATGCGGCCCATCACCATCAGGTCGCGGCGTATGGTGGCACCGGAGGTCTTGGTGCGTCGTCTGGCCGCAACGAACTCATGCACGTCGCGGGAGGTAATCAGGCTGATATCCCGCCCCGCGAAATAGGGGTGGAGCTGCCGCAGGCTCGTGCGGTATCTCGTTTGGGTGCTGGGGCGCAGATCGGCAAATTGCAGCTCCTCCCACCGCACCACGGCGTCTTCCCAGTTCCTGACCTCAGGAGGCTTTAAGCCGGCGCGTTGATCTTCCGCCTTTTCGAGCAGCTCTTTGAGCCGCTGCCGGGCTGTACGCCGATCAGTCGTGCGTAGCGATCGGCGGATGTCGCGCCCTTTGATCTGGATCCGAGCGTAATAGGTGCCGTTTGCGGCCTGGTAGAGATTGCTGGACACGACGGCCTGCTGGCCTCCTGATCGAGATAGTCGTCAATCGCTGACGTCGTTATGCGCCAGACAGAACCGATCTTGGCGGCGCGTAGAGCGCCCGTGGCGCAAAGCTTCTGGATGAGGCGCGGCGACACGCGCAGCTCGTTCGCCACCTCTGCCGCCGTCTTGCGTATGTGGGTCATGAGTCCTCCTCAAAGTCGGAAGTCTTCAGGGCATCGAGCGTCCGAAGTTGCGTCTCAAGATCGCGGCAGCGCAGCCAGATACGGGCAGAACTCACGGTCTGATGCAGGAGAAACAGGATCAGGCATGCTGTGATCGGATTTCGCGCGATCGCGCTCCAGAGCATTTTGGTCATGACCGTCCCAGACGCCCGTGACGGGCCAGTAGGGCTAGAACAGGATTGGCATTAGGGGCGTCAGGAATGATGCTGCGCCCTTGGGCGGCACGTTCCATCTGCTCGGCCTCGTGGCGCTTGTCGGCCGCAGCGTTTCGCCACAGGCGTTCGGCTGCGGTGCGCCCGGCAAAGCCTGCCTGTTCGGCCAGGCTATTCATATAGGATGCCATGGCCCGCTTGGCCTTGATGGTATCGCGCCCGGTGAGCGGTGGTGTGGTTGGTCTGTCGGGGAGAAAAACGGTTTGAACCGGCGATGCTGACATCGACTTGCGCTCCATCGTGGACGAACGACGAAGCTATTACCGGCGGTAATTATAGTAGGCAAGAATTTTCTTACCGGCGGTAAGATTAATTTTTAAGGGCGGAGATCATCTTAAGGAGGATATCTTGCTGTTCTGGAGGGAGGTCGCGAGCCTGTATAAGAATCTCACGCTCCTTTTCGGTCTGAGCTTTCACTTCTGCTTCGGGCTCGTCTCCGGTCAAAAGCCAGCCAATCGATCTGCCCAAAGCTTCTAAAAGCGCTGGAACGCGCTCCCTCCTAGGCGAAGAACGCCCAGTCTCGTATTGGGCGATCGCGTTTTCCGTAACGCCGATCATGCCGCCAAGTTGAGCTTGGGTAAAGCCCAAATGTTCGCGTTGTGTTCTTATTCTGAGTCCCATCGCTATTGCGGCTGGTGTCGGGGGATTCTTCCTGGATTTCGCACTGCTCATATCCAATTTGATGGCAGATTCCTGACGAGGGCCCACCTTAATTGTCTTGCTTACCATACTTACCGCCGGTAATGTATTGATATGCGTGATCCTATCCTTTCGGACATTCTCAGTCGCAAAGGCGCTGTTAAGCAAATGGCAGCGGCCTGCAAAATTTCTCATGCGGCAGTTTCGCAATGGGAAAGAGTGCCGAAACGACACCTTCACGCCGTGTCGCGTGAAGTGGGCGTTCCCCCCGAAACACTTCGGCCTGATCTCTTCAATTCTGTCGCACAAAGGAATGCAGCATGAGAATCCATCATGCTCTGCAGGCTATTGGCTGCATGTCGCGCCGTCATCCGAAGGGTGTCCGGGCAAGATCGCCTCACTCCCCACCGGGCTCCATCGGATCGAGGGCCCAGCCATGACCACGCACGCAATCAAGACGGCCACGCAGGCTGTCATTCGCGCTGTGGGCGGTGTCGATGCGGCGGCGAGTTTCGTCCGCGTAGGGCGGTCGCAGCTTTCAGACTACCAGAACCGCCATTCGCAATCGGTTGTGCCGGTCGATGTTGCCATCGAGATGGATCGCTGCGCGCAGGAGCCGATCGTTCTGGCCGCCATGGCGCTGGCTGAGGGGTATATCCTCACCCCGCTCAAGGTGGGTGAGGGCGATCTCGCTATTGATATCGAGAAGGTATCGCACAGCTTCAATGAAACCATCGCCACGACGCTTCGCGTGCTGGCGGATGGTGTTGTCGAGACGCATGAAGTCACGGCCATGCGGGCCACGCTTTCAAGCCTGCATCGTGCCGTAGGGCATGCCCTGCATAATCTGCGCGCCACTGAGAAGGCGATGGAAGAACCCGTCGCAGCGCTGCGGGGTGTGTCATGAGCGGCGCTCTTGCCTCCGCCCGTAGCCTCGGCTTGCGCGGCAAATCGGCCAGTTCGGGCGAGCAGGCTCAGGCCAACGCCATTTTCAACAGACTGTGCCGAACCCGTATTGCACGGGTCGCCCTCGCCGGGCTGATCGGTCGCCAGCCTGGCACGGTGGTCAAATGGCATCAAGTGCCGTCGAACCATGTGCGTCCTTTCCTGCGAGCCTATGAAAGCGGCAGGCTGGAGCGGGCAATCAGGGCGATGTCACCTGTCGTGACATCCGCCGAATGCCGCCAGGCACGCGATATCGTGCGCAGGATACGCGCCCGGCGTGGCGGCAAGAGAGTTCTGGGTGAGGCGCTCAAGGTCGCGCCTGACAGCGTGAAGTTCTGGAATGAAATCCCGTTGCGTCATGTGCGTGCCGTACTCGCTTGTTTAGGGGCCGATCGTGGCTTGGCTGAAAGCGATGTGCCGCCGGTCAAACCCTCGGCCAGCACGGCACAGGTGTCGGGCGTGTGGCATCGCAAGTGCCTCTATTGCGGCGCAGACTTTTCGGTGAACTCGCCATTCATCCGCCGGTGCGAAACGCATAGGGGGCAAGGCTGATGGCTCGTCCTGCGCTCGATCGCACCCGTCTTGCACCTGCCGTGCAAGGCTATCACCGCAGGGGCTTCCCGGCACGGCTCATTGCCATGCGCCTTGGCATTTCCGAGCGCACCACGCGCGGCATGCTTAAGGCGCTGGGGCTGACCGCACCACGCCCCCAAAGCCGACAGATCATGGAGATACGTCATGGGTGACGTTCAACCGCTCGGGCATCTGGCCTCGGTCAATGAGCCCGAAAACATGCAGGCCGAGGCGGCGCTACTGGGCGCCATCCTGACCAACGGTCGCCGCGCGCTGCCCATGGTCGAGGAATATCTGCGTCCCGAGCATTTCTACGAGCCGCTCAATGGCGTGATTTACGCTGCCGCGCTCCGCATGCACATGGCGGGTGTCGAGCCTAATGTGATCCTGATCCGCAACGAGATCAGCGATTCCGAAGTGCTCATGGGGCGTGACGTGGCGGAATATCTTGGCCAGATCATGATGGCCACGGTTGGCATTCTCAATGCCGGCGATTATGGGCGTGCCATCTTCGATGCCTGGACGCGCCGCCAGCTGCGTAATCATTGCATCGATGTTTCCCGGCTTTGCCTGACCCCTGGTGGCCAGACGGGCGAGGATCTCGTCGAGCAGATGGAAGCCGGATTGCTCGAAATCGCCCAGAACATGCGCGAGAGCCTGCCGAATGTGACGATCTCCGAGGCGATCCGCGAGGCGATTGCCTGCGGGCAGGAGAACCTGCTGCGCGGCTCGGCACTGGCCGGGCTGTCATGGGGCTATCCCGCCATGGACCGGATGACAGGCGGCCTACTGGGCGAGGGGCTGTATGTGATCGGCGCCCGCCCGGCCATGGGCAAGACCGCTTTTGCCCTGGGCGTGGCCATGCGCGTTGCAGCGCTCGGTGAGCGCGTGTTGTTCTGGTCCGGTGAGATGGCGGCGCGTCAGATCGGCGCACGTGCCGGTGCGGCTTATGCGGGACTTTCCACGCTCTCGGTCTTTGCCGGGCGGCGATACGATATTCCTGAAGATATTGAGACGGGACTGCGTGTCCCGCTCGATGGATGGCAATGGCAGGATCTTCAGGCGGGCGAGAAAGCTGCCGAGGCCGTGCCGCTTGAACTGGATGTTCGTTCCGGCCTGACCGTAGCCGGGCTGCGGTCGCGTGCGCGTCGGATGAGGCGCAGCAAGCGCGGGCTCGGCCTTATCGTACTCGATTATGTCGGGCTCATGCATGGCAGCGATGCCGCGCGCCGTCGCGGGCGCTATGAGGAAATGACCGAGATCAGCGCCGGGCTCAAATCCCTCGCCAAGGAACTCGGCATTCCCATCATCGCACTGGCCCAGCTCAACCGCGAGGTAGAGAAGCGCGAGGACAAGCGCCCGACCGAGGCCGATCTGCGCGATAGCGGCGGGCTAGAGCAGGACGCCGATCTCGTCGCGTTTCTTTATCGCGACCACTATTATCTCAGGAAAGAGGCCAGTGGTGACGGGCTACAGAGGCGCGACAAGGAAACGGCCGAGCAGTTCGCCAATCGCTGCTCTGAATTCCAGTTCCGCCTGCAGCAGTCGGTCGGCAAGGCGCAGATCTTGATCCGCAAGAACCGCCATGGCGGGACCGGGTCGGTGCGCCTGCGCTTCGATGACGACAGCACCTGGTTTCGCGACGAGACCGAAGACCCGCGCAGCCCTGCCTGGGCTTGTCGGGACGGTGCAGCATGACGCGCCCCGCTTCGCCTCGCCCTGTCTCGCGCCGCCGCTACGGTATCCACGCCCGCGCCATCATGGCCGATCCGCGCTGGTCGGTTCTCCCGCTCGCCGCGCGCGGCATGTGGCTGCATCTGGCCGATATCGCCGATGTCGTCACCGAGCTGCGTGCGCCTGTACGCGGCCAGGCGCTGACCGTGCCTGATCTGGCCCGCCTGCTGGCAGCAGACCCGGCCGAGGTGATCGGCGCCGTGTCGCATCTGGTCAATCGAGACATTATCGAGCCCGTCGCGGACGGGTATCGTCTGAAAGCCTATTGAGATGTCCAAATCTTCGATCGAAAGACGGGCGCTTGCCATGGTCGCCAGTGACCTGCGCCTGTTCACGTTGGCCGCTGAGGCTGTCGTCGTATGGGTGCGTCTGATCTCGGCCATTCTGGAATATGGTGCTGACGGCATCCTGCACGCCGGTAAGGACGGTGCGCCCGATCTCGCGGCGCTTGCGCGCTTCCGGTTTCATGTGACGGAAACCCAGCTCGAAACCTACATGGAAACCTACGCCAGAACCCGGCTGATAACCTATGACGCGGCAAGCGGGCTGGTCGGTCTGCCTGAGACGCTCCAGCCGACACGACGCGCCATTGCCTCGCGACTGAACGGCAAAAAGGGCGGAAGACCGCCGAAAAACGTCAATCCATCGCCGCAGCACGACCCGCGCCAACGTACCGCCATGATGCCGATCTCAGGAGGAAAAACCGTGTCTTGCGAAACCCAGCACAAAACCCAAGGCTCCTACGCGCGCGATAAGCTTGGCTTAGCTTGTAATATAAGCTCTGAAGATAAAGCTAAGCTTGGGACGCAGGTGAGTGACGCGCAAATCGACACGGCCTATCAGCGCATCGGCCCCATGGCGTTCGAAGCGGCCGGGTTCGACCCGGCGCGCGACATGGGCAATTACCGCGTCGTCCGCCAATGGGTGGCCGATGCCCTGCATGACGGGTTGAGCCCCGAGGAAACCGAACGCCTGATCCTGGGCGTGGTGGAAAGCGTGGCAGAACGTCAGCGCAGTAAAGGCGCTTCGATCAGCCATCTGGGCTATTTCGGCAAGGCGATCGGCACTGCGATCGCAAACCGCGATGTGCCTGACGCGCCACTGAGCGAGGCCGAGATCGAGGCTGATCGCGCGTGGAAACGCGACATGGATACATGGCGCGAGCGTGTGGCGTCGGGCGTTGCGGGTGCGGTTAATGAGCCGATTCCGAACCGTGCCGAGTACCTCGAGCGCGTAAGGGTGGCCGCATGAGCAAGATGCCCTTGCGTTTCGATCCCGAGCGCAGCCTGCCGGAGCAGGTGGGCGAATGGCTTGACGAAGCGGCCCTCACGCTTGCGGCCCTTCCCGCCGCTGGTCTGCGCCCAGCCGGTGCGAGAAGCACATGGCCGGACTATCTGCGCGATCTGGAAGATCTTGGCTGGGATCGTGAGAGCGATGAGTTCCTGCCCAGGCCGACCGCCGATCAGATCGACCGACTGGATAATGTGCTCACCTGGATACCGCTGGTCGAGGATCGCAAGCTGCGAACAGTGGTCAATATGCGCCTGATCGTTCACCGGATCTCGGGGCGGCATAAGTGGGAATGGCGGAAGATCGGGCCTAAACTCGGCGTTGATCACAAGACTGCACAGGCGTGGCACCAGCGCGCCTGTGTAGTCATCGCAAAAAAAATCAAGCCGTCTGCATTTTCTACTACCCACATTCCCCAATTTGCAGATATTTGAGACCCAAGATCGCGAGACGCTTACCCATTCGGGCAGGCGTCTTTTTTTGTGCCTGATTTCTGGAGTGACGATCCATGGCGGTCCGCGGATTGCAGTGCGTCCTGCCAGCAGTTCGTAGCGTCAAAACCGGTATTGCAACGGCGCTGCCGAAGCAGGCAAAAACCATCTATCTCTCGCCCGAATGGCGTGGCCTGATGTCCCGCCTTCTGGCCCAACGTGGCCGCCGCTGCGAGGCCTGCGGCCGTACCGGCTGCCGGATCTTTGGCGATCATATCCATGAACTGAAAGACGGCGGCGCGCTGCTCGATCCGGGCAATGTCCGGCTGCTCTGCGGCTCCTGCCACAGCACCAAGACCGCCCGCGTTCGGGCGATCCGTTGGCGTGAAACCGTTTAGGATGCGAGTCAGGCCTTTTGTTTTGAGCTCTCCTGGCCTCGGCGAGAACCATCGAGCTCGCACCACAGCATGTGAGCGGCAGCCACAATGGCTGGACCGATGAAGAGGCCTACAAGGCCGAGCATGTGCAGGCCCCCCAGGATGGCAATCATCGTGTGCAGGAACGGCAGGCGGGTCTCGTCGGAGATAAACTTCGGACGGGCAAAATGCTCACCGCAGAACAGAACGAAGAGTCCCCAGCCTGCAACGGCAATGCCCATGTTCATCGACCCTGAAGCCGCAACGATGCCGCCGACGAGAATTGCCGCCGGATAGCCGCAGAAGGGGATCGACGCAGCAATGGCTAGAAGGATCGTCAGGATGACCGCATGGCTGGCATCTGCAATGAAGATCAAAGGCGAGCAGACAAGCGCCTCGCCGATACCAACGAGAACCAGTCCGTTGACGGCACCACGAATGCTGCGAACGATGTGCAGAAGAATGTCGTCACGCTGGGTGAGCTCGATACTGACCCTGCGAAGAGATGAAGTGACACGTCCGTAGGAAAGAAGGCAGCATGCTGCGGTCAGCATGGCAATGAAAAAGGCTTCCAGGAGATGCGGGATACTTTTGAGGATCTTGAAAGCCGCGAGCCCCGCGATCTTGGAGACCGACTTGGCCTGGGCCTTGGCCATCTTCATGATCTGTTGCGGGTCGATTTTGTTTGCGAGGCTTGCTGGAAGCACGCTTTTGACCTTGTCGATCCGGGTTGAGACGGCAGGCGGCAGGGCTGGCGTCGCACTGTCGCCAGAGCCTGCTTCTTCCCCATTATGATCTGTCGGCTCGGGCTTCCCCGCACTCTCGTCGTTCTGCGGCGATGCGGCACGATCTTGCGCGGCTGCGTCAGGACCGTTTGCTGGGGCCGATGTCGGGTGAGGAGCGATGAGATGGTGGGCTTTTTCCGAAAGCGATCCGATTTCGGTCACCGCGCCATAACCCGCTATGCCAGCCATGATCGTGAAGAGCACGCAGGTCAGTCCGATAAGGCTGATGGCCGCCATCTTCGCACCGATAAACTGTCCGAGTTTGCGCTGTATCGGCCGTACAGCAATGGCGATGACTGCGCCCCATGCCAAAGCGACAATAAGCGAGAACGAGATCCAGATTGCCCCGGCATAGATCGCAACGCCCATGCTGATGAGTGCGAGATACTTTACCCAGGGATGACGTTCAGAAATGAGACGAGAGGCCATCTGACCATGTGTTCCTTTTATCGGTTGGTGTGCGGTCGGAGTCGGGAGCGCAATGTTAAGTGGCCGCGGGAGGGACAGGATCGACCGTAACCGCCACCCCGCTTTGCAACAGGTCTTTAGCCTCTTCCGTACTGCCTACCGCTGGCGGTGAGCCTCGCAAAGGCATTCCTGCCGTTTCACGAACGGTCAGCATTGTAACGATGCCGATGAATGCTGCGCCCATCAGGTACCAGGCGGGCATGTCCAGATATGTTGTCTTCTTTACCAGCCAGGCCATCAGAAGCGGTGTCGTCCCGCCGAAGAGAGAAACGGACAAGTTGAATGCTACCGAGAGGGCCGTATAGCGAATCGGGGTGTAGAACAATGCTGGCAGTGTAGATGGCATGGAGCTCGTGAACCCGGCCAGGGCAATGCCGAGCAGCATCAATCCCAGAAAGATCAAGCTATCGGAGTGACTCTGAATGAGATGGAAACAAGGGATTGCAAGAAGCAGTAAGGCAGCTGACGCGCCCAGGATCATTGGTCGGCGCCCGATGCTATCGCTCAGGAAACCGCCAATAATATTGATCGGCATCATGAGGATCATCACGACGATGATGAGGATCAGGCCCTTGCTCTCTGCGTAGCCAAGAGAAACGGTCATATAGCTCGGGATGTAGGCGAGCAGCATATAATCAGTGACATTAAAAACGAGAACGAGGCCCACGCACTTCGCCAGTTGCCGCCAGTGCATGGCAAACAGGTGGCGCCAGCCCGGACGGGCATTCTCGCGCTTTTCAGCTTCGAGCGCATACGCTTTGAATGAGGGTGTCTCTTCCAGTCTTGTGCGGGCGTACAGGCCCAAAAGCCCCAGAGGTGCCGCGAGAAGAAAAGGAATACGCCATCCCCACGCGAGCATCGTCTCTTCGCTCAGACTCACCTGCAACAGCGTCACGAGACCAGCGCCGGCGACATATCCTGCAAGCGTACCGAACTCGAGCCAGCTTCCCATCAAGCCTCTACGACGATCGGTCGAGTATTCGGCGATGAACGTTGCGGCGCCTCCGTATTCTCCACCGGTCGAAAAGCCCTGAACGAGGCGCGCTGCAAGCAGGGCTATCGGGGCCCAAATACCGATAGTGGCGTAGGAGGGAATCAAACCGATCGCAAAAGTCCCAAGCGCCATGGCAATCATCGTGGCGGCCAGCACTCGCTGCCGACCGTATTTATCACCGAGCGGACCGAAAATGACTCCACCGATAGGCCGTATGAGGAAGGCGATCGAGAACGTGGCGAGCGTGGCAATCAGGCTTATCGAGGCGTCGGTGTCTGGGAAAAAGATCTTGCCCAATGTCACGGCGATATAGCCGTAGACCCCGAAATCGAACCACTCCATGGCATTACCCAATGCCGCGGCACCGACGGCACGCCTGAGCATGTCAGAGTCGACTACGGTGATATCCTGATGGTTGAGCTGGCGCCTGTGTTTGAACCATCCGAGATGTGGATGAGAACTTGGATCTTTCGTCATTGAGCAGGCTCCCTCCCTGGTTTGAGGGAGCGGTTTTTGCTGCAGGGTACGAACCCCGCATTCACTGACATCAAGGAAATCATGCAGTTACAATATCAGGAACCCCTTAAGATGTCGAAAATGTAATCTGTCCCGACTGGTGGGCAGACACTTTCGGCGGCTCCAAGACGGCCCGCGTCCGGGCCATCCGCACCCGCGAAACCTCGCCCCGCTAACCCCGAGGGGGCGGGTCAAAAGTCCGGCCGGATCCTACCCCCGCAACCGCGCAAGGCTCAGCGGCAGATTTTCCGGTCTATCAAGGAAATCAAGTTATCAAGGAAAGGGAGCAGAAATGGCTCACGGTGGCGCACGTCCTGGCGCCGGACGCAAAAAGGGCAGCCGGAACAAGAAGCAGGTGGACTGGAACGGCCCGCTCGTGGTCGATCCCTCCGCACTTGCGCCCGGCCTCGATGCCCTGAGCGGCATGAACCCGCAGGATCTGGCATCCTGTTCGCCGCTGGCCTTCCTCACGCATATCTACCGCAATCGCGGCCTGGCCGCCGCCATCCGCGCCGACGCCGCCAAAGCCGCGCTCCCCTACGCTCATGCCCGCCTCGCAGCCCCGCGCGATGATCAACCCGCCTTGCCCGGCCTCGATAGCGGCTGGGGCGACGATCTGCCCCCGATCAACAGAAGGAACTGACCATGCTGGATCTGAGCCGGAAGGACTGGGAGGCGCGTGTGCGTGCCGGCCGGTCCCTCCTGCCGGATCTGAAGCCCGTCAATCCCGATCTCGCGGCGCGGGCCGTGCGCTGCTTCGATCGGCTGCGCATCCCTGATGTGCCCGGCACGCCTGCCATGGCGCAAGCCTGCGGCGACTGGTTCCGCGAAATCGTCTCGGCCCTGTTCGGCGCGCTCGACCCCGACACAGGTGTGCGTGCCATCCAGGAGCTGTTTCTTCTGGTACCGAAAAAGAACAGCAAGACCACGAACGGCGCAGGGCTGATGCTGACGGCCGTGATCGTGAATGAACGCCCCAACGCCGAGTTTCTGATCGTCGCACCCACCAAGGAAATCGCCGATCTCGCCTTCAGCCAGGCGCTCGGCATGGTGCAGAACGACCGCACGCTGATGCGCTGCTTTCAGGTGCAGCAGCATCTCAAGCGCCTCAGGTTTCATGCGACAGGCGCGACCCTGCAGGTCAAGGCCTTCAGTCCGGACGTCATGACCGGCGTAAAGCCTGCAGGCGTGCTGGTGGACGAGCAGCACGTCATCGCCATGCGCAACGATGCGGGCAGCGTCATGCGCCAGATACGCGGCGGCATGATCTCGCAGCCCGAGGCGTTCCTCGCCATCATCACCACCCAGAGCGACGGGCCGCCTCGGGGCGTGTTTGCGCAGGATCTGATCCGTGCCCGCGAGATACGCGACGGCAAACGCTTCCAGCCGGTTCTGCCGGTCCTGTACGAATTGCCGCCCGATATCCAGCAGCCCTCCAAACTGCCCGGCGAGGCCGCGCCCTGGGAAGATCCCGCGTACTGGCCGATGGTGCTGCCCAATCTCGGCCGGTCGATCACGCTGGACCGCCTGAAGCGCGAGTATGAGGACGCCCGCGAGAAAGGCGTGGGCGAGCTGGCCAGCTGGGCGTCGCAGCATCTCAATGTCGAGATCGGCCTTGCCCTGCGCTCCGATCGCTGGGTGGGGGCCGATTACTGGCAGGGCGCAGGCGATGACACGCTGACCCTCGAGGCCCTGATCGAACGCTGCGAGGTGATCGTGGCGGGCATCGACGGCGGCGGCCTCGACGATCTGCTTTCGCTGGCAGTTCTCGGGCGCGATACCATCACGGGCCAATGGCTGCACTGGCAGAAAAGCTGGGTGTTCGAGGGCGTGCTGGCGCTTCGCAAGCGTGAGGCCAGCCAGCTGCGCGACTTCGAGACACAGGGCGATCTGGTCATCACCGCCGAGCCCGGCACCGATATCGAGCAGCTGGTGGCGGTCCTCGGCACGATCGACCATAGCAACAAGCTCGCGATCGTCGGGCTCGACCCGATGGGCGTGGGCGCCATTGTCGATGCGCTGGCCCAGATCGGCATCGCCCATGAGCGTGTGGTGGGCATCTCTCAGGGCTGGACGCTCTCGGGCGCCATCAAGACCGCCGAGCGCAAGCTGGCAGATGGCACGCTCTGCCACGGGGCAAGGCCGATCATGGCCTGGGCCGTCTCGAACGCGAAGGTGGAGCCCAGGGGCAATGCCATCATCATCACCAAACAGGCGGCGGGCTATCTCAAGATCGACCCGCTGATGGCGCTGCTCAATGCGGTGACGCTGATGAGCCGCAACCCCGAGCCGCCCGGTGGCGGCCGAATGGATGATTTTCTTTCAACCGGGATCATTGCCGTATGAGCATCGCCACGAGACTGCGCGGCATGGCCTACAAGGCCGCAAGCGCGGCTTTCCAGTCCGTTACGGGCGTACCCCTCACCGATCTGCGCCTCGGCGCTTTCATGGCGGGCGGGCCAAGCATTTCCGGCCAGCGTGTCTCGGTCGATACCGCGCTGCAACTCGATACGGTCTGGGCCTGTATCCGGCCCCTGTCCGAAACCATCGGCTCGATGCCGCTCAAGCTGCACGAACAGCAGGGTGACGGGCAATCGTCCCTGGCCCGCGATCACCCGCTTTACCGGGTGCTGGCCCGCGCGCCGAATGCCGATATGACGCCCATCGAGTTCTGGTCGTGCATGGCCGCGTGCTGCCTCGCCTGGGGCAATGGCTTCGCCCAGATCATGCGGCGCGGTGACGGACAGATCCTGGCGCTCAATCCGCTGCGCCCTGACCGGATGACGGTGCAGCGCGATCCCAGCACCGGGGCGGTGGTCTATCGCTACAGCTATCAGGGCAAGACACTCGTGCTCGATGAGGGCGACATCTTCCACATCAAGGGCTTCTGTTTTGACGGGCTCATGGGCATTTCGCCGATCACGGCGGGACGGCAATCCATCGGGGCCGCGCTCGCCGCCGAGGAAACGGCCGGGCGCATGTTCCGCAACGGCCTGCTCTCGCAGACCTATATTTCCGCTCCGACCTATCTGAGCGCAGCGCAAAAGGAACAGGCAAAGGCAATCCTCGCCGATTACTCGGGCGCGATCAACGCGGGCAAGACGCCCCTGCTCGAGGGCGGGTGGAAGGTCGAAAGCATCGGACTCAGGGCCGAGGATCTGCAACTCCTGCAAACCCGTTAGCTGGGCGTCGCCACGCTTTGCCGGTGGTTCGGGGTGCAGCCGGTCATGATCGGGGCGATGGAAAAATCCACGGCCTGGGGCACCGGGCTGGAACAAATGAATCTCTGGTTCCTGCAATATGGTCTCATGCCCTGGCTGCAACGCATCGAACAGGCCGTTTCGCGCTGCCTGCTCTCGCCTGCCGAGCGTGACCGGTATTTCGCCCGGTTCAATGTCGATGCGCTGTTGCGCGGCGATAGCACGGCGCGGGCGGGCTACATGCAGACCGCGCTGCGCTCGGGCTGGATGACCGTCAACGAGGCCCGCGCCAATGACAACCTGCCCCCCATGCCGGGCGGCGATGTGCTCATGGTGCAGGCGCAGATGATCCCGCTCACCGATATCGGCAAGCCCCGCAACCTGACCGCCACAAGCGGGCAAGATCCGCCTGCCAGCAACCGACCGCCCGGCACGCAATCCGGCATCACGGGAGACGACAATGAATGACTATCTGGCCGCTGCCTTCGAGTGGAAGTTTGCGCCCGACGCGAAAGAAGGCAGTTTCGAGGGCTATGGCAGCGTGTTCGGCCATCAGGACGCGCATGGCGATATCGTCCTGCCCGGTGCCTTTGCCGAGACCCTGGCCGAGCGCAAGGCGCAGGGGCGCAGCATCCCGATGCACGTCATGCACGGCATCCTTGGCGGTGATGGCCTGCCGGTGGGTGTGTGGGAGGATGCCAGCGAAGATGCGCACGGGCTGCATCTGCGCGGGCGTCTGTCCGGCATGGATACCGATTACGGGCGCAGGCTTTACGGCCTGGTGAAAGACGGCGCGCTCGGTGGCCTCTCCATCGGCTTTTCCGTGCGCAAGAACGGCGCAACTCCCGGCACCGATCCGGGCGGCCCGCGCCGTCAGATCAGGGCCGCAAACCTGCACGAGGTCAGCCTGGTGGATGACCCGTCCAATGCCCTCGCCCGCGTGACTGAAATGCGCAGGCGGTTTTATCCGGTGGCTTCACTGCCGCCGGAACAGTCACCCGAATTACGCACGGCCGAACGGGAACTGATCGAGGCTCTTCGCTCGGGCTTCAGCCTGCCTGACCCACGCAGGGTCTGCCGGTCGGGCTGATCGCCCCCTCTCATCTCTCTCATACTGAACACAGAACAGGGCGCTTCGAGCGCCCTTTTTCATGAGGAAAACCCCATGTCCGATTACGAACAGGCCGCCCGCGACCTCAAGGCCGCCACCGATGAGGTCAAGCGTTTTGCCGAAGCCTCAACCACGGAACTGCGCAACCTCGGCAAGGTGACGGAAGAAACCAAAGCCAGCGCCGACAAGGCCCTGGCTGAAATGAACGGGCTTTCCGCCCGCCTGGGCGATCTGGAACAGAAAGCAGCTCGCCGTAGCGACACCGCCGAGAGCAAGTCTCTAAGCCTGGGCGAAGAGTTCATGGCCAGCGATGCGGCACGCAACCTCAAATCCTCATTCCAGGGACGGGTCAGGACCGAGATGGAACGAAAGGCGCTGACGACAGGGCCCGCCACCATGGGCGCCACGACGTCTGCCGGAACATCTCTCATCCCCGCAATGCGCCTGCCGGGTATCGATATGATCCGCCTGCCGCAACCCACCTTGCGCAGCCTCATCCCCTCCGGAGCGACCTCGTCACCCATTATCGAATTCGTCCGGCAGAAAAGCTTCATCAATAAGGCTGCACCGGTCGCCGAAGGTGCGGCCAAGCCGTATTCGGATGTTAGTTTCGAGCTTAGCCGGGCAAATGTCGCGGTCATCGCTCATCTGTTCAAGGCCTCGAAACAGGCACTCGACGATGCCCCCGAGCTCGTCTCGATCATCAATGCGCAGGGCGTCGCAGGGCTTGAGCAGGTCGAGGAATACCAGTTCATGTACGGTGACGGGACCGGGGCGAATGTCCTCGGTCTCATGAAGCAGGCGACAGCTTTTGCGGCGCCTGCCGGCCTTACGGTCCCGGATGCTGCTCTCGATACGATCCGAATGGCCATGTTGCAGGCATCGCTCGCGCTCTACCCGGCGACTGGCATTGTCCTGCATGAGATCGACTGGTTTCGTATCACATCCGTCAAGGACGGCATCGGCCGCTATGTCCTCGGGGATCCGCAGTCTGTCGCGACGCGGTCCCTGTGGGGTCTGCCGGTTGTCGTCAGCAACACGATCCGACAGGGCGATTTTCTGGTGGGTGCCTTTGCCACCGGTGCGCAGATTTTCGACCGGCAGTCCGTGGCGGTCGAGGTAGCCACTGTGGGCGACGATTTCGAGAAGAACATGGTTACCGTTCGCATCGAGGAACGCACCGGCCTCGTCGTTTATCGTCAGCAATCCTTCATCACCGGCACCCTGCCGCCCGATGCGACCGCTGCAAAGAAATCCTGATCGGGGGGCACCATGACGCTCACCATTCTCGAAGCGCCAGACAAGAACCTCCCCCTGGTCTCGCTCGATGCCCTGCGCGATCAGCTGGCGGGCGAGCCGGGCGGGCAGAACAATGACCCGGCCCTGAACGAGTATCTGGCCCAGGCCACAGCCCTCGTGCAGGCCACGCTGGGTCGTCCGGTTCTGGCGGGTCTGTATCGCCAGACCCTGCGCGTCGGGGATGGCGAGCGCCGCCTTTCGCTCGCTCTCACGGCCTCGCCTGTGGTCGAGATCGTCACTGTCACGCAGGATGGTTTTACCCTCGACCCCAGCCCTGAGGGCTGGGAGTGCGCGGCCTGGTCCGGCCTGCTCTATCCTTCCCACCTGCAGGGTGCATGGTGGTGGCCCGGTTGCTACCGCGTGACCTATCGGGGCGGCTGGATTGTGCCGGGCATGAAAGACGACCAGGGCGAGCCTCTGGCCCCGACTGTCCCCGCCGATATCCGTGCTGCCACGCTCTCGACCGCCCGGGCCCTGTTCTTCACCGCCCAGCGCGGCGACCCGCTCCTGCGCTCCGAGAGCGAGCAAGGCGTGGGCGCAAGCAGCTGGGCCACGCCCGATGCAAGCCTTGGCGGTCTGCCCCCCGATGCGGCGTCCATCCTTGCCCGCTATGCGCAGGCGGGTCTGTCATGAGCGTGGGCGTCAGCCGACGCAGGCGGCAAATCCTGCGTGCCGGACGTTGCATGGTGCTGAGCCGGGCCGATCTGAGTGAGAGCCTGACTGTTCTGGGTTACGCCCTGCCACCTCAGGCCGCGCAGCTCGCCGAAGGGGCTGGTAAGGCACCGTTCATCGCCCAGATCACCGCCGATGAAACCTCGCGCAGTGGTTATAGGCCCCGCCTGCGAGACACCCTGCGCGATGGGCCAAAAACCTACACCCTGACCGACGCCAGCCCGGTTTACGATCGGGGTACGCTGTGCGGCTGGACCCTGATCGCCTCGGGAGGTTCCTAATGCTGTCCGATACCGTCTGGAACGATGCCTATGCCCGCGCCTCACGGGTGGCGGACCAGCAGTCTTTGCCGCTGGTCGACGTACTGATGCAGCCCGCGGAGGAGCGGCCCGATATCCACTGGCGCATGGAAACACAGACCAGTCGATCCGACAGGCTCGGTCTGGGCGAGAGTGCCATGGAAGAAGAAGGCGAGATCGCGCTGCATCTGACCATGCGTGTGAGCAGAATCTCGACACCTGACGCGCTGACCCTGTGCAAGACGATGAGCACCATGTTTCGCGCGCAAATGCGCGAGGATGCCCCTTGGCCTGACGGGCTATTTTACGACGGCCAAAGTCTCTATCCGCCCGATCCCGATGCAACGGGAAACTGGATCAGCATGAGTCTGATGATCCGATATCGCTATCAGGTTTACTTGCTCTGAGGTGGATTCACAAAAAAAATTAAACCAGCAATCTTTCGTAGCATTATCGTTATAATAACGATATGATAGCTCTCGGGTATGCGTTGCCCAAACTCGGCCTAATTGAAAGAGGACTCAACGATGAATATCGCAGTGCTTGCAGCTGTCGCCTATGCCGCTTCAATCCATCCTCAAAGTCATTTGGTCAGCCCTGCAACAACCGAGTTTGTTTCGGTTAATTCACAGTTTTCTAATTTATCCGGAAATATAGTTCCCGACAGAATCGATGGCGCTAAGCTTGAGGCTGTCGCCTATGAAAGGCCGGCTCCTGTGCAGAGTTGCAGCTATTGCAGCGATGCTTTGGCATCTTTGGGTGAGAGAGGATCGGTATTTTACTGCATTACGCATAAGATTTTGACCTGCTGACGAACTCGCCTAGCTATAATAATTTCGTCGGCCGACGAAGAAAAGCCGCCTTACTTGGGCGGCTTTTTTAATGCGCGCAGCACAGCGACGGCGACCCGCGCACTTAAGCAGATCGCCGAAACCCGCCTTCTTCCCATCCGAAAGGTTCGCGATGAAATTCTTTCCCCTCGTGGAGACCGCTGACAACAGCGGTCTTTTCGTGCTGACCGGTGCTGTCTTTGATGCATCCAGCGCGTCGATCGCCCTCGACAAGGTGGCGGCCAGTGTCGCAACCGGCCTGCGTGTGGCCGTGTCACCCTATCGGGCTATGGGCGGCATTCCATCCCCCATCACGCCCTCGCGTGCTGAAGAAGGGGCAAGCTACGTGCTTCTGGTCGAACAGGAGGACGAGCCCGGCATATTCGCGTCTGACGGGCAGTATCTGACAAGTCAAAGCAGCGATGCCGCCCCGCTCGCACTCACCCTGCAGCTTTGCTACGGCCGCCGCGTCGCGCTCATGCGTCATCAGCCTGAAGATCGTCCGGACGCGACGACACCTCCCGAAAAGACGTCATCGACAAACAATGCTTCCGGATCGACCGGCCCCAGCTCCGTTACCTCGGCGGGCTCCAGTTCGAATTCAGGGGCATCGGCCAACGCGGGCAGTGCCGTCAACTCCGGCGGTTCCTCTGCCACGCCTGCCGTGAAGGGGGCGTGATATGGCCTTTTCAGGTGCAACAGCAGGATTTCAGGTCGGGGTACAGGCCAATGACACCATTCTCGCCTACGCACGCGAGGTCACATATGGGGTAGCGCCGAGTGGCCCCTATCAGCGCCTGCGCCTGACCGGTGAGAGTTTCCGCAGACAGAATACGAGGCAGCGCCCTGAGGAAATCAATCCCAACTGGGAGGCCTCCCAGGCCGTCACGACACAGCAGGCCGTCGGCGGCACATTGTCCGGAGCCCTGTCATTCGGCTCTTATGACGTGCTTTTGGCCTGCGCATGTTCGGGCACGCAAAACGATCGATCCGTTGCCTTTCCCCAGGGCGTCAGAATTGACCTCAATGCCTTTTCCTGGTCAGGCGGCAAGGTGGTTCTCGCGACCATAGGACAAGCGATCTGGAACGTGCTGCCGTCGGTCGGTTTTGTGCGCCTGCGCTCGCCTGTCGATAAGATCGATGCCATTTTCCCGTATGAGGCGCGCGGCGATTTCCTCGATCCTGCCGAGGGGGTTTTTACCACCGGCAGAGGCCTGCTCGATGCCGGGGCCTCTGTACAATGTCCACGCATCGTCAACGGTGCCACGTTCAACAGCCTCACCTTTATCGAGCAGCTGGGCGATGAGACGCTGGTGCGAACGGGCGGATTTGTAAAGCAGATCCAGATCTCGATTGCCCAGGGCCAGTTTGCGACGTTCTCTGCCGATCTCGATTTTCGCGACGAGCAGCGCGTGACGTCATCGCCTGCGAATGACCTTCTGCCGCCGACCGACAGTTTCGTACTCGACCCGGTCAAGGGATGGGGATCGCTCTGGCTGGATCGCAAACGGGTCACGGCACCGATCCGTCAGTTTCAGCTGACAATCACGCGCGACGGCGCAGGGCAGGATTTCGCCATGGGCAGCGTGGCAGCTGTCGGGCAGCGGCCCGGCAGTTTCATGGTGTCGGGCCAGATCCAGCTCTTTTTCCGTGACAGCACCGAATACCAGAAATTCCAGGACGACTGGCAGGGAGCGGTTCAGGTTCTGCTCAAGGACAAAAAGGGTAATGGCTACGGCCTGACTTTCTATAACGCCTCGCTGCAGAACCCGCAGATCAATGCAGGATCGAAGAACAGCACGATCGTTGCGACTTTCGACATCGAGGGCAACCCGCGACCGGGGGGCGGCACCTTCGCCCTGAGCATTTTCCCGGCCTGATCGCCTGGTCTTTGCTCGCAACATCGCAGGCGGTGTCCCCGCTCTGAAACGACCTATCTCAAAAAACAGGAAGAACAACGCAATGGCAAAACTCTCTGCCTTTTCCCGCGATGCTGGCCGTGTGCAGGAGGGCGAAACGATCGAGGTCGGGCCGCCCGGCAATACGTTCCTCATCACCACACGCGGCTTCACGCCGCGTTATCGCGACGCGCTCTATATCCTCAAGAATACGGTGGCGAGCCGTCTCAACCGCACGCTGCAGCCAGGTGCCACGCGCTACACCGCCGAGAGCCTGCCGCCGACCGAAGATGACAGGGCACAGGGTCAGGCCATTGCCGAACATTGCGTGCTCGATGTGGATGGCCTGCAGAATGACGACGGCTCCGAAATCGGGATCGATGCCTTCCGCCAGCTGCTTGCAAGCGGTGAGCATCCGATGCTGATCGCCCTTGCCATATCGGCTGCAGCCAAGGTGGGCGAACAGCGCACCGAAGATCACCGGGACGCGGTGGGAAACTGACAGCGGCGCTGGCTTGGGAACTCGAATACGGCCCATTCACGGGGCCTGACGAGTTGCCAGCGATCCGCGAGGCCATGCTCGCCAGCAAGCCTGCCCTCCCACCCTCACTCGAACGCCCATGGCGTGGCTGGCACGATTTGCAACACGATCGCGCCTGGCTCACCGATCTGGTCGGGGCTGCCATGGGCAAGATCCGGGGCGTATCGCGCCCAGGCGGTATCTCCTGGCAGGCGCTGGCACGGTGGTGTGAGGCCAATGCGGTTTCGGAAGACGACCGGCCATGGATCGAGGACCAGATCCGCGCCATGGATAGCGTCTTCATGGCGTATCGAAACCGCAGGATCACCGAGGATATCGAACAGTTCATGAAGGGATGAACTATGGCGAGAGCTGCAGCCTTCAGCCGGTCGCTGCGCCTTTTTGTCGATCGCAATCTTTCCCCCGATGCCCTGCGGGCTGAAATGGCAAGACAAGCCATTGCGGCGCGTGACGCGGTGATTGCACGCGGCGAGGCGCCGCCCAGCTGGCGGCGCTATGTGGACGGCAAAGCCGACGCCCCAGAAACAAGCGTGCGGCTGGACGGCACCATTCTCTATCGCTTCAATCTTACGGGCGAGGCAGCAGAGGCGGCGCTTGCTTTGTGCCGCTCAACATCGCCCGTGCGCAGCGGACGCTTTCGCGATGCCTGGGTGCTGATCTGTGACGACAGGCCCTGGAAACAGCCTCTCAAGGATCTGCCCGCAGATGGCACGATCCTGATCGTCAATCCGCTGCCTTATGCCCGCAAGATCGAGACGGGGGCGCTTGAGCCCAGCATACGGCGCAACCAGATCGAGCGCGTGCGTCAAACCCTCATGCGGCGCTTTCCGACACTCATTTTTGGCAAGACCTTCGTGCGCGTTGGCAGCGGCATCGCACCCTCTGCCCCGTACATCCTGCGCGGCGCCTCGGGCGAGCGCAGGACACGGGCTGGCACGGTCATGACCTATCCGGCTCTGCAGATCACCCTGCGGTCATGAAAACTGTACCGGAAACAATCAGCCCTTGATTTCGTGGCAGGTGAGCATGGCACTGGCATCCATTTCGCTTGAGAACATGGCATCGTCGCCCTTGCTCCACCAGACATATTCAGCCGCCGCGTATTTGGCGCCGCTTGCGGCAATCACGTCGGTAAATATCTGCGTTTTTCCGTCGACCGGAAGCACAGCGAGGCTGATATCGCCCGCGTTGATATAGCTTACCTTGACGATTTTCTCTGGCAGGACAGCACGCAGCCTGGCTGAACTCGCGCCTTTTTTTGCCTTGCAGTTGTAGGACACGGTCTGACGGTGGATGTCGGTCGACGACGACAGTGGAATCGAGAGTGAATCGCCAGTCTCTGCGTGCGCGGATGCAACAGCGGTCATGGCTGTCAAAGCAATCGCGGCTCCCGTCAATTTACGAATCATGGTCCTGCTCCACTTCCTGTTGCGCTTGCCTGCGCGTTTCGCGGCATGCGCGCACCTTCCTATCAGATGACGGCAACATTTCGACTCATCCGCATTTCACAAATGCGCGGTCCGATGCTGCACGCATGGAGCGTAACGATGCCCACCACGATCTCCGAGCTTTACATTGCTTTTGCGAGCAATCTGGCCAAGGCGCAGGAAGATGCGCAATCCCTGACCAGGCTTGGCGATGCGGCAGAGGTGGCCGATACGAAAGTGACCAGGCTGGGCCGTTCCGGTGCGTCGGTTGCGCGGCAGTTCGATGAAACGACACGGGCCGAGGCTAAGCTTAGCAGCGAGATCCGCCAGCGCACGGCCAATATCGAGGCGCTGCAGAAGTCGCTCGCTGCCGGCGAGATCACGCAGGAACAATATGCAGGGTCGCTGGCTGGTATCGCCAAATCAGCCGCAGCCCAGAAAGAGAAATTCGACGCGGCGACGGGTGCGAGCAAGCAACATGCTGTCGCCCTGGCCGAGGGCACGGCCGCCGCCAAACTATCCAGCTACCAGATCGGCATCCTGGCGGGTGAGGCGCATAAATTCGCTGATCAGGTGCTGGCCGGTGGTGGGGCCATGAAGGCGGCATTTTACCAGGTGCCGAACATGGTTACGGTCATGGGCGGCTTTGGCAAGGCAACGCAGATCGTAACAGGCTACCTGATGGGACCAGCCGGTCTGGCGGCCCTCGCTCTGGCGGCGGGTGTCGCCATCTACAAGATGGGGAGCGCCGCCGAGACCGAGGAATCGCACCTCGCTGCCCTCGGCCAGACCCTTCGCGCCACGCGCAGCGATTACGCGGCCATGGCCGGGGCTGCCGAGGACGCGGCACGGCGCATCGCTGGCAAGAGCGGCTTGTCCCTCACCGACAGCCGCGCCGTCACCACCACCTTTGCCGCCATGCCGTCCACCAGTGGCAGCAGCCTCGATGCGCTGGCCATGACAGCACGTAACCTCGCCACCGTGCTCGGCAAGGACGTGCCGGACGCGGCGAAAGACATGGCCGCTGCCTTCGATGACCCGGCAAAAGCCGCCGAGGATTTCGCGCAGAAAGGCCTGCTTGGTGTCCATGAAGGCCTGGTGCAGCACATACGGGATTTGCAGAGCAGCGGCGATCGTATGGGGGCCTGGTCCCTGCTCATGGGGCAGGTCAGTAAGGCCACGGCCAACGCGGCCGATCAGGGCGTGACGCCGCTGCACCATGCCCTGCACGACATGAGCACGTCCCTGCGTGAGGGGCTGGCCCCGCTCGGGCAATTCATCGACTGGATTGGCAATGGCATCATGGCCGGTGCGCTCAAGGGCGTGCAGGGCATCCAGTATCTGCTCGACAAAGCCAGGGAGGTGCGCGACTGGGAGTGGGCGCAGCTGGACAAGATTCCGGCCGTTCACAATTACCTGCAGCAACGCGAGGTCGCGGCCTCCGATGTCGCAGGGGTGGGCAAGACCATCGACAAGGTGGGGGCCAGTCTCGGCGCAAGCTCGGACGTGCTCGCACTCGCCCATCGCATTCAGCCGATCGAAAGCGCAACGGGCCAATACGATGCCAGCGGAAAAGTCGTGCAATCCTCTGCCGGTGCGCTGGGGGCGATGCAGATCATGCCGGGCAGCGCCAATGGCAATGATCTG
Source organism: Asaia bogorensis NBRC 16594 (assembly GCF_001547995.1). NCBI lineage: Bacteria > Pseudomonadati > Pseudomonadota > Alphaproteobacteria > Acetobacterales > Acetobacteraceae > Asaia > Asaia bogorensis. Next base: position 71,763 of record NZ_AP014690.1, read on the forward strand.
CGCACGACCACGGGCAACGTCACGGCTGGCGTGCAGCTGCTCATGCGGCTTTACACCAAATATGACGGCAATCAGGCGCTTGTCGCCATGGCCTATAACTGGGGTGAAGGGAACGTCGATCAGTACCTCTCGGGCAAGATCGCCAGCCCGCCTGCCAGTGTTGCGGCCTATGCCCAGAAGGCCACGGGCGGCGAGGTTTATGGCGCGCAGGCAATCGCATCGCGTCAGGGCCGGGTCGATGACCAGCTGCGCGGCAGTGATGGCAGCACGGCGGCGCAGATCCGCGAGCATGAGCAGGCCATTACGGCCCTGACCACGACACAGAAGGCACTGAATGACCTGCACACCGCAGGCAAGGTGTCGGATGCCGATTATGCCGCGCAAACCGGCGTACTGACGGACAAGATCAACGTGCAGCGCGGTGCGCTCAACGAATTGCGCGACCCGATCGAGACCATCGCCCATCAACAGAAGCTCGCAGCGCAAAGTGCCGAGACCTACTCGGCCGCCGAGACCGCAATGGTGCAGGTGCATCAACAGGTGGAGGAAGCAGCGCGGCGCATGGGCCAGGCGCACGCGACCGCCGCCCAGCTGGCAGAAGCCGAGGCCAGGCAACAGGAAATCCTGACAGGGCAATTCAATCAGTCCGTTGCGGCCATCAATGAACATACCCAGGCCGAGCAGGATATGCTGGCGGGCTATGACGCCTCGAAAGGCTCACTGACACAGTACCAACAGGCAATGGAGGCTGCCGAGAAAGTGCGGGCGACCTCGATCGACGGCACGGCCGAACAGGCCCGCCAACTCGATATCCTGACGGGTGCCATGAAATCCGCCGCCGCCTCGCAGGTCGATATGGCCAATGCGGGCAAGCTGTACGGGCAGTCGCTGGATCTGGAAGTCATCAAGGCGCAGACGGCGGCGATCGGGCAGAACAGCGATGCGGTGTCCGTGCAGATTGCGGTGATGAAAGAGCGCAACCGCATTCTTGAAGCGGGTGGCGATATCCACTCGAAAACAAGTCAGGCCACTCTCGACAATGTGGCGGCCATACAAATGGCGACCAACGCCTATCAGCATCAGAAATCGGCGCTCGATGATCTGACAGGGAGCCTGGGCAGCATGTTCGACACGCTGACGAACAGTGTCACGCAGGCTTTCGTGCAGAGCGGCAAGGGGGCGGTCGATTTTGGCTCGATCCTGTCCGGCCTGCAAACGCAGATTGTCGGGCTGGTGGCCAAGATGGCGCTGGTCAACCCGGCCCTGAACGCGCTCGACGGGGGCTCACGCAACACGTTCACAAGCATCTCTGATGCCCTGGCCTCGGGTGGCTCGGTCGGCAACAAGGCGGCCAGTGTCTCGATTACCGGGGCTGGCACGCCCGCATCGAGCGTATCGAGTTCGAGCAGCTGGCTTTCGGGCGCGATGGGAACAAAGCTGACCGGCGGGGCAACCGTAGGGAACTCCCTGGCCGGTATCGGTGGCGGCTTCGCGCTTGGCTCCGCGCTTGGCAATGTCGGCGGCGGAACATATGGCCTGCTCGGTTCGGGTGTCGGTGCCGTCATCGGGGCCGGGCTCGGTACCGCGTTCCCGGTAGTGGGCACGGTCATGGGCGGGGTTCTCGGCGGTGGGCTTGGCGGCCTCCTGGGCGGCCTGTTTGGGCACAAGAAAAACCCTTACACGATCGACCAGGTGGTAATGGAGGGCGATCAGCTGAGCATGGGGCAAAGCTGGAACCAGAAGCAGACCGACACCATCACGGCGCAACTCAAGGCCGATATGGCCAGCGTCAACGCCACCATGAAAAGCCTCGGGCTGAAGGCTGAAAATCTCTATCTCGGCACGGTACGCGATGACCCGAACAACAAGGATCCATCGCAACGTTCTGTCAGCCTGACCGATTTGCTCGGCAAGCTGCAGCTGCGCAGCGATGACAGCGCCACATTCAGCCAGGCGCTATCGCAGGGGATGCCCGCAAGTTTCGATAGCGTGGCCTCATTCCAAAGCGCGGTAACGCAGCTGAAAAGCATGGCCGACACGGTGGATGCGCTCGGCGTGGCAGTGTCGAAATTCAACAGTGACGGCACCGTGACTGTCTTGGGCTTTACCGAGGCGACGGGTGATCTGCGCACGGCGCTGGATACGATGCTCAACGGCAAGACGGTGGCAACAAGCGATCTGCAATCGCAGGTTGCGACCATCACCGAGTTTGTGTCCAACACCATGCCCAATCTCATGAAAGCGACGGTGAACGGGCAGCAAAGCTGGGTCGAGCAGATGGAGGCACTGAAGAAAACCTATGAGGCTGCCGCAACACAGGCGAGCAGCTATGGGCTGGACGGCAACGCTCTGTATGACAAATTCGGCACGCTCTATGAGCAGGGCTATGCGAAGAACATGCAAAGCCTGGCCGAGAGCGCCCAAGCCTTCCGGGTGCGGTATCTCACCGCAACCGGCGACGACCAGGGCGCGGCGCTCATGAGTTTCGATCTGTCTGCCACCCAACAGAGACGCCAGCTTGCCGAGAGCTGGCGCGACTTCCTGGGGGATGCCTACAGTTCGAACCAGACCTACCTGCAACAGGCATCGGATCTGGAAAAGACGCTGGGGGCCGAACGTCTGGCCATTCAGAAGGAGTATGCGGACAAGGCAGCAGAGGCGGCGAAACAGGCCGCAGACGCCGCCGCAGCCCAGGCCAAACAGGAGGCCGAGCGGGCGGCTGAACAGGCCAAGCAGCAACGCGACCAGGCGGAAGGCTCGGCGGCCTCGGTCATCAGCAACCTGCTCGACTTTGCCAAGGGGCTGAACCTCTCGGGCTATTCGCCGCTCTCGGCGGAGGCGCAATATCGTGCGGCGAATGACAACTTCACCAGTATCGCCGCGCAAGCCCAGCGTGGCGACTATGAGGCCCTGCAATCGCTGCGCAGCGCGTCCGAGACCTTTCTGGCGCAAAGCCAGAGCTACAATGGGTCAGGGCGTGATTTCGTCTCTGATTACACCCGCGTGCAGCAGCTGCTGCAGTCGATCGGGACCATCAGACCGAACACGATCACTGAATCGGCGCTCAAGGCCATGCTGGCGAGCAACAATCAGACCCTGGCGGAATTGCTGCAGCGTCTGCTTGATACGGCAAACAAGCAGCTGGCCGAGCAGCGCCACCAGGCACAAGGCAGGGCAGCATGAGCGGCGCTCTGTTCCATCTTGTCGAAATCGACATGGAGCGCGTGGTGGATGTCACCTTCGTCCGTGGTCTGGGTACAGCGGCGGCAGGCACGATCACGCAGCTGCCGTTCCGTATCAGCATCATCGACACCCTGCGCCTGTCAGATGCGGGATATGTCGATGAGGCGAGTCGGCCCTATCCGCCTTGGCTGACCGATGCCTTCGCGATCGATCGCAGGCTCGATCTGTCGCCAGCTTCACCTTCGGTGCGCGAAAGCTGGGGGGCGATTACCATCGCCAATCCAGACGGACGTTTCGACGCGCTGATTCGCGAGCGCGTGATCGACCGGATGCCGGTGCGTATCCAGGCCGGTTTCAAGTCGCGGGATTCAGTGCGTCAGATCGATCTCGACCCGGTGAGCGGCGCTCTCATGCCCATGTTCACTGGCCTAGGCAGTTCGTGGCAATCCGACCGTCTGAACGTGCAGATTCCGCTGCGTGAGGTATCGGGCTGGCTTGATGAGGTTATCATGCCAGTTGGCTCCTATGCCGGTTCGGGGCGCTTTGGCGGGGATGCCAACGTTAAGGGCCGTTCGATGCCTCGCCTGCGTGGTACCGCGCTCAACCTGACCCCGGTGCTGATCGATGCCGTCAATCTCGTTTACCAGATCAGCGACGGGCCGGGTGTGGTCACGGCCCTTTATGAGGGCGGGTTTGCCGGGGGCATCGCTTATGCCGGGGCCGTAGGCGATCTCTACGGGGTCGCACCAGTGCCGGGCACCTGGCAGATGCAAAGCAGTTCGGGCGGGTTGTTCATCCGTCTCGGCACGAAGCCCGTCTATGCGATCACGGTGGATGCCACAGGCGATTTTCCTTCGGGGGCAGCGCCGCGCACCGTGTTGCCGCTCCTGCGCCAGATGCTGATCGAGGATCTGACCATGCCCGCGCAATGGCTTGCCGGATCATGGGAGGATGCGCGCCAGGCTGGCTGGTACTGGGACGGGAGCCAGACGGTCACGGGGCGGCAGATCGTCAATACCTGGCTCTCGGGGCTCGGCATCCGTCTGGTGCCCAGCCACGAGGGTACGCTCACGCCCTTGCGCCTGCAAATACCCGGCGGCACGCCCACACGGGTGCTGACGGCAGACCAGGTCACGGCTCTGTCAGGGATTGCGCTCGATAGCGGCCTGGCACCACCTCCCTATCGGTGGCGGATCGGCTACGCACATAATCAGACTGTGCAGCAGGGTGGCAACGCGCTGCATCCGCGCATCACGGTCGGGCGGCAGAGTTATGTGCTGCAGGAAGACCGGGTAGCGACTTGGTACCTGCCTAGCATCAAGCTGCGCTATCGCCAGCCTGGCGATCTGCCGGTGATCCCGACCGTACTTCTCGACGAGGACGATGCCCAGAACGCGGCCAATAGCCATGGCGATCTCTGGGGGACGGAGCGCCATCTATGGGCCGTAACGCTGCCGCGCTCCGTCGCGGGGGGCATCGATCTCGGTCAGGCTCTGCGGCTCGATCTGCCAGCGCCGGGTTTGCGAGGGGGCGTGACTGGGCTCGTGATTGGCGAGCAGATCCGCTCTGCCGAGGCAATCATAACCCTGACTGTATTGGTCTGATATCTTCTTCGGATGGTATGATATTCGGTTATTCGAATCGTTATTTTGTCGTTACATATGCGCGGGGTTTAGGTTAGGGTGTGCATGGCGTGATGCATGAACGCTAATTGAGCATCTGACTGACCAACCCTGAGGTCAGTCAGATGCTTCCCGAGCTTCGATGGTGTGACCGGGAAAGCAGCGTTTTCTTTCTGGTGGTTCGGGTGAGAGCGTCTCCTCCCTCCCCGTTGCATTGTCGCAGGCAAGGTGGCCCACCGTTTTTAACGAGATGGCAGCGGCTGGGCCACCTTTTGCCTTACGCCGCATTGATGAGCGGGCACGATAGTTCGGGTCTTCGAGAGCGTTCCCATAAACCCGCATATGCTAGGCTAGGTCGAAAGAAGCGAACCTTCCGGCGGTGTAGCGGCATATATTAGATATCATGATCAGCAATCGGGATTGATCCGAATATACTCTACGAAAACTGGACAAATCAATCTGATTTATATCAATAATAGATATCAACATATAAAACCCATCTGATATTTAAATATATTAGAAATACATAATAAATATCTTATACATTACATTAACATAGGCTGGAAATGCGAATTTTATATCGTCGATGAGGTTTTCTATTTTACTGCGCATGGATATCCTCCCAGGAGAGATGCGTTCTCCCGTTCGACTAGAAATATGTATTGGTCCAAAATAATGGACCGAAAAGACGAGTCCTGCATAACGCGTTTGATCGAAAATATACATATATACTTATGTATATATCGGCATGATTAAGCGCTGAATTATCCACAAATAAATCTACTCTTTGAATACAGGGAGATACGGCCATGGCCGAGGCCTGGACCTGCGCGTTCGGCGCAGAGAACGCGCTCATGGAGGCGCGGCTGGAGGGCAATGCCCAGGTGGCGGAGCTGCCCCTGAGCAATCTGCAAAACGATCAGGGGGCACCTTCGACCGCCTGGCGCGTGCCGGGAAAGGAAGCCTATCTCATCGCGCACCTGCCCCGGCCCATCCTGTGCCGGGGCTTTTCGTTTCACCGTACCAATCTCACGGCGGGAGCGCGATATTCCCTCGTTGCCCGCAACGGGGCGGGTGTCGTTTACGCTTCGGGCGGCCAGCAGACGCAAACCGTCTCGGGCCAGTTCCTCGTTGTGTTTCCGAACGACCAGACAATCACGCAGCTCGATATCTCGATCAGCGATCAGGACAATCCTGACGGCTTCCTATCTTTCCCGCTCGCCTATCTCGGGCCGCTCTGGCAGCCCGAGCGCAATATGAGCTGGCAGGGCAATGAGAGCCAGCAGGCCACCATCGACGAGGCCATCAGCCTCTCGGGGGTGGAATATCCCACCCTGCGCTATCGCCAACGCGCAATCGCGATCGATCACCAGTCTCTGGGCATCGCCGAGCTGACGATGATCCGCAGCATCGAGAGCACGGCTGCGACCGGACGAAACATCCTTTTCGTACCCGATCTCTCTGCCGCCGATCGCAACAGCGCGATGATCTTCGGGCGCCTCACACCGGGCGACATCACCTGCCCGGCAGGCGCTGCCGATCGGCTGGCAACATCGATGACCATCAAGGAGCGCCTCTGATGCCGAAATTCGCCCCGTTCGTGCTCGAGCGGTCCAACAACCCCGGCACAGGCCCCTTTGCCCTGAGCGGAGCGCCCCCTGGTCGACGCGGCTGGAGTGGTGTTTTTGAGGATGGCGAGGTTTACTACTTCGCCGATGACGGCACGAAGGCCGAATGGGGCATTGGTCGACTGACGCATGGCCAGCCTGCCATGATCTCGCGCGATCAGGTGCTGGGCAACACGTTCGACCGTCAGGATCGGCTCAACTTCACCGGGCTGGTCTATGTCTATTCCGACATTCCCGTTGAAGCCATCACCCCGCCTGCCACGCAGGGGCGCGTATCGATCCCCGGTGCCGAACTGGACGATCAGCGCCGGGATTTTTTCAGCCAGGATATCCGGGTCAGCGGTATCACGCTGAAAGCTGAGTTTGCCGGCATAATCCAGCTCAAGGACTGGGGCGGCGTTACGGCGACCGACTGGGGATTCCTGCAGATCGTCTGCAGCTTGTACCGTCTGAGGTCGGATGGATCGGCCGCGCCTTACACGGCGGAGCAAAGGCGCCTGCGCGTCGACCGCAATGGACCTATGCCCATCATCGTCAACGCTATGGCCGTCAATCTCGATCAGGGTGAAACGGTCCGGGCGGTGATCACGATCGTGACGCTGAAGAAGAGTCGTCAGGATTTCACTTTCACGCCGGCCCTGTCCGATGCCGCCCTCACATGGCTTTCGGTCTGAACGAACAGGAGGATAACACCATGCGGATGCAGGAGTTCTGCCTGGGTGCGGCGCTTGCTCTTTGGGCCTGTCTGCTTCTGGCGCTACCGCGGACGGATGTGACATGGCCTGGCATAGGGCAGCTTCTCGCCATTCTGCCCCGCGCCGATCATCCAACGCTGGTTTATGCCTTGCTTGCCTGGCTGACGGGCGGTGCGCAGATCGTGGGGGCGGTGTGCAATCATCCCGCCCTGCGTCGCGCTTCGGCGATCGCGGCTTTCACGGCCTGGGCATTCATCGCTTTCGGACTGATCGCCCCGAACGCGCTTGTGCCTGCGATCGCGGCCTATGGCGCGCTTGCCCTCCTCAATATCCGGGCAGCGCTGGGGAGAATGGGCAATGCCTGAGAACCTTACCCCGCAGCCCTGGTGGGTTGCGGTGATCGGCGGGCTGCTTTTCACCATCCGCTGGCTGATCGGCTTCGGCGCGTCGAGTTCGAGAGCCACGATTGCGTCGCAGCAGGAGGAGATCGACCGACTGAATGCCCGCGTGGATAATCTGGAGGCAAGGGAGAAGGTTAATCTCGAGCTGATCCAAGAGTTGCGAACGCAGAATGTTCTGTTGCGAGAAGCGCTGGGTAAAAGGGAGACAATAAAGACTAGCAAGGCCGAGACGAGCGGGCGATAGGCCGACTTGAAGCTGACGTCATGGCGCAGCCATATATTGCTATTCGTCAACAGCGTCAGGTATGGCTAGTCCCCTAGCGGCGACATCACCTACAGATTGCTCACGATCGCGTAAGATCAGCCGTGTTCCGACCTCCACGATTGACCGGATCGCCGGCAACAGCTCCTCGCCAAGTGCCGTTAGTTCGTATTCAACCGTCGGGGGTGACGTGGCAATCACGCTGCGCGCGAGGACACCACGTTGTTCGAGGTCACGTAACCGGCCTGTAAGGACCTTAGCCGAGATACCGGGAATATTCCGGCGCAGTTCGGAAAACCGGCGGGCTCCCGTACTAAGTGACCAGATGATCTCCGGGCTCCACAGGCCGCTAAGCAAAGACATGCATTGCGACATTGGGCATCCTGGCAGTGCTTTGACTGTGGTGCGCACTTTCAGAACCATCGTTCCATCTCCCGCTGGTTTCCAACTGGTAACTCAAAAACCCCAATAACTAAGAGATATCAGATTACCTTTGGAAACCGAATTTCTATAAAGACGCATCCCCACTGGAAACCGTCGTGGTCAATCCCCGGGGACGCTGATGCAAGAATGATTAGGAGATAATTTGTGAACGTTCCTTATGATTCGCAGTTAAGGGCACGACCGGTGCCCGGTCATGCCAATCCGCTCCGGACCGGTTTGATTGCCGGCCTAGTCACGGGTGCCGTAGGTCTAATTCCTGTCCTGATTCTCCAGAAGGCACGTGGGGTGGGGGTGATCCCTGAAATGCAGCTTGCAGCCAGCAGCGTCATGGGACTGGCTGCCTATGACGGCGCGCCTGGATTTTTTATCGGCACCGCTTTGCATTTTCTTGTCTCGGTCATCCCAGCCATCATCTTTGCGCTCGCAGTTGCGCGTCTTCCGTTTCTTAACCGGATGCCGTGGCTTGCCGGGCCGGCTTTTGGCTTCGGCGTGTTTCTGGTCATGGGATTGATCATCTTGCCGCATAGCCGTTTTGCGGTGCCCGCGGGCGTAACATCGATGCCCCCTCTAGCGGCCTTACTCGTTCATCTGTTTTTGTTCGGCTTGCCGATCGCCCTGATCGTACACCACTTGAGTAGAGACGAGCCTGTAGGCGGATAGACAAGAGAAGATGATCGGACCACTACGTCATCGCGGCCGGGTTTATCCCTCAAATTCAGACAGGCTCTCCTAGATGTCTCCGCATCCATCTGGCTTCTTCTGTCGGGCTGCGATGGAAGTGACGTTTGAAGTCCCTGCTGAATTGGGCAGGGCTGACGTAACCGACTTGGGTCGCGATCATGGCGATCGATCCCTGACGCCGTGCCACCATCAGTCGCGCTTCGTGAAGCCGTAAAGCTTTGATGTATTGGATTGGGGTTATGCCAGTGAGAGACTTGAAGTCGGCGTGATAAGAGGAGCCGCTCATACCGGCTGCTGTCGCAAGCTCTGCTACGGACAATCTTTCAGCGTAACGTTCGCGGATAAGCGTCAGGCTGGGCACGATCCTGTCTGCCATGTCATTACCGCGCAGCGCTGCCATCAGGGCTTCACCCTGCGGGCCGATCAGCACACGGTAATGCAGCTCACGCAGCAACCCCGGGCCGAGAATGGCAAACTCCTGCGGATGATGCAGAGCGTGAAGCAAACGTTGGAGCACATTCGCAATGGAAGGCGTCATCCGGCTTGAAATCAGGCTTTGTGCCCGCACTCTCTCGTTACGACCGATCTGTCCAACCAGCGCTTGCGCTATTTCCGCGGCGAGATGCAAGTCGAAATCAAGATATACGGCAAGAAGCGGATGTTCGGGATTGGCTTGTGATGCCATTCTAAATGGAACCGGGATCGAAATCGCGAGGTAATGGTCAGTGTCATAGAGGTAGACCTGATCGTTGAAAAAGCCCTGTTTGGCCCCCTGTAATACAAAGACTGCACCGGGACGATAAAGGACCGGAACATCTTCAAGATTAGTATCCGAACGCAGGATTCGAATACCCGGAAAGGGTGTGTCGTTGTAGCCGAGGCGCGGTGCAAGGTCAGCGGCCAGCTCGACAAGAGGAGAGGGTAGGGATGGCAAATTCATAGGATCGGGCAAGAAAACTGGAGGAAATGCAATCGAAGTCACGCTGATATAATATTATCGGTCAAGGCGTGAACCCACTTCAGTCGAGCGAAGCCATGCCAAAGCGAAATTTTTTTATCACCGGTGCCAATTCAGGTTTTGGATTGGCGATTGCCCAGGCCGCCCTCGAAGCAGGCATGGGGTAATTGGTACGGTCCGGTCGCAAAGCGCGAGAGCGTCTTTACTGGAGCGCCTGCCGGATGCACGCTCGGTCCTGTGTGACGTTACCGCCTTTGATCGTATTCCTGACATCGTCGCACAGGCAGAGCAAGATTACGGTCCTGTCGATGTGCTCATCAATAATGCCGGCTATGGACATGAAGGTATTTTGGAGGAGTCTTTTCTTGGAGAAATGCGCCGTCAGTTCGACGTAAATGTCTTTGGGGCCGTTGCTGTCGCCAAAGCCTTTCTGCCGCTTTTTCGTGAACGACGTAACGGGTTTATCGTGAACGTGACATCGATGGGTGGTTTGATCACGATGCCTGGCCTGGCGTCCTACTGTGGTAGCAAATTCGCTTTGCAGGGCATTTCGGAAGTGATGCGAGCCGAAATGGCACCCTTCGGCGTTCATGTTACGGCGCTGTGCCCAGGATCATTCCGTACAGACTGGGCTGGGCGTTCGATGGTCCGGACTCATCGATCAATAGCGGATTACGATGCTCTGTTCGATCCGATCCGTGCGGCGCGACACGAAAAGGACGGCAAACAGATGGGCGATCCACATAAACTGGCCGCCGCTGTGCTCGAACTCGTTGCGTCGGACGCTCCTCCACCGCAACTCCTCTTGGGCAGCGATGCTCTACGATTGGTTCGGGAACGGATCTCACATTTGAAGGCAGAGATTGCAGAATGGGAGGAATTAACCCGGTCGACAGACGGCTGATATTTCTGCGAAGCGGCGACTGTCAGCAGGCTGGTTCGATTAGCCAGATGTTCGAGGGGAGTGTGAAAGCGGTCGGGTATTACGCTCCCCATTCCTCCTCATCCATCAGCACCATCCTTACACAACCCTCTGATCACCAGCATAATGGCCGCACGTTCGCAGGGCGATCCAGCAGCCGATAATCCTCCATCGAGAGCCAGCGTGGCGAGGCCGTGAACAGCGGCCCAGCACGCGAGTGTCGCGGCCTCCAGGTTATCAGGTGCGACTTGCTGGACCCGCCGGACCATGACGCCATATGCATTGTCTTCAACAGGTGGTGGCCCGCCATCATGTCCGGCAAACATCAGGCGAAAAAGCTTAGGCTGATTCCGGGCAAAAGCGACATAGGCCTCGCCCTGTGCAAGCAGGGCCCTTTGGGCATCCGGCTGCTGGTCTGCGGACAGCAATACTTCGCGAAGCATCTCGAAACCATGCACGGCTACAGCGGCCAGAAGAGCCTCTTTGTCTCGAAAATGTCGGTAGGGCGCCATGGCTGACACACCTGCTTCGCGAGCAACGGCGCGTAGCCCCACCGCTTCTCCTCGCTCGAGAGACGCCAAAGCTGCGGCGACAAGGCGTGTCCGCAGATCGCTGGAAACGGAATCATTCATGTTTACAATGTACACCAAATTCAATACGCTTACATTGTAAACTCCATGGAGCTGCATCATGCAAGCCGCAATCAACCGCCAATCCGTCGACCTTTCTGCGTATCCCGATCTCGTGATGATCATGCTCGGTTTTCGGATGCGGAGCTGGCGCAGCCTGCTTGCCATGCGACGGATCGGGCAGGGATTAGCGCAAATCGCTCGTGATCGCCCAGATGGCCTGCTTGCTGACGAGGGCCTGAGGTTCAGTTTGACGCATATCGGCTTTCGTCAATACTGGCGCGATATGGATGCGCTCGAGCGTTTTACGCGCAGCGAACCGCATGCCGACTGGTGGCGCCGTATACGAGAGATGACGGCGGGTGCGGGTTTTTGGCATGAAACCTATCACGCCCGTGGCGGTATCGAGGCCGTATACGTCGGGATGGATCAACCTGTTGGCTTGCAGCGTTTCGCCCCTGAGAGAAGCCCAACGGGGCCTTTCGCGTCGGCTCGGTCGAGGATTCAAGGGGGCGCTGCAAACGCACCAACGCAGCACGCGCCTGAACCAGTGCAATGAATGCGCTCTGGTATCCCTAATATCGACCTGAATATGTTCGGCTGACCGCAACAGCCGACGATGATCTTGACCCAAGCCGCCCCAACCCGGGCGGCTTTTTTCGTTCTGGAGACATGATCGATGATCGCTTCATTGGAAATCGCTCTGGCGCTTCTGCGTCGGGAGGATATCGAGGGGCTGCGTCTTGCGCCCTATCTCTGCCCGGCCGGGTATTGGACCATCGGGATTGGCAATCGCTTCCTCGGTGATGGCTCACCCGTCACGGCTGTCACGAAACCCGTTACAGAAACCGAGGCGCTCGATCTTGCAGGCAAAACGCTGGCCGGGCTGAGCAAGACACTGCTCGAAGCGGTGCATGTCCCGCTGGCTCCGTGGCAGGAGGGGGCGCTTCTGTCGTGGCAGTTCAATGTGGGCAGTGCCGCCATGCGTAGCTCTACGCTTGTCTCGCTTCTGAACAGGGGCCTCTACGCGGCGGCGGGACAACAGCTTTTACGCTGGGACAAAGCCACGGTGAATGGCCGCCTTATCGTGCTGCCTGGCCTTCAGCGCCGTCGCCGTATCGAGCTTTCTGTTTATCAGGGCCGCCCAATTGCGGGTGTACCGTTTACGGTCTGACTGACCGTCTCTCTTCTCTCCCACAATCGAATATGGAGACACACTGCCATGACACTAGATTGGCAAAGCCTTTACGCGTCCATTCTCCCATTCATATCGGCCGAGATCTCGGCCGATATGACATTGGTTGGGACGTTTCTCGTCTCGCTTTGCGCGGTAATCGCCCGATTCTGGCCACGCCCTGCTGCAGGATCGAGATGGTTGATTGTCTATCGCCTGGTGAACTGCATCGGGATGAACGGAAGACACGCCGCGAATGCAGATGATAGCCGGAAAGGTTCTTAGGCTTCGCTGCGTTCAGTTCGCGGGAGGGGACGCATGATTTGTTTCAAGCCCCAATATGGTCAGGCGACGTATCGCTTCCGATCTTGACGGAAGATCTGGCTGCAGACGCCGCCATTCGTCCACCGAAGATATAAAACTCTTCGAGGCGACAAGCTGGATACGCTGATCTTGCTTCTCATCATTCATATTCGAGCGATAGCGTAAAACATCATATGCGCAAAGTGTGTAAGATATGTTGCGCGGTTGAGTAAGGTGTGTAAGTTGAGTGTTCGGACCTGGGGATTGCAGCCTCAGGCCCGAACTAACCTCCAGCAGGGATCACTCCCCATGCCACAGGCTGATGCCTCTCCTAGCACGTCTCGACGTGCTGTTCTCTCTCAACTTGCTGTTGTGCCTCTTCTCGGCTCAATCGCCGCATTCATTCCAGCTGCGCAGGTACTAGGCGAAGCCGATGCCACGCTACTGGGGCATATCGCTCGCGCTATCGAAACGCATCGGGTCATGAATGATCGAGCGCACAAGTCTTCCGACGAGGAATACCTCGCTCTCATGGACGAGTTTGACAGTCAGCTGGATGACCTGGCCGAGATCCGGGCCGTCACGCCCACGGGGCTCGGGGCCAAAGCATGCCTCATTCAGCTGTATCTCCCCTCCTATTTCCACGCGTTTGAGGTGGACGAGCGCAGCCCGGAAATCCGTCTCCTCCTCAGTTTCATCCAAGACGCCGCCTTCTTCGCACAAAGGAATGCCTTATGAATGAGATGCTTATCCCCCTCAGCTTCGAGGGCAGGGAAATCCGTGTGGTGACGATCGGCGGCAAGCCGTTCTTTGTCGGCAGGGACGTGGCCGAGCGGCTGGGCTACGCCAACCCAAGCAAGGCGATGACCGACCACTGCAAGGGGGTAACGAAACGCTACCCCCTTTCGACCGAGGGCGGAGTACAGGATGTCCGCGTTCTGTCTGAGCCCGATGTGCTGCGGCTGATCGTCCGCAGCAAGCGCCCCGAGGCCGAACGCTTCGAGCGCTGGGTGTTCGAGGAAGTCCTGCCCGCCATACGCAAGACCGGTGGCTACATGACAGCTGCCCCGGAGGAAACACCCGAGGCCCTCGCCGCCCGCGCTTTGGCCGTGTTGCAGGCCACGGTAGCCCGGCAGAAAGCCGCGCTGGCGGAAACATTGCCCAAAGCGGAGGTGTACGATCGGCTGGTGAATGCCGAGGGCAGTCTGTGCATCACCGCCGCCGCCAAGAACCTCCATATGCGCCCCAAGGCTCTGTTCGACTGGCTGGCGCATAATGGCTGGATCTACCGCCGCCCCGGCGCCGATCACTGGCTGGGCTATCAGGCCCACACCTCCAATGGCGATCTGGACCACAAGATCACCACCGTTACCCGTCCCGACGGCTCGGAAAAGGTGACAGAGCAGGTGCGTATCACCGCGAAGGGCCTCGCCAGACTGGAAAAGCTGATGCCTGAGCGGCTGCATAGCGTGGCGTGAGCGTGCGCCGTAGATGTGCACGTATTAAAGGAATGGGCGGTATCAATGATAAAAATATCGTGAGTTACATTTTTTAATTTTCATATATAGTCAAACTATATTCTTCATGAATAAAAGGGAACGCCGTGAGAAATAGAGTTTCAACCCATATATTACGTTCGTCTTTCCTTATTATACCTCTCGTCCTCGCTGCCTGTCAGAGCGGGCCAGATCGTTCACCCCAGGACACGGCGAGGTTGAGCCCAGACTATATCGACCCAACCAAATCCGTTTTCCCTCTTACAAACTACTCGCAGTTGGTCGATCAATGGATCCTGGCCGGCGCAGACCCGACTGCGGCCATTATCGACGCAGCAACCCAGCAGCGTTATTTCGCGGCGCTGAAATCACAATATTTCGGTATGGGTGATGACGGTCATTCCCCTTGGAACCCTGTTTTTGTGGGCAAGCTGCTCGCAGCCGGCGTGGAGAGCACGCGCGACTGGGGCATCAATGCTTATCTGGGTGCGGCGCGTCAGTCCTGGGGGCAGAACTTCAGAATTCACGATGACGCGTGGAAAAATGCCGTGCGCGATAACGCCGCGGTAGACATCGATAACGGCTATCACGCTGCCAATCGCGGTATCGCTCTGCGGGAAACCCTCGTGCGGGTGCTTCCGACAGATGACCCCGCCTATAACGACCCGCGCAAGGCAGGCGAGGGCTATCCGTTCGATAATCTTCAGATGTCGTCTGTGCGGCCTGGCACGCCGGTCTACACACTGACCGTCAGCCGCGATCATCGCTGGAGATATGTTGTCTCGCCGGATGTCACAGGCTGGGTGCATTATGAGGATATCGCCCAGGCACGTGAGCCGTTCGTGAATAGCTGGGTCAAAATGGCGTCAGCACATCTCGGTGCAGCGACCCGTCAGCCCGTCTCGATTTTTGACGATAACGTTTTTCATTTCACGGTCCGCATCGGTACGATTCTGCCGTTCAGGAGTGCCAAATCTGGCGTGACCGAGGTGGCTATCCCAGTGAGCGATGCCACAGGACATGCGCAGATCGCCTGGTATGCAGACCAGGATCAAGCCTTTGCGCCAATGCCGCTAGCGATGAATCGCGCCAATATTGCCATGCTTGTGCGCTCGCTCGTCAGCCGTCCCTATGGTTGGGGCAATTATAACTTCTACAACGACTGCTCGGCGGAGCTGCGTAGCCTGCTCATACCCTTTGGCATCCTCATGCCGCGCAACTCGCTGGCACAGATCCAGGCGACAAGCCGCACCGTCGATCTTGGCAAGGAAGATGTGGAGGCGCGGCTCGATTATCTCGTTAAAAACGGCAAGCCGTTCACCACGCTCATTCACATTCCCGGTCACATCATGATGTATATCGGGAATACTACCGTGAACGGCCAAACCGTGCCGATGACGTATCAGGATGTCTGGGGCTTGCGTCCTAAAGACGCTGACGGCCGTAGTATCATCGGCGGGTCGGTATTCTTCCCGCTCATGAAGTCCTACCCGGAAAACACCAACCTGCAGTCGCTTGCCGGCAAGGCAAAATTTGAGGTCGGCTTTATCGAGTAGCCATGGCGATGCGAAAGATCCTCGATCTGGGGGTCTTTCGCCATCTTGGTATATGGGCCGGTTATAGAACCGTGGCACCTACCCGGATAGAAAGCCGGATAAATCATCGCAAGTCTCAGGTGTTATCGTAATTATATCAATGACTTGTTGGAAAAACGAACAGGTTTTGTAAACCGAAGGTCGGGGGTTCAAATCCCTCACCCGGCACCATGACTCTCACGATGCACCCGAACAACAGATGATCTCTGCGCGGTTTATCCGACTGCGTCTGTGCTCGCCTGCGAGACGAAGGCATCGTTCGATGTTCTGCCTTCTTTGCAACGCCATTTCGACAGGCAGGGGTAGTGTTCCCCTGGTGGCGAGCTCCAATACGCCCGAAGCGGGCGACCTTCTAATGCACTCCGGAAACGGTGCCTGACTTGTTCGCGTCAAGATAAGCGATAAGCGCTGCCAGTGCCTTCCCCAGTCGTTGCTGCAATGCGTCTGAATAATGCGCGCTGTCATGAGCGAGCTGATCGACAGGTATTTCCGGTATCATCGACGCGGCGGGCTCGCATGAACAGATCAGTGCCGGAGCATTGAACCAAACGTTTTTCGGGCCAGCGCTTCTGGGCGTGAATCCTTTTGGATCGAATCGCTCCGGCGCATCCCATTGTCCCTTCATGCCAAGAGGGAGTGGTGGAATCATGATGGGAAAGACACCCAGCGAGCGTGCATACCCAGCCAGAGCAAAGGCCGAGATATGTTGCATCATGGGGGTCTGGGCTCCGGAGCGCCCACTCAACTGACCGGATCTTTCGTCATAGTCATTGGGGCTGTCAATCGGGATGGTGATGTAGTCAGGTCGTATGCCCGCACCGAGTAGCGTATAGGCGCGTGCAAGGAACTCTCCGGTTGTTTGCCCGGCCCAGGAAGCATCGACATAGGATGTTGGATGGCCTGCGGTCGTCAGAACCGAAGCCGCAACGCGACCAAATCCATCATAGCCGGTTGCAGTGGCGAAGCCCTGTGTCAGGCTGTCGCCAACGCCCATCAATGTTCGGCTCTTCGTGTGGCTTCCGTAAACGACGCCGCCAACATAGAAGAGGGCCATATCCCGGGTTGTGTTGTCCGGCCTCATTGCGAGCCTGTTGCTGTTGACGAAATCCCCCTTGGCGAAACCCCATTCAGCAGTCTCGCTGGGAAAGGCCGACTTGAAGGTCTGTATGTTGATACTTCCATTGGGTGCTGACCCGACGAGATAGGCTACGCTATAGGCGTCTTGAGCGGTGACGACTCTTGTGAAAACGAGGCTACCCGTTTTCCCATCTGACCTCGGCAGGGAATGAAGGTTGATCTCATCACTGAGCGTATAGGAAGGCAGTGACGGGTTGGTAGCTGCTGCCAATATGGGGGTGCGGGAGCCGGCTACTGTTACCACGGTCCATGCGCCGCCCTCCGGGTTTGTCATGTCCGTTATCGATAGGCTTGGTGCAACGATGATGCCTTCCAGCTTTTGCGGGCTCAACGCTGTATTGACCAGGATGAGACGCATCGTCTCGAAACTGGTCGGGACAGAATAATCTGCCTGATAGGAGTATTGACCCGGTCCGGAAGCATTGCGGACATTGCTCCCAATCATCATTGCATGATGGGAGATCCTTGCCTCCCCTTCCTGAGCCCAGCTTATTGGTGCGGCCAGGAACGCAGCCAGTATTCCAGCCGGAAGGAGCGTAGCTGAAGTTATACGCAACAGGGCGATACTTCCGCCACGCAGCGTTCTCTTCGAGCCACCAGATCCGCCAGATCCGCGTTGAGCGACAAGGCTTTGTCGAACGCGTTGATGGCCTCGTGATACTGTCCCGCTTCCTGCAAGGCGATTCCCATATGTCCATATAGATGGCACTCCTTGGGGAACAGGGCGATTGCGCGCTGCAGGTATGAAACGCCTTGAGAGACACTCCCTGTCTTCCTCGAAGCCTCCGCAATACGGTGGTAGGCTTCGATATGTTCGGGATGTATCCGCACGATCTCCTTGCAGATTGCGACGACTTTCTCGTGATCGCCCATGGCTTTCGCGTCAAGGGCCAGCTCGTACATATGCGACGGTACATTGACGCCCTCGGCCTGAAGGCGGCCGATCAGGCTTTTGACCCAACGCGGATGCTGCCTGATGATAAGGGCCGAGAGCAGGCCAAGCAGGTAAGGCAACTTGTCTTTCTTCTGACGTCGCAGAACGGTGCGTACGTCATGATGATTTCCATCAATCATCGCAGCGAAGATCTTTGACATCGTCGCCGATCCGGAAAATGCGAAAATTGCGGGGTGACCGATATAATGAACCGGTATGAGTTCTGCGTGAGGCAGGGCCGCCATTATGGCTTGGGTGTGAGCGTAATCAGGCGGATCGACTGGATCGGATACGAGGTAGATCTTGTTCCTGAGCGTCGAATAGCCGGAATTGGACCGTATCTCCATCGCTCCGTGAAGATGGGGGGCGAAGTAGCGGGTGAAACGAGGCTCATATGGGGCCTTGGCAGGGTCGATCGACCACTGAGGCGCCACTGCGAGAGTAATGTTGGCATCCAGCAGTTCTGCATAGCGCAGGGCTGCATAGGCGCCCATGCTTGCGGCATATGAAAGAGTGAAACGGTCGACGAGGAACGGCATGGCAGCAGCGATTGCCCGCCGCATGGATTTCTCAGGATACCATTGCGGGCCAGTTGCGACGAAGGCCACACAGTTCAGATCAAGCCGTTCGGCAAGATGTTCCCCCCAGAAATTGCGACCGTTTGCCTGGAAGGTAAGTTCGGAAAAAAAGATATAGGTGACGTCGCTCTGGCCGGGTCGGAAAAAGACCTGAATGTGTTCGTCAGAATAAATGAGGGGCATTTCAGAGCCGATCCGTGAGGCAGGTTTATCGCAAAATCATCGCATTTTGCCCGCTCGATATAACAACCCGGTAGGATGGACCGTAATCAATACGATGTTAATAATCTGACTTATGGTGACGGCATCATGTCACGATCATGTACTGAGATCACGGTGGTTGATGAGGGCCAGGTTACCTGGAGTACTCAAAGAACATGTCGTTAAATCCTGACTTCGTGATCAACATCCTTATTTTCCGGGCCTCAATGATATCTTCGGTCGATTCCTGTTATCCTCGTATTTCGACTTGATGACACGCGATCAGCGACACATGACATAGCCTTGAGCATCGGAGGTGTCCTGTGGAAGCGGACCGACCAAAGTAATCGTGGAGTTCAGGGGTTTCGACCGAGCCACTAGATTGAGCATCGTGATGCGATCCGCGCCCCGTCGGCACGGCTCGGGGCGTCATACGGTCTGGGGGTCCGTTTCCGTGTTCCCAGCGCGGAACGGGTCGTTATGCTTGGACGGAAACGACAGCTCTCCTGAGGAACAAGCACAACCTACGCCATATGCCAGCAGGGTTGATACGGCAGCGTGTAACGCAATTCTTCCGACCGGTTGCTGTCATGGGGATGTGACGCGGGTCAGCACCGTTCAGTGCAGCATCGGCAACTCGGCCAGGGCCGGTTTGGCGTAGATATAGCCTTGTTGAAGCGAAATACCGAGATCCGACAGGACCTTGGCTTCCTCAGGGGTTTCGACACCCTCGCAGATCGGCGTGACGTTGAGCCCTTCCAGCATGGCGATGGTATGGCGCATCATGACCTGCTTGACCGGGGTGGTATCGATGGAACGTGACAGGCCCATATCGAGCTTCACGTAGTCCGGCTGGAAGCGCGAAAGCAGGCTCAATCCGGCATAGCCAGCACCAAAATCGTCAATGGCTGTCTTGAAGCCCATGCGATCATAGGTCTGGAGAATGTGCAGAAGATGCTCTGTATCCAGCGTTTCGTTTTCGCAGAACTCGAACAGGATGCGATCGGTTGGAAAATTGACGCGCTCCGCCGCTTCAAGCGTCGCGCCGATACAGGTCGTCGGATCATAGACGGCATTGGGCAGGAAGTTGATGGAGAGGAGCGCTCCCTGCTCAGCCAGTCCAAGTTCTGAAGCGAGGGTGATGGCTGTCACCCGGCATGTCTGGTCGAAGGCGTAGCGGTTTTCAGGCGTAACGCGTGACAGAATTTCATGCGCACTGGCACCATTCTTCCCACGAACCAGAGCCTCGTAAGCAAAGATCTGCCGGGTTGAGAGATCGACAATTGGCTGGAAGGCCATGGTGATGGGAACATCAAAGCCCGTGCCATCGCTGCAGCCAACGCATGCCTTGCGTTTTCGACCACCCCAGAATGATGCCATCATCGCGCTACCCCTCCCGCATCGACTTCGCGCCATCCCGAACGCGAGTGGTGCTCACAAGTTGGTGATTCTGAGTCAGGCAAAGCGATTATTTTTGTGACAGCCGACAAGAAGGGAATGGGCTGGGCGCAACCGTTGATTTGGCCAGGCGAGGCGTGATCAGGATTTCGGCGCCATAAAAATAGAAAATCTCTCTATTCGGTATGTAAATAGGTAATTTTTTCTATAATGAGATTTAACAATAGTAATTTTATAAATATAATTTCCTTATGTACGAGAATGCAGTCTGTATGGATGCGGGAATGAAGGTGTTCGATCGGGATCCCCCTGTCGAAACCCGCTACGACACGCTCTATATCCCCCGTATCCCGGGGCATTACGATGCCGAATTCGGACTTTATGATCCCTACGGACGTTTGATCCAGACCGCTGGTCCACGCCGTGGCTGGCCCAATGCCAGTTTGGGGCAAAGTCAGAGCTGCTGTGTCAGCCCCTCATCGGCCTTCCCCACAGCACCCGACCTGCTCTATTTCTATGGTGGCAATATCACCAACCATTTTGGTCATTTCCTCACCGAAACTCTGCCGCGTTACTGGCTTGGGCGGCAGAGTTACCAAGGGTTGCGGATACTGGTCCATGCCGAGAAATCGCTTGAAGAACTCTTCTCTCTTACGTGGATAAGGGAGCTTTTCGACCTCCTCGGTTTGTGCCGCGACGACTTTGTGGTGTTCGACCGGCCCACGCGCCTGCGCGCTGTCGTCGTTGCCGGTTCAGCTTTTGAGGAAAATCACTTTGCCCATCATGCGTTTGCGCGGTTCTGTAATGACCTTGGGGAACGCTATGGCGAGCAAATAACAGACTCGGCTCCGCTCTACCTCACACGCTCGGGGTTCCAGAGCCAGATGCGTGTCATCCTGGGCGAAGATCAGGTTGCGACCCGGCTTCACCATGCAGGCTTTATGGTGATCTCACCGGAGGCCTTGTCGATCAGGCAGCAGATCGGGCTGTTCTCATCCCATCGTCCGACAGCAGGATTTGTCGGGTCGGCTTTTCACAACAGCATTTTCTGCGCTCGACCCATCGGAGTTGCCCTGTGCTGCGATGGGCTGGTGTCTTCCAACTACGTGCTCATGGACAAGGTCAATCGTGCCAGGATGGCCTATGCCCAGACCCCCGGTATCAGGACGGAAAAATTTGTTATTGGAGAGCCTGCAATCTACCGCCTCACCGATCCCCCAAGGGTCGCGCGCCATTTCTGCGATCTGGTGCAGCAAGGTGCATGGGCTCAGGTGAAAGATGAGGATCCCCCGGTCAGGGTTGACCGCATGCCGGATCGCGCCTTGCGTACGGCTCATGACACCTGCCTTCAGATTGACCGGCAGACAGGGTTGCTGCGGCATGGATCCGGCGGCGGAGCGCGTATCGAGAAGGTGCTCGTCAGTCTGGACGATCACGGCTGGGCAGCCCTGACGACGTCGACGGGGGATTGTCTGTCAGTGGAACAGAACACGCAGCAGGGTGCGGTTGTCTTCTTTCGCTACCAGCGCATTGCACATGACAGGGTCGCCCTGAAAAACCATGCCACCGGGCGCTTCCTGTGCGCCTTGCCCGATGGGCGTGTCTGCTGCGATCGTCTTGTGCCAGACGGATGGGAGCAATTCACGCTGTTTGTGCCCTGATCCCATTCGGGCCGGTACCTGGTCACGCAGTCAGTTCAAAAGGTAAAAGGCGCAGGCCGAAACCGTGATTGTGACGGGCAGGGTCAGCAGCCACGCCAGGGCGATTTTCGCGAGCATACGCATATTGATGCCCGATCCGGCGGCAACCATCGTGCCTGCCACGCCTGAGGTGATGATATGCGTGGTTGAAACCGGCAATCCGGTATAGCCCGCTGAGGCAATGAGGCCAGCGCCGACAAGTTCGGAGGCAGCCCCCTGCGCGGGGGTCAGATGCTGCTTGCCTATGCCCTCTCCCAGCGTCTTGACGATGCGGCGGTACCCCACCATCGTGCCGACACCAAGACACAGGGCGCTGAGCACACGGACCCAGTAAGGCGCATATTCGACAGTCGGGCGAAGCGCCCTGGCAAGTCGGGTGCTCGTCTGTTTCTCCTGCGACGAGGAGGCCGGATTGGCACTGACATCCCGCAGTCCCGAGAGAATTTCATAAACGTCGCCGCGGATCTGGGCCGGTGTTGCAGGTGTGGTAACCATCTCCAGGCGGTCGATGGAGGCCAGTGCGTCCGGCTTGAAGCTGTAGCGGTCATATTGGGCGATCAGGGGCCTTGCCTCCTGCGCCATCTGGGCCAGAGCTGCCCGGTCGGTCGGATGATCCGGGTTCATGGCATAAGTGGCGGGCATCAGGCCGATGATTGTCAGCATGATAAGCCCGATGCTCTTTTGCCCATCATTGCTGCCATGCGAGAAGCTGACGGAAGTGCAGGTCAGGATCAACAGCGCCCGGACAATCGGGTTTGGGCTCTCATCGGGTTTTGGGGGGGTGAAAAGGGCTGGCATCCGCACAGCGAAGCGAATGAGCAGATAGAGCATCCCGGCCAGAAAAAAGCCGAGCAGAGGCGAGATGGCAAGCGCACGCAGGACCTTCCAGATCTGCCCCCAATCGACGCTATGACCCAAATCCCGCGCATGCAGAAATGAATCGCCGATAGCGATGCCGATCAGCGCCCCGATCGTGCAATGCGAGGATGAGTTTGGAATCCCGAACCACCAGGTGCAGAGATTCCAGGCCAGAGCCGTGCCGAAAAGCGCCACCAGCATCGGCACCGCCGGGTTGCCATTGGGGGGTGTCAGCACATCGGGCGGGAGCAGCTCGACCAGCGCATACGCCACGGCAATGCCGCCCAGCAGCACACCCAGCAGGTTCATGAGTCCCGACCAGATAACAGCCACACGGGGCTTGAGCGAGTTGGTATAGATCACCGTTGCAACCGCGTTGGCCGTATCATGAAAGCCATTGGCAAATTCGAAGAGACAGACAAGCAGGAAGCAGATCGCGAGCATGATCAGCGATCCCGTGGAGGAAGGAGCAAAGTGAAGCATCGATCAGGAAGCCCTTGCAGCAGGATGCTCCCAATCTCTGTCAGCGTTGACGTTTGTGAAAGACTTTGACGCAGGGTTTCTCTGAAACTTCATGATTGCAGGGAAGAGGGACGCGATCTCGCCAGAGTTCCAGCCTGTCCTCCACCAGGCAGCGCAGCCGCAGAGGATCTCCTGCCTCCGCCTGCGCCCATTCCGGGTCATGTCTCTCCGGCCAGCGAGGGGGATATTATGCGAAGGTTTCTCTTGTTCTGTTGGCCGTCTGAATCTGGTTTGCAGCTTTCAAGGGGATGAGATGGCTTTTCGGTCGAGCGATATCCGGGCGCTGTCTCACAAGGTCACCACGAGCTTGCGCGCAGAGACACCACGGCGCTGTTGTTCCATGGCTTCTGGAACGTGGCCAAGACCATGCCCGACAACATAGGCGGGCGGCATGGCTCTATAAGCATCCTGTGCGAGCGCTTTGGGCAGGTAAGTCTCGTAAATCATCGGCCCGACGTCGTTGTGGATAAGAGAGCCGGCCCAGATTATCCTGGTGGCAGCCCCAAGGCGGTAGGATCGAAGCGTCAGGGCAAGATTGCCCATGATCATTCTGGCGACGGAAGGCACCAATTTGCGCCATCGTCCCTTTCCGGCTGGAACACTGTCGAACGATGTAGGCGGTGTGGCTTGAGCTACGAAGCGCCGACCTGTGCTTTGGGCAAGGATCTCCATACAGGCCTGCGCCGATCCCTGGCCGATTGCGATGGCACCGGCCATCTTTCGCCCACGCAACGCCCCGATAATCGTGCGTTTGACGTCGGGGCTGTTATAATCGAACGCCTCGCTTGCACCGAGCGACCGGACATAGCCGAAATTATGAGGGCTGCATGTGGTGATGACCTCATAACCCGATGCACGGGCAAGCTGTATGGCGTTGCTGCCTACGCTGGTCGAACCACCCCAGACGAGCAGGGTCTCTCCGGTCGGGACCGGGTTGATCTGCGGTGCAGCGAGGCCAAGGAAGTCCTTCTGGTACATGCCGCATGCTGCTGTGGATAGCCCCAGAGGAAGGACGGCCGCCTGTTCATAGGAGAGGTGCGCCGGTATGGGCGCGGTCATATGCGCGAGCAGCAGGACCTTCTCCTGAAAAGCCCCTTCGGCAGCCCGGTTGCGGCTTTTTTCAAGCCCTGCGGCCTGCCCGACTACGCGATCCCCCGGGGCGAAGCGCGTCACGCCTGCGCCAATCGCGAGAACCTCGCCAGCCACATCGGTACCCGGCACAGCGGGGTAGGTCAGATAGGACGTTATCACGTCGCCCATTGTCTGGATGTAGCGATCGAATGGATTGACCGCGACCGCATGGGCGCGAATCACGATCTCGCCCGGGCCCGGCGCAACAGTGGGCGCAGGACCCACAATCAGCCCACGACGTCTGGCGGGCAGCCACAGGGCAGCGTGTTCAACCATGAGGTGCGTCCTTTCTGATAGCGCTGACCATGATCTAGGCGTAATCGATATGGACCCTCCATGCTCGATGGTCGGTATTCTCGTCGCGATCGTCTGAGACTGATGGACCCTCTCTCCGATATCCTCACGCTGATGCGCCCGGGTGGCTATGGCTTTCGTGGTCTGGCAGCCGGGGGCGACTGGGCGCTCTCCTTCCCGGCAGCAGAGGGACTGCGCTGCTTTGCAATCGAGGCGGGAAGCTGCTGGTTCCGCTTCGCGGGAGATGAAGCGCCTGTGCGCCTGCAGGAGGGTGATCTCGTGCTGATGGCTGCAAGGCGGGAGGTCTTTCTATTTTCGTCTGCGGCGGTCGATCCTGTCGATGCCATAGCCCTTCTGACAAGTGTGCCGCCGGGTGCGCTGGCAACACTCAATGGGGGCGAGGCCTGTCGGGGTATCGGTGGATTTTTCGGGTTCGAAGGGGTGGCGCTCGATAGCCTGCTCGACGCCGTGCCACCGCTTTTGCATATCCATGCTGATGCCACCAAGGCTGTGCTTCGCGATGGTATACGGCGCCTTATGCGCGAGCTGGGGACACCGCGCCCGGGTAGTGCGCTTCTTGCCAGTCATCTGGCTCAGGCGCTTCTGGTGGAAGCCTTGCGCGCTCATCTCGAAGAAGGCGCGGCGCGACAGGGGTGGCTCGCAGCGTTGGCTGTTCCGGCCATGAGCCGAGCGCTTGGCGCCATGCATGCAGATGTCGCCCGGCGCTGGACGCTGCGCGAACTCGCCGGTGTGGCGGGCATGTCCCGAGCAAGCTTTGCCGCGTATTTCCGGCGCGTTACGGGTGAAACGCCCATCGCTTATCTGACCCGCTGGCGCATGATGCTCGCAGCGGATCGAATCCAGCATTCGCCTCTCACACTGGGTGAAGTGGCTCTTTCGGTTGGCTATGAATCTGAGAGTGCGTTTGGCGCAGCGTTCAAGCGGGCAATGGGCCAATCGCCCCGTGCCTATGGTCAGGATTCGGGGACGGGACGCCCGAAAGGGGGCCGATAACTATCTGAAGGTGAGAAAGGCGCATCCGGCTCTGCATGGGAACGTGGAAGGTCCACGTTAAACCGATCAGGAGCGGGTCACATGGCCGAGGGAAAGACACTGCCTCGGGCCTTGAGGGCACGGTTGGGCCCATGAACTGCCGGGGGGCATGGTGGCCCCCCGGTGGGAAATTCAGCGTCCGAGTCTGCGCAGCTTCTCGCCGCTCATCAGGCGCTTTTCGATCACTTCAAGCGACATACCCTTCGTCTCGGGCACAAAGGCGAAGGTAAGCACGATGAAGAAGGCATTGAGTCCGGCGAACAGCCAGAACGTGCCTGAGGTGCCGAACGTGTTCATGAGCGTCAGGAAGCTCGCACCCACCACCATGTTGGTAATCCAGTTGGTGAGTGTCGAAAGCGAGATACCCAGATTACGCCCCTGCATCGGCTGGATTTCGGAGCAGAGCACCCACATGAGCGGGCCCGCTGACATCGCAAAACCCGTGCAGAACAGCAGCAGCAGGAAAATGGCGATGAATTTCGATGTCTCACCGGACATGTCGGTGTTGAGCAGCACGGCAAGCGCAGCCATACCCAGCGCCATGACGGAAAAGCCGATATAGAGAATGGGCTTGCGGCCCCATTTATCGACGAGACCAACCGCGATGAACGTCGCGAGCATGTTCACCAGACCGATGATGGCCGTGCACCACATCTGCGACGTCGCATCGAATCCGGCGCTCGAGAGGATTTTCGGCGCGTAATACATGATGATATTGATGCCGGCGAGCTGCTGCATGGCCTGCAGCATGATGCCGAGTGCGATCGAGCGACGGAAATTCGAGTTCGTCTTGAGCAGTTCGAAGCCGTGCTGCTTGATTTCAAGCTGCTCGCGAATAGCCTTGATTTCCTTCGCAGCCTCAAGCGGGTCTTCACGCAGGGAGAGCAGCACTTCCCGCGCTTCCTTGTGACGTCCCTGCATGATCAGCCAGCGCGGGCTGTAGGGCAGGAAGAGCACCCCGATCAGGAAGAGACCAGCCGGAATGGCAGCCACACCGAACATCCAGCGCCAGTTGCCGCTATAGGAGAAATAGGTGTTGGACAGGAAGGCGAGGAAAATACCGACTGTCACCATCAGCTGATAGGTCGATACCATTGCACCGCGTGTTGCCTCACTGGCGATTTCCGACAGGTAGAGCGGCGCAGTGAAAGCCGAAATGCCGACGGCTAGCCCCATGATCACGCGAAAGGTGATCATGGAGGGAATGGACCAGCTCAGCGCACAACCGATGGAGCCGATGACAAAAATCGACGCACCCGCGATAAGTGAGCGCTTGCGGCCGAGCGCGTGAGACATCCAGCCCGCGGCAAGCGCGCCTACGGCAGCACCCGCCATCATGGAACTCACCACCCATTCCTGGGCAAAGGTTGAGGCATTGAACTGCTTGGCGAAGAAATCGAGCGCACCGGCCACCACGCCGATATCAAGACCTGACATCAAACCCGCAAGCGCGGCCAATACCCCGATTACGATGATCTTGAACTTGGTTGCATCGAAAACCGACGCCAGCACGCCATCTGAGTTTCCGGCATCTGTATCTATCGCCATCTTTAGGTCTTATCCTTTACCGGCGGCACGCAGTGTGCCGACTTCTCGTCCATTCCAGTTTCTCATGACCTGATGCGACAATCCGGCGAGCACTTCGCGGTCCTGGTCAGACCAGTGCGCGTCCTTCAGGTCGAGCAGAAGGGCGGCAAGCGCCACTTCGGCTGCCCGGTTTGCCCCGTCATCGGTCTTGATCGCAATTCCCAGCCCCAGCTCGGGTAGAGACGCGACCATGACCCCTTCTGCACCCATCTTGCAGAAGATTCGGTTACCGAAATGCGTCATCAATGTCGTATCGAAACGTCCGCTCCCTGCCACCATGAAGGGATTGGACGCGACTGCTGAACGCAGGCGTGACGCTGCCGACGCATCGCTTTGTGAAAAATTTTTGCCTGTGCCAAATCGGGCAAAACCCGTGGCCAGTGCCGCCAGAGGAACGGCGTAGGTTGGCATGGAACACCCATCCAGCCCGCGGTTTTCGTCATTATGCGGGATCGAGGTCGCCATGACGAGCGCCTCGGTTACCTGACGCTGCGCCGCGTGGGACGGATCGATATAGCCCTTCGGGTCGAGAGACTGGTCAATGGCGAGGCAGATCAGCCCGGCATGTTTGCCAGAGCAGTTGTTGTGCAGCGCATTTGGCACGCCGCCCGAGGCGGCAAGCGCCTGTGCTGCCTTGTCATAGGTGGGCCAGTGCGCCCCACATTCCAGACAGGTCAGACCCTGACCCGCCTTGCTTAGCATGGCAGCCGCCGTCTCGGCATGGCGGGGCTCGCCATTATGCGAGGCACAGGCCAGAGCAAGCTCGGCGTCAGTCAGGCCAAGACGATCGGCCGCGCCCGTAGCGACAAGCGGCAGGGCCAGCAGGGCCTTGACCGTCGAGCGTGGAAAGACGGGTTTGTCGATGGCACCCAGACCATGAACG
Source organism: Asaia bogorensis NBRC 16594 (assembly GCF_001547995.1). Taxonomy (NCBI): domain Bacteria; kingdom Pseudomonadati; phylum Pseudomonadota; class Alphaproteobacteria; order Acetobacterales; family Acetobacteraceae; genus Asaia; species Asaia bogorensis. Next base: position 100,032 of record NZ_AP014690.1, read on the forward strand.
ACGCGACCGGCATCGTCCATGACAGCGATGCGCCCGAGGTGACGTGATTCAACGCGGCCGCCGCGTGTGACTTCGGCGATAGCGATATCGTCCATGACGGTTTCCTTGAAAGCTGGAAGGGCCCGGGCTCAGCCGAGCGGTATCTGTCTCGACAGCAGATAGCAGGATGCGCCCAGACGCGCACTCATGTCGGGGTCATTTTCGAGCCACGGTGCGACATGGGCCTGGCGCACACGCAGAAGAACAACCTGCACCCCATCTTCTGTTTGCGCGTGGTCGATCAGCAGCGCCAGCACGGCGGGGCGGGCGCATAGCAGGAGGGGATGGCGTGCATTGAGGGGAAGCCCGTCCAGAAGCAATGCCTCGCCAGCTTCAGCGCTCGTCAGGCAGTAAAGCCAGCCATCGTCTTTTTCCCGGTCGGAAAAGGCCCTTGTCGTGACCAGCAGAAGGGGAGCCTCCTCGGGGTCGAGACGGGTGCGTCTGAAGGGCGATACATAATCGAAAAGGTCGGGCTGGGTGCTGTCAGGGGACACCAGGCCGGGTGGCGTCCTGCGTGAGTGGCGAGCGGCAGGGCGCGAGCGGCTTTCGCCATCGGTGAAGGGGAGCTTTCCCGAGGAGGCCATCAGAAGCGGCTTTGACCGATCAGCCTTTCTGACACGTTGCGCACAGCCCTTCGATCTCGACCGTGGACTGGTGCGGCCTGAACCCGATCTTTGCGGCCGCACGCGCAATGGCGTGGGAGATCTCGCTATCCTCCACCTCGCTCACCATGCCGCAGCCACTGCAGATCAGAAATTGGGCGCGATGGCCGCACCCGTGACCATGATGACACTCCAGACGATGCGCGCAGCCAATGAAGGCGCTCATGCGCTCGATACGATGGATCAGCCCTTGCGCGAGCAGGAAGTCGAGTGCCCGATAGACAGTGGGTGGGGCGGCATTGCGCTGATACTGCCTGAGATGGTCGAGTATCTCATAGGCACCTACCGGCTTGCTGCTTTCCAGAATAAGGCCGAGCACCAGCCGTCTGGTTTCTGTCAGGCGGCTGGCACGCGTCGCGCAGAAAGACGCTGCACGGTCCAGAAGGGCCTGTGTGTCTGCCGAAAACGCGGGCTGATCTGTCGTTGCCGTAAGGGTGAGCATCTGGAAATTCCTTTTCCGGCTTGTCCTGACCAGAGTTCCGCCTCTATATCGCGTATCCCAGTCGTTATAATATAACTAAAGGCGACTTTTTTGCGCCAGCTTCTGCTCATCATGCTCTGTGTCCTCGCCCTGCACGGCCTTGCCGGAACCAGCCGGGCGCAGTCTGCTGCCGGTACGCCGGTCGCAACGCAGCCGCCCAAGGCCCGGATTTTCTGTGCCGAAGCGCTCTGGTGCGATCTCGCCACAGGGCTGGGGGGGGATTCTGTCAGCCCTGCCAGTGTCCTGACCTCACCGCGCATCGACCCGCATGATTTTCAGGTCACGCCTGATATGGCGCTTACTCTGGCGCAATCCAGTCTCGTAGTGATGACGGGTGGCCATTATGATGACTGGATGACCCCGCTGCTGGATGCCCAGCCCAATGCGGCGCGTCGTGTCATATCGGCATTCGATCTTGCCGGGCTGAAGCCGGGTGACAACCCGCATCTCTTCGATGACCCCGAGGCTGTCGGCCGGGTGGTGGATGCCCTTGCCCGTGACCTTGCTGCGCTGCTTCCCCACAAGGCAGACGATATTGCCGCCGCACAGGCGCGGTTTCACCAGATGCTCGATGGCTTCAATGCCCGGCTGAAAACCTTGCATCCCCGCACGCAGGGCATGAAGATTGCTGTTACAGAGCCCGTTGGGGGACCTCTTTTTGCAGCGCTTGGTCTGGAGATTATCGATCCGGACTTTGCGCTGGCGGTCATGAATCATGTTGATCCTGCGCCGCGCGATGTGGCGCGGCTGGAAGAGGCCCTCCAGCAGAAGGCCGTCAAGGCGCTTGTCATCAACCCGGCGGTCGAAACGCCGTCCATCTCACGCCTGATCGCGCTGGCCCATCGCTCCGGTATTGCTGTCGTGGCCTTTGACGAATTTCCTGCCCCCCCTTTGCTGTGGCAGGACTGGATGACCGTGCGGCTCAACCGGCTTGCAGCTGCGCTGGACATTCGTAACTGATTAGCCATGACTGATCTGCCCGATGCCCTGACCCTGCATGATGTGACCCTGGCCCATGGCAGCCGGGTCCTGTTTGCGCAGGCAAATCTCACCTTGCCGGCCGGAAGCTTCACCGTGCTGGACGGGGCGAACGGTCATGGCAAGACGACATTGCTGCGCACGTTGCTTGGTCTGCATCGCCCTCAGCAGGGGCGAATGGAAGTGCTGGGTCGCAATCCTGCCGCCATAAGAGGGCAGATCGGTTACATGCCTCAGGATCGTCGTCTGCCTGCGCCGCAGATGACCGGCCATGCGCTCATGGCGGCTTCATGGCGGGGGGCCTCTTTCGGCCTGCCGGGCTGGGGCGAGAAACTGAATGCCCGTATCTGGGCTGCTTTGACTCTCACAGGAGCCGAGGCCCTGGTCCGGCAACCGCTCAGCCAGCTTTCAGGTGGGGAGCGGCAACGGCTTTTCCTTGCCGAGGCCCTGCTGGATAGCCCGTCCTTTCTTGTTCTGGACGAGCCATTGAGCGGTATGGATACGCAATGGCAGACGCGGATTTTATCCATGCTGCACAAACGATGCCGCGACATCGGCATGTCGGTTCTCATGTCCTGCCACGGGCTCGACGCCGTCCGGCCCTATGCCGATCATCTGCTCCGGATCAGTGATCAGAAACTGGAGCTTCATGATGCTGCATTATGAGTTCATGCAGAATGCCTTCATGGCGTCGGGCGTCGTGGCGCTTCTGTGCGGGCTGGTGGGGTGGTTTCTGGTGCTGCGCGGCCAGAGTTTTGCGGGGCATGCGCTCTCGCATATCGGCTTCGCAGGGGCAACCGGTGCCGTACTCATCGGCATGACGCCTTTGACAGGTATGGTATTCTCTGCTCTGGCGGCAGCGCTGGTGCTCGGCTGGGAGCCGCAGGGCGATCTGCGGGCCAATGCGGCGAGCGCCAGTCAGCGGGATAGTGTGATCGGCCTCGTGCTGGCTGCCAGCCTCGGGCTTGGTCTGCTGTTCCTGCAAATGGCCCATACCCCTGCCAGCAGCACCACGGCCCTGCTTTTTGGCAATGTGCTTGGTGTGGACCGGGCGACCCTGCGTATGTTGCTAGCGCTTGGTGGTGTGTCTCTGGCCGGGCTTTGCGTGCTGGGTCGGCCCTTGCTGTTTGCCAGCCTCGACCCTGACCTTGCAGCAGCCAAGGGCGTGCGGCTGCGCGTTGTGGCCTGCGGCTTCATGATACTTGTTGCGCTGGCCACGGCCATAGGCTCGCGCACGATCGGGATCCTGCTGGTGTTCAGCCTGCTGGTCGGGCCAGCCTCATGCACCCTGCGCCTTGGCCTCTCACCCTGGATCGGGCTTCTGGTTTCCGCACTTCTGGCCCTGGCTCTGTCCTGGGGTGGGCTTGTCGTGGCCTGGTATACCGGGGTGCCGGTCTCGTTCTGCATTAGTGCGGGGGCGGCGCTTTGCTATCTGCTGGCGCGAGCCATCGCCAGTCGCGGGCTTATCGCAGCTGCGCGTTCATGATCCGACCGGCGCGGCTATAGCTGACACAACGGTAAAAGCACGTCTTCTTGGACGAATCATACCGTCCTCTGGATTTGCCGCTCTGAAAGCGTGACGGAGCGTCTGCCGTTTCCCTGGTCGGCGAAGTTCTCGACGGCTCAGTTCAGATGCCAGTCGAGCAGCATGATGCCGACTACGAACAGCGCAAGGACGATATGCATGATGATCAGCTCACGCACGTTGATTGTCGGCACATCCTGCCGGGGCTTCTGCGGCTTTGCCATCACTGGCTCCTTCTTGTTTTTTGCCCGACGATCTTAAACCAGTTTGCTGGTCTTCAGTTATATCGTCATGAAAAATAATTCAGAGACAACTGACGCCGGGGCGCGCCCTCATGACGATCATCCGATCGAGGTCTCTCCCTATGCACGATATATCCTGATTCTGGCGGCCGTGGTCGCTGCAATCTGTGGCGGTCTGTATGGCTATGATACCGGGATCATCTCCGGTGCGCTGCTGCTGATCGCCGATGATTTTCATCTCAGCAGCACCATGCAGGAGATGGTGGCCTCTGCCATTCTGGCAGGCGCCATTCTTGGCGCCCTGGCGGCCGGGTCCTTTTCCGAGAAATACGGACGGCGCGCCTGCGTGACGCTGGTCAGCGGGGTATTCGTGCTTGGGGCGCTGGCCTGCGCCTTTTCGCCCGATGTCTGGCTGCTGATTATCTCACGCGTGTTCCTCGGCTTCGCCGTGGGCGGGTCCACGCAGGTCGTGCCGATGTATATTTCGGAGCTCGCACCGGCGGAGAAGCGCGGCACACTGGTCACGATGTTCAATGTGGCCATCGGGCTTGGCATCCTTCTGGCCAACATCATCGGCTATACCGAACGTGAGGCCTGGGGTTGGCGCCCGATGGTGGGCCTTGCCGCCGTGCCTGCTGCCATTGTCTTTGTCTCCATGTTCTTCATGCCCAAGAGCCCACGCTGGACTGCTGAAAATGAAGGCATGAAGCGCGCTATCATCGAGCTCGGGCGCATCCGGACATCGAAGAGGGTGATCCGCAAGGAAGTGTGCGAGATGCGCGAGAACGCGGAATCCGCCGATCCGCGCAATCGTGGCTGGAAGGGACTGTTCCGGCCCTGGGTGCGTCCGGCCCTTGTTGCCGCTCTGGGCGTGGCCTTCTTCACCCAGTGCGGCGGTCTGGAAATGATGATCTATTACGCGCCGACCTTTCTGCGCGATGCGGGATTCGGCGCTTCATCGGCGCTTATGGCCTCGCTGGGTGTGGCCATCACCTATTGCATCATGACCTTCATTGGCTGTCTGATTGTCGACCGGGTGGGCCGTCGTCGTCTCATGCTGATCATGGGGCCGGGTTCCATTGTCAGTCTGATTGGTCTTGGCATTGTCTTTGCCATGCACCCTGCCGCAGGCAGCGTGGGCTCCTATTTGGTGATCGTGTTCCTGCTGCTGTTCATGGCGTTCAATTCGGGCGGCATCCAGGTCTGCGGCTGGCTGCTTGGCGCCGAGATGTTCCCGCTTTCCATGCGTGGTCAGGCCACCAGCCTTCATGCTGCAACGCTCTGGGGCTCTGACCTGCTGGTGACGGGCACAGCGCTGACGCTGGTACAGCTCATCACGCTGGGTGGCACCATGTGGTTCTATGCGGCGGTCAATCTGGCCTCGGTGGCGTTCATCTTCTTCTTCGTGCCAGAAACAGCCGGCGCCACGCTTGAGGATATCGAGCTCGCCCTGCACGAAAAGCGCTTTCGCCCCAGCAAGGGGCAAACACGCATCGTTTCTGAGGACGTTCAGGAAGAGGCCGCCGCCTGAGCCATATAGCTTCGGGAGGGCAGTTCGCCTGACGATAGGGGTGGCCTTTCAGGGAGGGGCCACCCCTTTTTCGTGAAACTGGCATTGCGCCGCAGAAATCGCTAAAAGCGGCCTCTGAATGACGATTGCCCATTCGACCGCAACGCCTGCACGCCAGGGAAATTCATGCGGATCGGGCGAGAAGTAGGATCAAGATGAGCTGGCTGACCGAATACGTTCGACCGAAAATCCGTGGCCTTCTGCAGCGCGAAGTGCCGGAGAATTTGTGGACCAGCTGTGAGTCCTGCTCGCAGATGATCCTGATCAAGGATCTCGAGAAGGCCCAGCGCGTCTGCCCCCATTGCGGCCATCATGGCAAGGCGCTGGCCAATGAGCGCCTTCAGTGGACCTTCGATGACGGCAAATACACAAAGATCGAGCTGCCGAAGGTTCCCAGCGATCCGCTCGGCTTTCGTGACCAGAAGAAATATGCCGACCGCCTGAAGGACGCCAAGACCAAGACCCATCTTGATGAGTCGCTGGCTGTGGCCCACGGCAAGATCGGTGGTCATGATGCCGTTGTGGCCGTCATGGCCTATGAATTCATGGCAGGCACCATGGGCACGGCTCTTGGCGAAGCCTTCATCGCGGCCTGCCGTCTGGCCGTGCTGCAGAAGGCAGCGCTGGTGATCTACACCGCCTCGGGTGGTGCCCGCATGCAGGAGGGCGTTCTGTCGCTCATGCAGATGCCGCGCACGACCATTGGCGTCGAGATGCTCAAGGATGCCGGTCTGCCCTATATCGTTGTGCTGACCAACCCGACCACGGGCGGTGTCTCGGCGTCCTTCGCCATGCTGGGCGATGTGCAGATTGCCGAACCCGAGGCGCTGATTGCCTTTACCGGCCCGCGCGTCATTCAGGATACGGTGCGCGAGAAGCTGCCCGAGGGCTTCCAGCGTTCCGAGTATCTGCGTGACCACGGCATGGTGGACATGGTTGTGGCGCGTCCCGAGCTTCAGACCATGCTCGGCCGTCTGATTGGCATGATGATGAACAAGCCTGCTGCTGCCTCTGAAGCAGCCTGACGGGCTCTGCTCCCTGCTGGCCCCGTCCTGCGCAACGGGGCGGGGTTTTTTCTTTCTCTCCCACACGGATTGACCCATGACGACCCAAGCCGCCCCGGCCAGACTCAGCGATGAATATGAGGGCCGGACCGGTGTCGTGCTCACCCGTGTGCAGGCGCTTTATCCCAAGCTGATCGATCTCTCCCTTACGCGGCTGCACGCCCTGCTCGACAAGCTGGGCAACCCTGAACGCGCGCTGCCGCCCGTCATTCACGTGGCCGGGACGAATGGCAAGGGCAGTACCTGCGCCACCCTGCGCGCCATAGCCGAGGCGGCCGGGCTGCGCGTTCATGTCATGACCAGTCCGCATCTGGTGGACGTGACGGAGCGGTTTCGCGTCGCGGGCACATTGGTGACCGAAGAGGCGCTGGTTGCGACACTCGAGGAAATCGAGCGCATCAATAATGGCGCGCCTATTACCGTGTTCGAGGTTCTGACGGCTGCGGGTCTGCTGCTGTTTGCACGAACACCTGCGGATCTGACGATCCTTGAAGTCGGTCTGGGTGGTCGTCTGGATGCGACCAATGTTGTTGCGCGCCCGATTGTGTGTGTGATCACGCCGGTGGATCTCGACCATCAGGCCTTTCTGGGTGAAACACTCGGCCTGATTGCTGCCGAGAAGGCTGGTATCATCAAGCCGGGCGTGCCGGTTGTATGCGCTCTCCAGCATGATGAGGCCCGACAGGTGATCGAGGCCCAGGCCGCGTCCTGCAAGGCCCCTCTGTGGGAGGTTGGACGCGATGTAACCTGCGATCGTGATCATGATGGCACCCTGACCTATCAGGATCCGCTCGGGGTCCTGTCACTGCCGGCACCGGGGCTGAAGGGGGTGCATCAGGTTGCGAATGCTGCCCTGGCCGTGGCGGCTCTACGGGCCAGTGGCTTCCCCCTGCCTGACCGGGCCTGGGCCGGAATTGCCCAGACGCAGTGGCCCGCCCGATTGCAGCGTCTGGAGGGCAGGCTTGCCGCCCTTTTGCCCGCAGGGTGGGAATTGTGGCTCGATGGCGGGCACAACCCCAACGCTGGCGAAGCGCTCTCGGCCACGTTAGCCGACTGGTCCGACCGTCCGTTGCATGTCATTGTTGGCATGAAGCAGAGCAAGGATGCTGCGGGTTTTCTCCGCCCCGTACAGCGTCATGCGACGACACTTCATGCTGTGGCAGAAGAGGGCCAGCACCTTGCTTTGCCCGTTGAAGCCATCATCGAGGCCTCAGGTGGTCATGCTGTTGCCGGGCCGACAATCGCAGCGGTCCTTCCCCGTTTCGAGGGGCCACCATCACGGGTGCTGATCTGCGGCAGTCTCTATCTGGCAGGTGTGGTTCTAAAGCAGGATGGCACATTGCCTCGCTGAGATGTGTTCAGCGCCTGATCGCAGGGTAATGAGATTATGGTGCTGTCAAATGAACCGTCACGCCCTGATCTATCAAAGCAAAAGTCTATCACGGTGTATCAGACTCAATTGTTGTCGTATCTATTCGTCTAATGAAAACGAAAAAGAACAGGATGACGAATAATGAGTGCCCGCAGGTGCTCGTATATTTTATGGCAATGATCAGGTAGAGCCATATCCATCCTGCCTCAGACGCGGCGAATGCAAGCGAGGCGCGCAAGGGCAGAATGGAGGAGTGAGAGATGCGTTACCTCGTAACCGGCGGGGCTGGGTTTGTAGGCAGCCATGCCGTGCTGGGCTTGCTGGATGCCGGGCACGAGGTCGTTGTTGTCGATAATCTCAGCACAGGCCATCTGGCGGCCGTGCCATCGGGTGTGACGCTTCATCAGATCGATATGATGGATGCGCAGGCTCTGGACGCGGTGGTCGGCAGCCAGGATTTCGATGCGGCCCTGCATTTTGCGGCAATCTCACTCGTCGGTGAGAGCATGGCCGACCCTCTGCGCTACTTCGAACAGAACTATGTCTCGTCCCTCAACCTCATTCGCGCGCTGGTCAGGCATGATGTGCGCAAGCTTGTATTCTCCTCGACGGCTGCGCTTTTTGGTGGTCCTGAGCGTGATGCCCCGATCCCGGAAAATGCGCCGGTCGATCCCGGCTCCCCCTATGGGGAGAGTAAATACATGATCGAGCGGGTGCTGCACTGGGCCGATCGCATCCACGGTTTGCGCAGCGCCTGCCTGCGCTATTTCAATGCAGCCGGCGCCGATGTTTTGGGCCGCGCCGGGGAAGATCATCGGCCCGAAACGCATCTTGTGCCAATTGCCATCGACGCTGCCCTGGGGCGTCGCCCGCAACTGAGCGTTTTCGGTACCGACTACCCAACCCGTGATGGCACATGCGTGCGCGATTACCTGCATGTTGGCGATCTCTCGACCGCCTATGAATGTGCGCTCGCTAGCATCGACGATCGCAGCGTGCTCTACAACATCGGAAGTGGGCGCGGATTCTCTAATATCGAAGTCATCCGTGCCGTCGAGCGCGTCAGTGGTCGCAAGCTGCCATGGGATGCCGCACCGCGCCGCGGGGGCGATCCGGCGACGTTGATCGCCGATTCAGACAGTTTCCGCAGAGATACAGGTTGGACACCGCGCCTGTCGGATCTCGACACGATGGTCGAGACCGCCTTTCGCTGGCGCGAGGCGCATCCCCATGGCTATGGCGGGGCGTGACAAGCCCCGGATGCGCCTTCGTCAGAACGCCTGTGCGGCGCTGAAAGCGGGTCGGGGTACGTAACGGCCTTTGCCGCGTACGGCGCGAAGGGTTCCATCATCCCAGACGACCTCGCCCTGGCTGATGGTTTTTCTTGCAACGCCGGTCAGGGTCATGCCTTCGTAGAGCGTGTAATCGACGTTCTGATGCAGGGTGGCGGCAGAGAGTGTGCGTGAGGCGGTTGGGTCCCACAACACCAGATCGGCATCTGCTCCCGGTGCAATACAGCCCTTTCTGGGGAAGATATTGAAGATACGGGCCGTGTTGGTCGACGTGATGGCCACGAACTGCTCCGGTGTCAGGCGACCACTGACAACCCCGTGATGCCAGAGCACGCTCATGCGTTCCTCGATCCCTGGCACGCCATTGGGGATTTTCGTGAAATCATCGCGGCCACGTCCCTTCTGGTCGCGACAGAAGCAGCAATGATCCGTGGCGGTTGTCTGTAGCTGCCCCGAAACCAGCCCGCCCCACAGGGCCTGCTGATGGGATCTGGCGCGAAAGGGCGGGCTCATGACATGGCGGGCAGCGGAGAGCCAGTCCTCTTTATGATAGACGCTCTCATCGAAAACGAGATGCTGCGGAAGTACCTCGCCATAAACCTTCATGCCCTTGAGACGGGCTGCAGCGATGGCTTCCGTGGCCTCGCGGGTCGAGACATGCACGATATAGAGCGGTGTGTTCTGAAGTGTCGCCAAGGCAATGGCGCGTTGGGCTGCCTCGCCTTCGACCTCGGCGGGGCGTGACAGCGGATGGGCGTGGGGGCCGGTTTCGCCGGCAGCGAGAAGCTGCGCCTGAAGGAATGATACGGCGTCACCGTTTTCGGCGTGGACGGTGCAAAGGGCACCCAGCGCGCCCGCACGGCTCATGGAGCGCAGAAAGACGGTATCGTCGATCATCAGGGCGTTTTTATAAGCCATGAAGTGCTTGAAGGAGTTGACGCCGCCTTCCTGCACCAAACGACCCATGTCCTCATGTACCTGTTCGTCCCAATGCGTGACCGCGACATGGAATCCGTAATCGGCGGTGGCTTTCTCGGCCTTGCATCGCCAGTCCTGCCACGCCTCGAACAGCCGCTGCCCGGCTGCGGGTATGACAAAATCAATAATGCTGGTCGTACCACCCGCCAGCCCTGCCGCCGTGCCGGTGTAGAAATCGTCGCTCGCGGTCGTACCCATGAACGGCATTTCCATATGGGTATGGGGGTCAATTCCACCCGGCATGACCAGCAGCCCAGTGGCATCGACCAGCGTACAATCTGTTGGCTGTTCCAGATCGGGACCTGTGGCGGCAATCCGGCCTTCATCGTCACACAGGACATCACCGCGCATACTGCGCTCGGCTGTGACGATCGTTCCACCCTTGATGAGCAGCATGACACTGTTCTCCTGTGAAAAAGCCCGGATAAAAGAACCAGCTATAATATCGTTGTAATACCGAAATCATAAGACTAGCCTGACCAGATGGTCAATCTATTGCTGGTACGCAGGGCGTTCGGCTGAATCATGCAGGATGGCCATGCCGTAAGGGTCGTGACAAGCTCGGCAGGGCGGGGCAGTCATGACAGAATGATCATGACGGGACGACCGGAAAGGATGGCGATGACGCAGGCACACGTGAACATGCTCTCTGGGCCGTTATCGAATGAGGATCTCGCTCCCGTGTCGGAGCGGCACTGGGCCTGGAAGGACTATCTGTTCCTGTGGATGTCCAATGTTCACAGCGTTGCAGGCTACATGACCATTGGCAGCTTTTTCACCATGGGGCTGCCGGTCAGTGCTGTGCTGTCTGGGCTTCTGACGGCGGTGATCATCGTGCATGTGCTGTGCAATCTGGTGGCGGTACCCAGCCTGCGCGCTGGCGTGCCGTTTCCGGTGGTCATACGGGGGGCCTTTGGCGTGTATGGCGCGGTCGTTCCCGCGCTGGTGCGTGGCGTCATCGCGGTGGGCTGGTACGGCATACAGACCTGGCTGGCCTCGAACGCAATCGTTCTCTTCATCCTGCACATGGACCCTGGTGTGATGGGCTATGCGGATTCGCATCTGCACGGTGCTCTGGGGCTGTCCCTGCTGGGCTGGGGTGCCTTCCTTTTTGTCTGGCTGTTGCAGATTGCCGTGTTCTGGCGAGGGATGGAGTCCATCAGGCACTTCATCGACTGGGCAGGGCCTGCCATTTATATTGTCATTCTCGGGCTCGATATCGCGCTTTTATGGCGCACGCACGGTGCCTTCCATCTCTCCGTTCTACCCCAGTCGGTCGTCAGCTGGCCGGTCGCCCTTGCCGGGGTTTTCAGCGTGGCCTCCCTGACATTGGCCTATTTTTCGCCGATCATTCTCAATTTTGGTGATTTTGCCCGTTACGGCACGAGCATGTCTGATGTGCGTCGGGGCAATTTCTGGGGATTGCCCGTCAATTTCATGGCGTTTGTCATGCTGGTTCTGACCACACTCGTGCTGGCGCGTTCTGCACTGGGGCGGCTGATCCTGGATCCTGCCGGAACCATCATGATGTTCGACAGTCCGACTATCATGCTTGTCGGGACGATCACCCTTGTCTCCGCCACGATGGGGATCAATATCTCGGCCAATTTCGTCTCGGCCGCGTTCGATTTTTCCAATGTTGCCCCCGCCAGCATCTCATGGCGCAAAGGGGGGCTGATTGCCTCAATCGGGGCGGTCCTGCTGACACCGTGGAATCTCTACGCTCATCCCGAGCTTATTCATCTGACACTCGATATTCTCGGCCTGTTCATTGCACCAGTTACAGGCATCCTGCTGGTCGATTATTATCACGTGCAAAAAGCCAGTCTCGATCTGCCCGGTCTTTATTCCACCGCGCCTGATGGCCCGTACTGGTACCGGGGCGGCGTCAATCGGCGTGCTGTTCTGGCATTGGCGCTATCGGTGGTGCTGGGGCTCATGGTGGTCTTCGTCCCCGCCCTGAATGTCGCGCAGAATTACGCCTGGGTGATCGGGCTTGTGACCGGCGGCGTGTTTCACTTCGGCCTTTCGGGCCTCAGCCCCCGCGGGGGAAGAGCGGCCTCACAAGAATCATGAAGGTTTCGAGCGCGGTATCATAATCGCGCTCACCCAGAGGGGCTGTGTCGAGCAGGGTCTCGAACTGGACCTGCATATCGGCATAGGCCTGTGTTCCGGACCAGAGCAGGCACAGGAAATGGGTGGGGTCTATGGGGGTCATGAGCCCCCGTGACTGCCAGTCGAGAAAGATCGCGGCATGGCGGTCTACATGGGCGCGGAGCACGTCCTTCAAAAAGCCTTCGAGCCGCTGCCCCCCTGAAAGCAGTTCCTGAGCGAAAAGCCGCGAGCCTTCCGGCCGGGTGCGTGAAAACGCGATCTTGGCACGCAGATAGCCTTCCATGCCGTCAATCGGGTCACGATCGGCGCTGAGCCAGTGATCGGCATCATCCAGCCAAACATCGAGAAGCCTTTTGAGCGTGGCGTTGTACAGCTCCTCCTTGGAGCCGAAATAATAGAGGATATTGGCCTTGGGGATGTCGCACAGCGCAGCAATCTCCTCCAGGCGCGTGCCGTTCAGGCCTCGCGTCCCGAAGGTCGTCTCGGCGGCATTGAGGATCTGGGGCAGCATCGCCTGGCGCGGGGCACTGGGTCTTCTGGGCTTCTTGATTGTGTCGGCGTTAGGTGACGCTTTTGCCATGAAGCCACGAGGGGCGAGGTCACTGCCTGCGCTGTCATGGTGACCAGAGGCGAGGTGATCCTTATGGGGCAGGATCCTTCCGGCGAGGGGCGCAGTATTATCGGTCATTCCGTCCTGTCTCCTGCTTTTTCAGCCGTCGGGATCCTGTCTTGCGGGCTCACCTGGCCTCAAAATACCTTGTCGGCGCGCAGCAGGGCGCCCAGCAGCACATTTGCACCGGCTTCGGCCTCGTCTTCGGTAATGCTTTCGGCTTCGTTATGGCTCAACCCGTCACGACAGGGGACGAAAATCATGGCGGTTGGGGTCATGCGCGCCATATAGGCGGCATCATGGCCGGGGCCGGACACAATTTCCATCGGGTCGAATCCGGCATCACGCGCGGCGTCAGATACCATGTCGATGCAGCGTCGGTCGAACGGGACGGCAGGGGCATCCCAGATCTGGCGCAGGGCAAGTTCCACCCCGGCCTGCTCGGCAATGGTGGTGAGCGCCTGCTTCATTTCCTGCTCCATCACGGCAAGCGTTGCATCTTCCGGATGGCGCAGATCGATGGTGAAGAAGGTTTCTCCCGGCACGACATTATGGCTGTTCGGCCGGTTCTCGATCAGGCCGACAGTGCCGAGACCTTTGGGTGCATGAGCCGTGGCGACATCCGATATGGCACTGATCATGCGTGCAGCCGCCAGAAGCGTGTCGGCGCGCATGGTCATGGGGGTCGAGCCCGCATGGGCATCGCGGCCTGTTACCGTGACCTCATACCAGCGCATCCCCTGCACGCCGGTTACGGCGCCGATGACCCGATTTTCGACCTCGAGGATCGGCCCCTGCTCGATATGAAGTTCGAAATAGGCGGCGACCGGGTGGTCGCCGCATTGCTGGGTGCCACGGTAACCAATCGCTTCCAGTGCGTCGCCAAAACGTTCCCCGGCACGGTCACGCTTGTCGAGAATTTCCTCCTCTGTGAACACGCCCGCAAACGCGCCGGAGCACATCATGGGGGGAGAAAACCGCGAGCCTTCTTCATTGGTCCAGTTGATAAGCTCGACGGGGTGACGCAACACATGCCCGGCTTCGCGCAATGCACGCAGCACGGCCAGGCCGCCCAGCACACCCAGAATTCCGTCGAACTTGCCGCCTGTGGGCTGGGTGTCGAGATGGCTCCCCATGGTCAGGGGCGGCAGGCTGCTATCCTGCCCTTCAAGACGGGCGAACATGTTACCCAGTCGATCGACCGTAACCGTGCAGCCGAGCGCCTTGCAGGTGGCAGCAAACCAGTCACGCACCTGACGGTCCTCTTCCGTCAGGGTCAGGCGCTTGATTCCCCCCTTGGCGGTCCCGCCAAAACGCGCAGTTTCCATGAGATCGGCCCAGAGGGCGCGGCCATCGATACGGATATTGCTCATGCGGCGGGAGATCCTTTCAGGCGGAGAGACGATGCGGATTGGAGGGATGGTCAAGCCAAGTCATCTCGCCGTCAACAGGCTGCGGTGTCATGGTGATGCAATCATCCACCGGGCAGACATGGGCGCAGAGATTGCAGCCCACACATTCGTCCTCGATCACGCTGTATTCGCGACGGTTCGCCCCGGTGCTTTTGGCGATGGCCTGATGCGAGGTGTCCTCACAGGCGATATGGCACAGGCCGCACCCCACGCAGCTTTCCTGATCGATCTGCGCGATGGTGCGGAACTTCATGTTGAGCTGGTTCCAGGGCACGAAGCGCGATACGGCCCGCCCGCTCAGATCGGGCAGGGTCGCGTAATCCTTGCTGTCCATCCAGTTCGAGAGCCCGTCGATCATGTCCTCGACGATACGGAATCCGTAATGCATGGCCGCCGTGCAAACCTGAAGCGCACTCGACCCCATGGCGAGGAATTCGGCGGAGTCCCGCCAGTTGCTGATGCCCCCCATGCCCGAAATGGGTATTCCCGCCATTTCGGGATCACGGGCAATCTCGCCGATCATGCGCAGGGCGATGGGCTTGACCGCCGGGCCGCAATAGCCACCATGCGTGCCCTTGCCCCCCACGACCGGCATGGGGGCCATGGCATCCAGATCGACCCCAATGACCGACTGGATGGTGTTGATGAGCGACACCGCATCGGCACCGCCACGACGGGCGGCGCGTGCGGGCATGAGGATATTGGTGACATTGGGGGTCAGTTTGACGATGACCGGCATGCGCGTGTTCTGCTTGCACCAGCGCGTGACCATCTCGACATATTCAGGCACCTGCCCCACGGCAGAGCCCATATTGCGCTCGGACATGCCATGCGGACAGCCGAAATTCAGCTCGATTCCGTCTGCCCCCGTTTCCTCGATAAGCGGCAGAATGGCCTTCCAGCGATGCTCCTCGCACGGCACCATAAGGCTGACAATGAGCGCCCGGTCCGGGAAATCACGCTTCACGCGCTTGATCTCGGCGATGTTGGTCGCCAGCGGCCTATCGGAAATAAGCTCGATATTATTGAGCCCCATAAGGCGCTTGCCCTCGAACTGAAGGGCGCCGTAACGCGAACTGAGATTGACCACCGGCGGGTCTTCTCCCAGCGTTTTCCAGACCACGCCGCCCCATCCGGCCTCATAGGCGCGACGAACATTATATTCCTTGTCGGTGGGCGGGGCAGAGGCCAGCCAGAACGGATTGGGTGAGGTGATGCCGGCGAAACTGGTGCGCAGATCGGCCATAATCAGAGAGCTCCTGTGCCGGAGAGGGAAAGATCGTCAGGAATCAGGTCGCTGTGAATGGCCTGTGCTGCCTCGCGCCCGTCGCGTACGGCAGCCACGGTGAGGTCTTCACCCGCTGTGCAGTCGCCGCCAGCATAGACGCCAGCCAGTGTGGTGCGGCCTTTTTCGTCCACCACAAGGCGGCCATTCTCGATCAGGATCTGATCCTGCAAAACCGGGTCAGGGACAAAAACCTGCCCGATGGCCTTGAGCACCATATCCGCGGCAATCGTGAAATCGACAGGGGGCGTGGCGGGGCCTGTCGACGCCTCTGCGGCTGCGTCAGTGCGTCTGAATGTCACGCCGGTGAGGGCGCCATTGTCGAATTCCAGCCGGGTCGGTGCGGCCCAGAGCCGGAGCGTGACCCCGTTGGTCTGCGCCCAGTCGCGCTCGACGTCCGTGGCCGACATGGTGGGCTCACCCCGACGATAAACCAGCGTGACTTCTTCGGCGCCGAGGCGTTTCGCCTGTACGGCGGCATCGATGGCCGTGTTGCCTCCACCGATCACGACGACACGGCGCCCGACCTGCACCGAGGCCAGCGGGTGGGAGCGCAGATGTTCGATGAATGCCACGGCATCCCTGACGCCAGGCATGGTCTCGCCGGGAAGGCCAAGGGCCCGCACCCCGGACAGGCCGATCGCCAGAAAGACGGCATCGTAATCCTGTCGCAACGTGGCGAGGTGGATCGTTTCGCCCAGAATGGCCCGCCCCTGATAATGAATACCGCCGATTGCCATCAGGAAATCGATTTCCTTCTGGGCAAAATCGTCCGCCAGCTTGTAGGCGGCAACACCATATTCATTTAGGCCGCCTGCCTTTTCGTGCCGGTCGAACAGCGTCACCTCATGACCGTGCATGGCCAGACGATGAGCACAGGCGAGACCCGCAGGACCCGCACCCACGATGGCGATATGTCGCCCCGTCGGGGTGGCGCGTGTGAAAGGGTGCGTGTCCTGGGCCATCTGCCAGTCTGTGGCGTAGCGCTGCAGGGCGCCGATACGAACAGGTTTATGGGTTTCGATGGCGGTGTGCACACATTTCTGTTCGCACAGGATCTCGGTCGGGCAGACGCGGGCGCAGGAGCCTCCAAGGATGTTTGATTGCAGGATGGTCCTGGCCGCACCGGCCGTGTTCCGCGAGGCAATGGCCTTGATGAAACGCGGAATGTCGATATCGGTCGGACAGGCCTCGATACAGGGCGCGTCATAACAATAGAAACATCGATCGGCTTCCAGCGCTGCCTGTTCGGGGGTCAGTCCCGGATGGGCATCCGCGAAATTTCGCGCCAGAATATCTTGGGGCAGGCGACCACAGGCAATATCAGGGCGCATGGGAGAATCCGGTTCTATTTGTTCCGTAAAACGAACGTTACGGTCGGGATGATGCGCACTGCAAGTAAAATCTGACCATATGTTCAGATATCTTGTGCCTGAGGATTTCTGACTGATCCCGATGCAGGGCGCGGCAGTCAGAACAGTAGGGGCAAGGAAACATGTCGCACACCTATCTGTTCCGATATCGATACATAATCCGTGCTAGCAAGGGGGATGCCGGGGGAAGTGTGTCGCTTGCGCGATGCCGTGACGGCAAAGAAGTGAACATTTTTGCATCTGGCCCAGAAAGCGTTACCGGATTGGAACGCCCCTCCCGCAGGCGCTATAGGGTGAAGCGCTGGTCACGACTGAGCAAAGAGTGGGGATAAACGATGAGAATGATCGGGCTTCTGGGCGGTATGAGCTGGGAGAGCTCGGCCATGTATTATCGTCTGCTCAATGAAGGTGTGCGTGACAGGCTCGGTCCTGCCTCGTCTGCACGCTGTCTTTTGTGGTCATTCGACTTCGCCGAGATCAAGGATCTCCAGCATCGTGGCGCATGGGATGTCCTGACCGAGCGTCTGATTGAGGCGGCGCGCCATCTGGAGAAGGCGGGAGCGGATGATCTGGTGATCTGTACGAACACCATGCACTGCGTGGCGGATGCGGTGCAGGCGCAACTATCGATTCCCATCCTGCATATCGCTGACGCCACCGGCGAACAGATCAGGCAGAGCGGTCTTCGTCGTATCGGGCTGTTAGGCACGCGGTTCACTATGGAGCAGGATTTCTACAGGAAGCGACTGACCGAGCGTTATGGTCTGGAGGTGATCATTCCTGAAGAACGGGACCGCTCGGACGTGCATCGTATCATCTATGAAGAACTCGTGGCCGGGCAGATCAACCCGTCATCCCGCGCGCTTTATCGTGCCATCATGGCCCGTCTTGTCGCGTCGGGCGCTGAGGCGATCATTCTGGGATGCACGGAAATCATGCTGCTTGTCGGGGCTGAGGATTGCACGGTGCCGCTTTTCGATACGACAGCCCTGCATGTTCAGGCCACCCTCGAAAAGGCATTGTCCGATTGATGAGATGTCCGGAAATGTATGGAAAATGGCTGTCCCCTGAGGGGGGAGGCTGAGCGCGCGTCATTAACGCACCATCACAGCGATTAAGGGCTATCGCCGGGTAGGCTGGTGGTCTGCCGTGGTCCTTGGCGTAGCGAACGTCATTGTGAAGCGGGCTGTCACAATATGTTGCGAAAAAGCAACGACGGCCAGTATTTTTCGTTATCGTTGCGTTATAGATACCAAACCGGAAAAATTTCCTTACGGTATGTTTCGTTATTTTTACGAAACATATTCACGGGGAGTCTCACGATGGTGCGCCGGGTAACATTGCCTTATCGTCACAGGGGCCTGCGGCAGAGCACATTGATGGTTGCCCTGTTCTGCACAGTGTTTGCTGCGCCGGCAGAGGGCCTTGCCCAGACCATCGCTCAGGGGGCGGGAACCGCGCACAAGAAGACCACCGCGCGTCGGTCATCTCACGCGACGAAAAAACCCGCTCATGCAACGGCCAAGGCGACATCCTCGAAGGTGGGCGTGGCGGCAGGGAGCGCTGGTGGCAGCGCAGCGGTAACCGGTGCAGGCACGGCACCGCAAAACGGCGCGTCGAGTGCTGCCGCCCAGCCTGCCCTGCCTTTCTCAAGTGGCGTGGAAACGGCGGATTCCTCGCCGCAGAAAGAGACCATCATCGTAACCGGCACGCGCCTGTCGCAATCGCGCCTGACGAATGTCATGGCAGGATCGACCCTGGGTGGGGAACAGATCCGACGTCGGGGATATTACGATCTCGGTACGGCCCTTCTGCGTGAAAATCCGGCAATCAGCCAGGGTGGGAATTCCACCATCGGTAACCAGGGCAGCTTCGGGGCGGGTCAGTCCTTTATCGGCCTCCTCAATCTGGGCGCCCAGCGTACGCTGACCCTGATCGATGGCATGCGTATGGGCGGTGGCGCGACAGCCTCGATCTATGGTGCTGGTTCGGGCTCGCAGGTGGATGTGAGCACGATTCCGACCTCGCTCATCAAGGGTATCGATACGCGCCTCGGCGGCGCGGGCGCGGCCTATGGTGCCGACGCCGTGGCGGGCGTGATGAACTATACGCTCGATGACCACTTCACCGGTGTCGATTTCAATGCCCAGGGTAACTGGTCGCAAAAGCTCGATGCACCGGGTGAGAAACTGACCTTCAAGGCAGGCCGCAATTTCGACCATGACAAGGGCGGCATGGTCTTTGATGTGGAATATCGCAACCAGGGCGGTATGGTCGCCAATGACCGGCCTGATGTGTTCGGGCGTGACGCGGTGCTCTATCATCGCGTACCACTCGGGCAGAGCTCGCCCTACACCTATGTTCTGGGTGCTGGCTCACGGTTCATCCAGAACTCTGTGACCGGTATTCCCATGATCACAGGTGATTATGGGAATCTCCCGGTCTATGCGGGGTCTGCTGGCGCCGCGCTGGCCGGTCAGGCCAATAACGCCGTGGCCAATGCCGCCAATATGCCGCTCATGTTCAGCCAGAATGGCCAGTCGCTCATTCCCCTTCAGGCAAATGCCTATCTCAAGGGAGACACCACGCACGGCATAGGCGGGAACGGTATCGCCCTGCAGGACTACAATCAGCTGATCGCCCCCAATGACAAGCTGAACCTGACGCTGCTTGGGCATTACGACATCACCCGGCACATCCATGCTACATGGCAGGGTTGGTATGCCCGTGGCAGCGCCGAGAGTCAGGTGGGTCAGGGCACATGGAGCACGACCCAGTTCGACAATCCCCTGACGCTCAATACGGCGGGCCCGATGAGCAGCAGCTATTACACCAACGATGTCGTCAATGGCGCCTATGCGCTGAGCACGAGCAATCCCTATCTGACCAGCGCCGAGCAGCAGACGATAAAGAATGCCCTCGCTGCCAATGGTCAGCCGACAGACACCTTCTATCTGAACCGTCTGAATCAGGACCTCGACGCGGGCCTCTATCGCACGAAGGTGCAGATGTATCGCTTCCAGGGCGGGCTTGCCGGTGATTTCAATGCAGTGGGGCGAAAGTTCGACTGGAAAGTGCGTGGTGAATACACGCGCTACATGAACGATACCTGGACGCCCTCCATCGTCATTCCCAACCTCGTCAATGCTCTCAACGCCGTGCGTGATTCCAGCGGCAATATCGTGTGCGCTTCGGGCTATCAGAATGCACCCATCGCCACGCGCAGTTCGACTTGTGAACCACTCAATCCATTCGGCTATAACCAGATGACGCCGGGCGCACGTGACTATGTCATTTCAGATGCCCATTCGCGCAACAACAATACCCAGCGCGATATCCAGGCCGAACTGAGTTCAACGGTGTTCCGCCTGCCCGCAGGCGATATCCGGTGGGATCTGGGCTATGAGCATCGCCGCGAAGGGTATCATTTCGATCCGGGCGCGTTCTTCCGCGGCTGGCCGCAGGGTGATGGCACGTATCAGCAATACGGCAACAGCACGGCTATTCCGCCCACAGGCGGCGCGTATCATACGCATGAAGCCTTCGGCGAGCTGGACGTGCCTTTCGTCTCGCCGACCATGAACGTGCCGGGTATCTATAACCTGTCGGCCACAGCCAATGGGCGCTTCATCAATAACAGCATGACCGGCAATTACTGGACCTACATGTTCGGCGGTGCCTGGTGGCCGACCGAGGATTTCGGCCTGAGCGGCAATTATGCCCAGTCAGTGCGTAATCCCTCCGTGACGGAACTGTTTTCGCCCCGCTCCACCGATTACGAATCAGGCGTTGATCCGTGCTCCGACGCAGGTGTCGGTTCCGGACCCAACCCGGCCATTCGTGCAGCAAACTGCGCCAAGGCAGGCATCACCCAGCCCTTCACCTCCAACTTCAATTTCTACACCATTCCGGGCAGCGCAGGCGGCAACAGCAACCTCAAGAACGAAACCTCAAAGAGCTATACGGGCAGCCTCGAATTCCGGCCGCATTTCGTGCGTGGCCTCGACATGAAGGCGTCTTTTGTGGACGTGAAGGTGAAAAACGCCATTACCTCACTGGGCGCGCAGGATCTGATGAATGCCTGCTATGACTCGTCCAGCTACCCGTCCAATGCCTTCTGCAACACCTTCACACGTGATTCCTCCGGTCAGCTTTCGACCTTCAGCGCAGGCTATTACAACATTGCCAGCTATGAGACGCAGGCTTTGCAGGCAACCTTCGACTACTACGCTCCCCTGTCGCGTTTCGGGCTGGGCGACGGTGCCGGTGAAATCGATCTGAGCGGCAACTACGTTCACTATCTCAAGAGCCAGAACACCTATCTGGGCAGCACCTATTTCCTCTCGGGAACGACAGATGCACCCAACGACAACTTCACGCTCAACCTGAACTACATGCGCGGTCCGTTCTCGGCCCAGTGGCAGACGCTCTGGTATGGGCCGACCCAGTACGCAGTGCAGGTGCCGGCCACGCGTTATCAGGATAACAAGCGTCCTTCATTCGCCTATTTCAATCTCTCCCTGGCGTATGAAATCACCAAGAATCTCGCGGCTAATTTCGTCATCAACAACATCACCGATGCCCTGCCGAAGGACCCGGGCATCTATGATACCAACCGTTATTACGAGGCCTTTATCGGACGCAGCTTCCAGCTCAATATCGGCGTGCATTTCTGATGCAACCGCACCCCTCTGCAAAAGCAGAGGGGTTTTTCAACGCCTCTCCCCCGATGGTCCTGAAAGAGGCGCGGCACAGGGAAAACCTTTTGCCTTGCAGGAGCGTTGCCTGTTGCGGCCTCATTTTCAGGATCATCTGTCTCTTGCGCCCATTCATTTTCGGTACGCTTTTCGTCGTTGTCATTCTGAACTGGCTCTGGCCGCTTCCTCTGGCACTTCCCGTCAAACTGGCTGCGATCATCCTGATCGTTGGAGCGGCGCTCTTTCACCAGTGGAGCCGTCTCTCTTCCGGCTCTGTCTTTGCGCCGGAAATGCCGCGCCCTGTGGTCATCCTGTTCAACTGGGCGTTTGGCGCCCTGATGTTCGTGACCGTCGGGCAAATCATGGTCGATATTGTCGCGGCTCTGGTGGCATTGGTGCAGTGGCATGGCATCGTGATCGGCACGATCCCGCGCGTCGCAATCGGTGGGCTTGCTGCCTTGCTGTCGGCGTTGGGGGTGTGGAATGCCGTGCGTGTACCGCCGGTCAGGCATGAGACAGTCAGCATCAAGGGGCTTGCGCCTGCTTTTGATGGCTATCGCATTGCCCAGCTGACCGATCTGCACATCACCCAGGTTTTCCCGCGTCGCTGGGCCGAGGAGGTGGTGTCACGCACCAATGCCATCGGGGCAGATCTGATCGTCGTAACCGGAGATTTTATCGATGGATCGGTGGCCATGCGCCGCGACGATGTTGCCCCGCTTGCGCAGCTTGCGGCCCCTGACGGGCTGATGGCCTGTCCGGGCAACCATGAGTATTTTTTCGATTATCGCGAGTGGATGCAGCATATCGGCACGCTCGGCTTTCACATGCTGCTCAACACGCATCGGCTCATCACCCGTAACGGCGCGTCGCTGGTGGTTGCGGGTGTTACAGATCACTCCGCGGCCAGTCATGGTGAGGCCAAGCCCAATCTGGCGGCGGCGCTGGCAGGACGTCCTGAAGGCGCGCCTGTCATTCTGCTCGATCATCAGCCCGGCGGTGCGCGTGAGGCCGCGGCTCAGGGCGTGGCGCTTCAGCTTTCGGGTCATACGCATGGCGGGATGATCTATGGTCTCGACCGCATGGTGGCGCGTGGCAATAACGGCTTTGTTTCCCGCCGCTACGAAATTGGTGCCATGACGCTTTACGTGAGCAATGGTACCGGTATCTGGCCCGGCTTCGCACTTCGTCTTGGCAGACCCTCCGAAATTACCTGCTTTCACCTCAAATCCGCCCGATCGCTGGCGCGAAAAGGGTAGGGCGCGTCACAGTCTAGAAGGCTATGGCCCTGCTGTAGGCACGGCCGCATGAAGCTGCTACGTCCCGCAGCAATAAAGGCGGTTGTGATAACCGTGCGGCCAGTCAGGGTGCAGGCCGGGGATATCGTGCCTCGGCGATGAAGCAGCACGTGCCGACAATAGACAGGGGAAGAGGATGGGCCGTTATTGCGTTACGGTAACGTGCGAGGCACGTCGTGGAATTGTGGCTGTAATCTCGGGGTATCTCGCGGGAAAAGACTGCAATATCCGCGATAGCTCACAGTTCGACGATATCGAATCGAACCGGTTTTTCATGAGAACCAGTTTTCTGGCCGAGGCGAATACGAGCCTTGAGGAATTGCAGCGCGATTTCGCCCCGATCGCCGCGCAATACGGCATGACCGCCACCTTCCATGACGAGAATGAGCGGCTGAATGTCGTGATCATGGTGTCACGGTTCGGCCATTGCCTGAACGATCTGCTCTATCGCACCCGTATCGGGGCCCTGCCGATCAATATCGTTGCGGTAATTTCCAATCATCTGGATTTCCAGAAGCTGGTGGTCAACCACGACATACCCTTCCACTACATTCGGGTGACGAAAGAAAACAAACCCGAGGCCGAAGCGCAGCAGCTTGCTATCATTCGCGACAGCGGGGCGCAGCTTGTGGTGCTGGCGCGCTATATGCAGGTTCTGTCTGATGAGATGTGTCAGGCCCTGTCAGGGCGCACGATCAACATCCATCACTCCTTCCTGCCCAGTTTCAAGGGCGCTCATCCCTACCATCAGGCTCATGCGCGTGGCGTCAAGCTGATCGGTGCGACCGCGCATTATGTCACGGCGGAACTCGATGAGGGGCCGATCATCGAGCAGGATATCATTCGCGTATCGCACAACCAGTCACCTGAAGACTACGTCACGCTGGGACGTGATGTGGAAAGTCAGGTTCTGGCACGCGCAATCCATGCCCATGC
This sequence comes from Asaia bogorensis NBRC 16594, assembly GCF_001547995.1. NCBI lineage: Bacteria > Pseudomonadati > Pseudomonadota > Alphaproteobacteria > Acetobacterales > Acetobacteraceae > Asaia > Asaia bogorensis. The sequence goes on from NZ_AP014690.1 coordinate 123,961, forward strand.
CCACAGGCGTGTGTTTCTCAACGGCCGCAGCACGGTGGTCTTTCCCGCAAGCCCGGGATCCTTTGCCTCGTCACGTAACGGCTGAACCAGACAGCGCCCCTGTTGCATGGGATCGCTGTCAGAGGCGATCACCGGGCGATGGTCATGGCGGTTTTGCGATCCATCACCCTTTGCCGATGCGCTAGCCAATCCAGTCCATGGTGCGCCCGAGATTACCGAACGGGTAGAAATGCAGGCTGACCGGGCCATGCGCGTCGGCCAGCTGCTCTTCAAGCTGGGTGATCAGCTGGTCCGGTCCGGCGCTTCCCAGTAACTTGCCAAGCGATATGCCATATCGGGAAAGCACGGAGGCAGAGGCCCCTACCCCGCAGCGTGCGGCAAAACGTAGCAGGGAGGCGATCGACGCAGGTCCCGGAACGCCTATTCTGACGTGGCATGTGATCCCACGTTCACGCAGGCGCATGAGCCACGCCATGATGGCCTGAGCATCGAAGCCGAATTGCGTGACGATTTCGGGCGTCATGCCCCGTGCCTCGATATCGCGGCATTTATGCTGCAACACCGTCCAGCCTTGTTCAGGCGTCATGAGGGGATGGCCTTCAGGATACCCCCCGATACCGACAACCCTGATCCCTGCTTTCTCGAACAGGCCGGTTGCCAGCAGGGCAGCGCTGTCGGCAAAAGGGCCTGCAGGCTCGGACGGGTCCCCTGCGACAATGAAGCATCGCTCAATCTCGGCCTCGGCCACCATCTGTGCCAGCAGGGTCTCGCAGGCCGCTTTCGAGGCAAGGCGTCGGGCGGAGAAATGCGGCACAGGAAGCAGGCCAAGGGTCCTGATGGTGCGGATGGCCTCCAGACGCGCTGCTTGCGTGTCATTGGCCAGATGAGGGATCATGACAGGTGTGACTGGCCCCAGGGGCGATGTTCCCGATGACATCATGCCTTTCAGGGATGGCAGATCCCTGGTCGTGACTTCGAGCGAAAAGCGCCAGAGCCGATCCGGGTTGTGTGCCCCGTCCGTTTTCCCCGTTGATTGCACTGTCATGGCGTTCCCCTGCCCGTTATGGGGATCATGTCCTGTGTTGTCGTTCAGGGCTGCATGAATCTGGAGAGGCGATGGATTTGAACTGTCCGGCATGATGCAGGAGCGGGCGTGCGGCCTTGTCATGGGTCATGCTGCATACCTGACCGATCAGTATGACATGATCTCCCGCCGTTACCTGCTGCACGAGATCCGTGGTGAAGACCGCCCCTGCGCCTTTCAGAACCGGCAAGCCGTCGCACGGCTCGAACAGATCCTGCAATGCGTCGTTGCGTCGTCCCGCAAAATGCATGGCATGGGCCTCCATATCCTGCGCGAGGACACTGACGGCAAACCGGCCAGCATGGAGGACCCGCGCCAGAAGCGTGGAACGCGCACCAACACAGACACCAATCAGGGGTGGGTCGAGCGAGACCGACATGAAAGCGCTGACCGTCATGCCGTGATCGCCCTCCTCTGTGCGGGTCGTCACAACCGTGACGCCGGTCGCGAACTGCCCACAGCAGGCGCGCAGGGCTTTTGGATCAAGGCTGTTTTGGGCCTGGATGTCTGGACTGGGCTTCAGGGGGGCTTCTGTCATGATTTCTGCCGAATCTTCGTTTAATGAGCGCGGCAAATGCGGCCCTGCCGCCATTGGGGCCGAATCCTGAAAACAGGCCGGTCAGCTTTCGCGGCCAACCGGCATCGTCTCGCTCATGATCGAGAGGGTGGGATCAGGCGCAGGTCAGCTCGCGACGGACGATCTCGGCACCGGCGGCGAGAGCCTGAAGTTTGCCTCTGGCCACGTTGCGTGAAAGCGGCGCCATGCCGCAATTCGTGCAGGGGCAGAGATTTTCGGCATTAACAAACTGAAGCGCCTTGCGCAGGGTATCCGCAACTTCTTCCGGGGTTTCGATGTGGTTGCTTGCGACATCGATGGCCCCGACCATCACCTTCTTGCCACGCAGCAATTCGATCAGTTCCATCGGCACGTGGGAGTTCTGGCATTCCAGCGACACGAGATCGATGTTCGAGGCCTGCAGCTTCGGGAAGGTGCGTTCGTACTGGCGCCATTCATGGCCCAGCGTCTTTTTCCAGTCTGTATTGGCCTTGATGCCATAGCCGTAGCAGATATGGACGGCGGTCTGGCATTTCAGCCCTTCGATGGCGCGCTCCAGCGTGGCAATGCCCCAGTCATTGACCTCGTCGAAAAACACGTTGAAGGCTGGCTCATCGAACTGGATGATATCCACGCCGGCCTGCTCCAGCTCACGGGCTTCGGCATTGAGAATGGCGGCAAATTCCCAGGCCAGTTTCTCGCGGCTTTTGTAGTGCGCGTCATACAGCGTGTCGATCATGGTCATGGGGCCGGGCAGTGCCCATTTGATCGGCGCCTTGGTCTGCTGACGCAGGAATTTTGCATCCTCGACAAAAACCGGCTTCTCACGCGCGACCGCGCTTACGACCGTGGGCACGCTGGCTTCGTAGCGGTTGCGGATGGTGACGATCTCGCGCTTCTCGAAATCGACACCGGCGAGGTGCTCGATGAAGGTAGTGACAAAATGCTGGCGTGTCTGCTCGCCGTCGCTGACGATATCGACGCCTGCCACCTGCTGCTCAAGCAGCGAGACGCGAAGCGCATCCTGTTTGGCCTCAACCAGAGCCTCGCCCTCCATTTTCCAGGGGGACCAGAGCTTTTCTGGCTCGGCAAGCCATGAGGGCTTTGGCAGGCTGCCAGCTGTTGCAGTGGGGAGAAGCTTCTTCATGAACTATGACTCTTCAGAGGGATGGCCCGCAGGGGCGGCTTAGTGATGCTGAATGAAGGGCTCAGGCGGCGTATCGGCTGGACCATTGCTCGAGAAGGGTTTTGTGCGGCGTAATGAAATGCTCGCCTGCAAATCGTCCCTGCTCGATAGCGAGGCGCGTGCGCTCCTCGCGGTCATAGACTACACGGGTGTTGGAATAATCGTTCTGGCGCAGGCTGGGCTTGTAGCGTGAGGCGGCAGCCGAGTTCGCGTTGTAGATTTCCGGACGATAGATACGCTGGAATGTCTCCATCGTGCTGATCGTGCTGATCAGTTCGAGAGGCGTATAATCATTGAGCAGATCGCCAGAGAAATAGAAGGCGAGGGGCGCGACGCATCCGGGCGGCATGAAATAGCGCACCTGCATTCCCATCTTGCCAAAATAGCTTTCGGTCAGTGAGGTCTCGGTGGGTGTGTATTCCACGCCCAGCACGGGATGCTCATTGGTGGTACGGGTATAGATCTTGTTTTCAGAAACGCTCAGGCAGATCACGGGGGGCTTCGTGAAATGGGCCGCGTAGACCTCCGAGGCGATGAAAGCCTTGAAGATCCTGCCATGCAGAAGGCCGAAATCATCGGGAACCGAAAAACTGTCACGTCCGCGATTATGCTCGGGCAGGAGTACGCTGAAATCATAATCGCGCACATAGGATGAGAAATTATTGCCTACGATGCCCTCTATGCGCTTGCCATTGGTCCGGTCGATGATCGTGGTCCGGAGAAGTTCGATGGCAGGAAAGCTCTCACCGGACCCGGTGATATCCATGTCGACGGAGACGATATCGAGTTCGAGCGCATAGCGATGACCCTCAGGGTTGTCCCATCGAGCGAGATCGTTAAAGCGATGATCGATCATGTGCAGCGCCGCCCGCAGGTTTTCCTGACGGGATTCACCTCTCGCGAGATTGGCGAAATTGGTGGTCAGCCGCGTACCGGGAGCCGGCGCATAGTTTTCGTCAAACCGGAGGCTTTTGACCTTGAAGGTGAAATCGCGGGTCATGATGGGCGGGTATCCTCTGCTGGAACCTGTTTTCCGCGCCACGTTGAGAGTGCCGCCGCGCGGTGCGAGCGAGGCCCGTTTATCTGGCGTGACCCATCATGAAGACAAATGATTATAATTCGTCATAACATGACAATCTGTCATGTTTATCCTTGTCGTGTCAGAAAGACACGCGGGATGCTGTAGGCCCGGCGCCGTTGATCATCGGCGTCATGAGTCGATTTTGACACTGGCTGCCAGTTTGATGAATCCGTCCAGATATGGGGGTGCCGTACCTGTGCGGTGGCCCAGATGGATGGATTTGAGAATTCCGTTACCAATCCTGACTCCTTTCACCCCTTTCACCTTGCGTAGCAGCCAGTCCGGTGTGGCGCTGACAGCCCGTCCGGATGCCACAAGGCGCAGCATCAGATCGGTGGTTTCTACCGTGCGGTGCCGCCGCGGCAGGGCGTGGGCCGGGACGAGGAATTGCGTGTAGATATCAAGCCGCTCGCGCGAGACAGGATAGGTGATCAGCGTCTCGGTTGTGAGGTCAGAAGGCTCGATATGGTGTTTCTGCGCCAGAGGGTGCGTGTCGGACACGGCCAGTACGAGCTCGTAGTCGAAGACGGGCGTGAAGGTGAGTTCCTGGCGCGCAATCGGATCGGGCGTGACGAGAATATCGATTTCATGGCCGAGCAGAGCCGTCAGTCCGCCAAACTGGAAGGCGGTCGTGACGTCGAGTTCGACATCAGGCCACGCAGCAAGAAAGGGATCGACCACCTGCATCAGCCAGTCCTGACAGGGGTGACATTCCATACCGATACGGATCGAGCCCCGTCGACCGCGCGCGTAATCTTCCAGCACACCGGCGCCATGCTCAAGCTGCGGCAGGACGCGCTGGGCGAGCCCGAGCAGATAGTCTCCGGCGAGGGTAAAGCGCAATTTGTGGCCTTCGCGCTCGAACAGCTTGACGCTGTATCGGTCCTCGAAACGGCGGATGGCATGACTGACGGCAGACTGGGTCAGGCATAATTGCTCTGCTGCCTGTGTCAGGCTGCCGGTGCGATGGATTTCACGCAAAATGGCCAGCGGCTGAATGTCGATCATGATCCATGAATATCCGTCAGGTTTCCCTCATCTGTGATGAATTTCAGGCAGGAATCAAGCAGGCGATCTGGCGTGATCACGATCAGGGAGCGCGAACGGCGTCTCTCTGGCCCCGACACGTTCGGCAGGGAAATGGCGGTTTTCGTCGCATTGAGCGTGGTGAGTGGTCAAAGGCAAGCTGGCGCAGCCCTTATGGGATACGCCAGCAAGGTCACGATCTGCCGGCTCACGCCGCCTGAGGGCTCAGATTAGCAACGTCGCTCAGCAAGCTGGCCCCAACGGGCTGCCAGCCAAGGCGTTGCTGTGTCTTCTGACTCGAAGCCGTCATGTCCTTGCTGACGAAGCTATATAACCAGCCGAAATGAGCCATTGCCTCATCCTCGCTCAGTCCGGTGACGGGCAAGCCAAGAGTTTGCCCGATCCTTTCCGCAATGGCGCGTACCGACACACCTTCTTCCGCCGTTGCATGATAGCGTGCGCCGTGGGCCTGCTTTTCAAGGGCCAGACGATAGAGTGTGACGGTGGCCGAAACAGGGGCTGCCGACCAGCGATAATCCGTGTCCGCAATATAGGCGGAACGCCCTGTCTCGCGGGCGAGCTGGATCAGAAATGTCACGAGGCCCTGACGCGCCGTATCGTGAATTTGCGACAGACGCACCAGCGAGACATTCCGGCCGCGATCAATCATCCCCTGCGCTGCGATTTCTGAAATGACCCTTGGATTCTTGTGCTGGGCGTTGAACACATCCTCATCCGCGCACGCGCCGGGATGAGCTTCGCCGAACAGCGTTGTGGAGGTGATTACAAAGGGGCGGTTCGAGCCCTCAAGCGCCTCACCGATGGCGTCGATAGCGCGTCGGTCTTTCTCGCAATTGGCAAGATAATGCGCGAAGTCATGGTCGAACGCGGTATGGATCACGCCGTCGCTTCCTGCCGCTCCTGCGCGCAGGCTGGCGAGATCCTCCAGATCGCCGTGCAGCGCTTCTGCACCTGCAGCCTGGAGCCTTTGTGCGCCAGTCGTCGAGCGCGTCAGGCCGAGCACCTGATGGCCTGCCCCAATAAGTTCCGCAACGAGTTTGGCGCCGATAAAACCGTTCGCCCCGGTCAGAAAAACGCGCATGATCCAGTTTCCTTGGTTGTCAGAGCATGATCATGGCGGCCATAGTCATCCTGTTACAGTAGTGACGTTATCATAGTATCAGCACTGACAGGCTTGCCGTGACATCTCCCACCGCCCTTGGCGCCTATCTGCGAGACAGGCGTGATCGTCTCGATCCGGCGGCTTTTGGCTTTCCCGCCACAAGGCGACGCACGCCGGGGCTGCGCCGGGAGGAAGTCGCGCAACGCGCCAATATCAGCCCCACATGGTACACCTGGCTTGAGCAGGGGCGGGCGGGTTCGCCCTCGGCGGATGTGCTCGATCGTATTGCCAAGGGGATGCTGCTGACCGAAGCAGAGCGGGAGCATCTGTATATGCTGGCGCTTGGGCATCCGCCGGAACGGCGGTACAGGGCGGCCGAAGGCATCACGCCGCGGCTGCAACGCGTGCTTGATGCGCTCACCTGGAGCCCAGCCATCGTCAAGACGCCCCTGTGGGATGTCGTTGCCTGGAACAGGGCTGCGTCCTGTGTGCTCACGGATTACAGCAAGCTGGCGCGGGAAGACCGCAATATCCTCAAGATCGTCTTTTGTACGCCCCGTATACGCGCGATGCAGACGGACTGGTCGAGCCTCGCCTATTCGGTGGTCGCGGCTTTTCGTGCCGATGTGGTGCGGGCCGGTGCTTCTGCCGAGATCGACAGGCTTGTTGCTGAGCTGAGCGCTGCCAGCCCGGATTTCGCGGCGCTCTGGCAGCATAATGACGTGTTGCAGCAGGGTGAGGGAACCAAGCGCCTGCAACATCCTGCGGTGGGGTTGATCGAACTCGAATATTCAGGGTTCGCTGTCGATGGGCGGCCAGATCTTGGCCTGATCATCTATAATCCGGCCACGGAAGGCGATCTCGAGCGCATCCAGCGCCTTATGGCAGAGACATTTCCGGACAGTGGCGTCCCGGTGGCTGACCGGGGGTGGCGCGCACTGATGTGATGTGTCGGATGCGGGCAAGCCGCGGCTAGAGGCTCAAGACGCCGCTGGCGGATAATCGTGTTTGAACGAGCGACACGGTTTGCCTGTAAGGGATTGGCCGTGAACTTCCCGACTCTGCCGGGGGGCAGGATAACAGACGAACAGGCAGTGAAATGCCAGACTGTCCGACTTGAAACGCTGTTCTGTTTTTTAGGAATTCCGCATCTGCGTCATCGCTTTGTACCGAAAAATCCGGCCTGTAGCGTGGTGTCCCGTACGGGATTCGAACCCGTGTTACCGCCGTGAAAGGGCGGTGTCCTAGGCCTCTAGACGAACGGGACTGGAGGCGTGAGCGGCTGATTATCCCACCCCCGGATGGGGGTCAACCCTAAATCGTGGCAGCGTCCAAAATAAAAAAGCTCAGCATATCCTGACCGTTCCACTGCTCGCAGCGCAGTTGCCCCGCCACGTGAAGCACCGGCATGGCCCGGTCTTCCAGCAGGGCAGCGAAAGCCTTGTCTGCGGCGCGGAAGACCAGACCACGCAGCCTGCCACCATCCTCGCCCTGCAGGATGACACGCAGCGTGTTGCCATCGCGCCCGATACGCTCGGTCTTGACGGCACGAACGCGGCTGATGGCAATGACCGGCTCTTCATGGCCAGCCCCGAAGGGGCCGAGGCGTGCCAGTTGTGCGGCAATTTCCGTCGTTGCCCCGCGAAGGGTCAGTACGCCGTCTATGCAAAGTGAGTCGTGACGCGGGCGGAGTTTGGCCGGAGCAAGCGCCTCGTCAAGGAACTGGTGAAATTCAGCTGCCCTTGCTGCGTCGAGGGAGAACCCGGCCGCCATGGCGTGACCGCCACCGGTAAGCAGCAACCCCGACTGGCAGGCATTGATCACAGCCGCGCCAAGGTCGATGCCCGGCACAGAGCGGGCCGAGCCCTTGATCCTGCCATCTTGAAGGGCGCCAACCAGCACAGGCCTGTTGCAACGCTCACGGACACGACTGGCGACGATACCTACAACACCCGGATGCCAGTCCTCGCCATGCAGGAACAGGGCCGCGTGACCAGCCTCTAGCTGCGCTTCGGCTTGGGCATAGGCATCGTTGAGGATATCTGCCTCGACAGTCTGGCGCTGCCGGTTGATTTCATCGAGCTTTTCGGCCAGCGCCCGGGCCTCGAACGCATCGTCGCTCAGGAGCAGCTTTACCCCGAGTTCGGCTTGCGCAATACGGCCGCCCGCATTGATTCGTGGCCCGATGGCAAAGCCACAGGCCATGGCGCTGGCTGTTTCTTTCACCCCTGCCACGGAAGCCAGGGTGGATAGGCCCAGCCGCTCGCCACGGCCCATCACGCGCAGGCCTTGGGCGACGAAAGCGCGGTTGAGGTCGCGCAGGGGCATCACATCGCAGATGGTGGCCAGTGCCACCAGATCGAGCTTGCGCAGCAGGGCAGGCTCCTCATGCGCGTCAAACCAGCCCGACGCGCGCAACGTCCGGCAGGTAGCAATCAGCGTAAGGAAGGCAACGCTCGTGGCGCAAAGATGCCCCAGCCCCGACTCGCAATCGAGGCGGTTGGGGTTGACCACCAGACAGTCAGGCAGAATGGCCCCGTCTGGCTTGTGATGGTCCAGCACAATGATATCACCACCCTCTTTGAGGCTGGTGAGCAGATCAACGGCGGCCGTCCCACAATCGACACAGATAAGCAGGCTCGCCCCTTTGGCGCGCAGGCCTTCCAGGGCTGGCCCGTTGGGGCCGTAACCTTCCTTCTGCCGGTCGGGAATATGGAAAAAGACCGGACACCCCAGCTCGCGAAGGGTTTCGGTCAGGAGGGTGGTGCCGCAGGCGCCGTCGACATCGTAATCACCGAAGACGCCAATGGTCTCACCCCCCTTGACGGCATTGGCCAGTCGCAGGGCAGCATCGTTCATGCCTGTCAGGCAGGACGGGTCTGGCAACCAGTCACGCAGTTTCGGGTCGAGAAAAGCAGGAATACGGGCGGCATCGACCCCGCGGCTATGCAGGATGCGGGCCAGTAATTCGGGAATGGCGGCGCGTTGCGCGATGGCCAGGGCGATGCGACCATCACCGCTGGCCAGCCTGTCATCGCGCCAGACCCAGGAACGCTGACTACCACTTTCGTGGACAGAAAGAACCGGTTCTGGCGAAGCGATGATCGTAGGAGCGTCAGACATACGCTCCTTTATAGGGTGGGATCAGTGACCTGCCCACGTCTTGGTGGTGAAATTGTGCCGCCCTTCAATGAAGCGCACCGTGGCAGACTTGGAGCGCATGACGATGGAATGGGTGCGGGCAACGGTCGGGCCATAGAAGCGCACGCCGCGCAGCAATGTTCCGGTCGTGACACCAGTCGCCGAGAACAGCACGTCGCCACGGGCCATGTCATGCAGGCCGAGCTTGCGGGTCGGGTCATTGCCCGGATCCATCGAGCGGGCGCGCTCGATCTGGCTTTCATCCTCGAACATCAGGCGGCCCTGCATCTGGCCACCCACGCAGCGCACGGCTGCAGCAGCCAGAACACCTTCCGGCGCGCCACCCGAACCCGCATAGATGTCCACGCGGCTTTCATCCATACAGGCCGCAATGGCGGCAGCAACGTCGCCATCGGTTAGCAGCATGACGCGAGCGCCAGCTTCACGGGCGCGGGCAATCAGCTCCTCATGACGTTCGCGGTCGAGCGCACACATGGTGAGCGAGGAGATATCCTTGCCCTTGGCCTTGGCAAGGTCACGCAGTGTGGTCTCGATCGGGGCGTCGATATCGATCAGATCGTCCGGCAGGTTCGGGCCCACCACCAGCTTCTGCATGTAGATGTCAGGCGCATGGAGGAAGTTACCGCTCTCGGCCAGTGCCACCATCGTCATGGCGTTCGGCATGTCCTTGGCGCAAAGATTGGTGCCTTCAAGCGGGTCGACGGCGATGTCCATCTTGGGACCGCCGGCGCCCACCTTTTCGCCGATATAGAGCATCGGGGCTTCGTCCATCTCGCCCTCGCCGATCACGACCGTACCCTCGATCGCGACGGTGTCGAAAGCGGCCCGCATGGCCTGGACGGCTGCACCGTCAGCCTCGTTCTTTTCCCCACGGCCAGTCCAGGCTGATGACGAGATGGCCGCAGCTTCTGTCACGCGCACGAGCTCGAGCGCGAGGTTGCGATCCGTCACTTTATACTTAGGAGAGAAAGGCATCCGGTATATCCTATCTGTACTCTATCCAGCTGAGCCGGAATTGCGACACGCCCTGTTATGCCGGGATGTGCCGCCTTTGCCACATCACACAGTCTCGATTTTCATGAGCAGCGGTGTGCCGACGACAGTTTCCAGGGGCTCGAGGGCCGTCAGGACGGAAAGCATGGCCGCCTCGCTGGTTTCATGTGTGACAAGCGCCAGGGGAACAACCGTCTGTGAAGAAGCCGCTTTTCCGGCCTCTTCCGCCGCATGTTGCGAGAGGGCGCGCAGGGATACGCCATAGTCGCGCAAGGCCGCTGTGATATCGGCCACCACGCCGGGGCGATCCTGCACAAAGAGGCGCAGATAATACTGCCCGGCCAGGTTTTCGCGCGGGGCGCAGGCGATTTCGGGCCGTGGGTCCATCCCCCATACGGGCAGGGCTGTTCCCCGGGCGAGATCGATCACATCCGCCATTACGGCGCTGGCGGTCGGTCCTGCACCCGCACCACGGCCTTCAATCAGCATCGGGCCGCTGAAGGCGCCTTCGGTCAGGACAGCATTGAAAACGCCGTCCACATTCGCGATCGGAGCGGATTGCGGCACCATGCATGGGCGCATGGAGGCCTCGATGGCGCCCTGCTCATCACGGCGCGCACTGCCCAGCAGCTTGATGCGATAGCCCATCTCGCGGGCAAAGGCCTGATCGCACGCGGCGATGTTGCGGATTCCCTCGACATGCAGGCTGTCGAACCGCACCGGCTGACCAAAGGCAAGGCCGGCAAGTATGGCGAGCTTGTGGGCAGCGTCCCAGCCATCGACATCGGTGGAAGGGTCGGCTTCGGCATATCCAAGAGCCTGCGCCTCGGCGAGGATATCGCCAAAATCGCGGCCCGACTCGCGCATGGCGGTCAGGATGTAGTTGCAGGTGCCGTTCAGGATGCCGCCAACGCGCACCAGATTATCGGCCGCGAGACCTTCACGCACGAGCTTGATGGCCGGGATGCCGCCTGCCACCGAGGCCTCGAACAGCAGGGAGGTGTTGTTCTCGCGGGCCAGCGTGGCCAGAGCCGCACCATGAATGGCAAGCAGGGCCTTGTTGGCGGTTACGACCGGCTTGCCAGCCTTCAGGGCGGTTTCGACCAGCGTACGGGCTGACCCCTCTGCGCCGCCAATCAGTTCCAGCACCACATCGACCTTCGGGTCACTGGCCAGCGCAATGGGGTCATCATGCCAGGTCAGACCGGCAAGATCGACGCCACGGTCGCGGGTGCGATCGCGGGCCGAGACAGCGACCACCTCGATGGTCCGTCCGGCACGGGCAGTAATGGCCTGGGCGTTCTCACGCAGAAGGCGCACCACGCCAGCCCCGACCGTGCCAAGACCAGCAATACCAAGATGAAGTGTTTGACCGTTCACGAAACTGCCTCTGCCTGTTTGACGCCGTGTTTGTTGAGGAAGGTCTTGATGGCACGCGTAGCCTGACGCAGGCGCTGCGTGTTCTCGACAAGACCGATACGAACGAAGCCTTCGCCATATTCACCAAAGCCCAGACCCGGGGCCACGGCCACACCAGCCTCTTTCAGCAACAGCTTGCTGAAATCGACGCTGCCCATTTCGGCAAAGCGCTCCGGAATAGGCGCCCAGGCGAACATCGAGCCCTGGGGAGAGGGGACGTCCCAACCCGCAGCATGCAGCCCGCGGATCAGCACGTCGCGACGCTCACGATACATGTCCCGAATTTCGGCCACGCAATCCTGCGGGCCGCTCAGGGCCGCGACGGCCGCCACCTGAATGGGGGTGAAGGCGCCGTAATCGAGATAGGACTTGATGCGTGTGAGGGCCTGGATCAGATGCGGGTTGCCTGCGGCAAAGCCCATGCGCCAGCCGGCCATGGAATAGGTCTTCGACAGTGAGGTGAACTCGACCGCGATGTCCTTGGCGCCCGGCACCTGCAGGATCGACGGTGGCGGCTCGTCACCGAAATAGATTTCGCAATAGGCCAGATCGGACAGGATCCAGATCTGCTCGCGACGGGCGAAAGCGACCAGCTCCTTGTAGAAATCCAGCGATGCCGTGAAGGCCGTCGGGTTGGACGGAAAGTTCACGATGAGCGCGGTGGGCTTGGGGACGGAATGGCGCACTGCCCGTTCAAGCGCGCGCAACATGTCCTCATCCGGCGTGGCGGGAATGGAGCGTACCGAAGCGCCCGCAATGATGAAGCCAAACTGATGAATGGGGTAGGACGGATTCGGCACCAGAATCGTGTCGCCGGGGCTGGTAATGGCCGAGGACAGATTGGCCAGACCTTCCTTCGAGCCCAGCGTCGCGATGACTTCGGTCTCGGGGTTCAGATCCACACCGAAGCGGCGCTCATAATACCCCGCCAGCGCACGACGCAGCCCGGGAATACCACGGCTGACCGAGTAGCGATGGCTGCGCGGGTCGGCCACGGTCTCGACAAGCTTCTTGACGATATGGGGCGGTGTGGGGCTGTCGGGGTTGCCCATGCCCAGATCGATGATGTCTTCACCATGCGCTCGGGCCGCGGCCTTGGCCTTGTTCACTTCGGCAAAGACATAGGGCGGCAGGCGACGGATACGGTGAAACTCTTCGGTCATTTTTTCGGCTCGGGGGCACAGGGTTGAAATAAAATTACCGGAGTCAGGGCGACTCCGACAATCTTCACTAACCTGTTTCCAGAACCGGGTGAACCGTCCTCAGTAAGGCGAGCGGTCAATTCTCGCGCCACGCCCCAGCGCACCGGCGCTCAGACGGATATCCGATGCGGGGACGCCGTGCAGAATCAGGGTCTGTGCCACCACGCGCGCGCGCAGCAGGCCGAGCTTGATGCCAATAACCTGCTCTTCAGGGCGGAATGACGTGATTTCGCCAAAACCCTTCACATAGACCACGTCATGAGGGCCTCGTGTGCCGAGGAATTTGCCGATCGTGCCGTCCTGGCCATTCGCGATCTGATCGGAGGCCTGCTTGAAACGGATCAGCGTGCCATGGGGCTCGGTCAGATCATAAGAGGGCGGTGCAATGTCCGGCAGGGCGGCATCGCGCGGAATATCGAAGCCGGGAAAACGTGGCGCCTGGGGCGGCAGATCGCCGATTTGCGGCAGCTCGCCCGGTTTGATCGGCGGCGGCGCAAAACGTGTGACCTCAGGCAGGGCGGCTTCGGGCGGCACTGTTTCGGCTGGCGCAGCCTTCTTCGCTGCCGGTTTGGCAACCGGAGGTTTAGGCGCTGGTGCAGCAGCCGGTGCCGCTGCCGGTGCCGCTGCTGGTGCAGGCGTCGCTGGCGGTGTCTGGCCGGGTGCCACAACGCTCATCGATGAGCCACTGTCATCGCCGGAGGGGCGTGGCTTGGGCTGCGGTGGCGGCGGCGGCGCCGGAATGATGAGTGGGCCGTCAGCCACGGCCAGATGCTGGCTGAGGTTGCGCTGGAGCGTCAGCTTGTCTGTAAGAGCCTTCCGGGCCGGGGCACTGGGCAGATCGACCTGGGCAGTTGGTGTGAGCCCGACATGGGGGTAGTTGCCATGAGCCCCCGGTGCAGGGGGGCGCTGCTTGGCAATCTCGCCGCCCTGGTACTGATGATACCAGTTACCGACCGTATCGACGGCGTCTCTGTGACCGCAGGCGGCCAGGGGCATCGTGAGCGACGCCATGCCTGTCATGACAAGGCCTTTGTGCAGCCAGCCTGTTTTCTGCATTTCTTCTGATCGACCTTATGAGTTTCTTGTCCGGGTTCACCGCGCTCGCGTCACCCTAACCGTTCCTGCCCCCCGTGGCGAGATGCCTGATCCCCAGCAAAAATTGGCGGGGCTCTTGTGAGGGCCGCCCATCAAGCGCAACATAGAAGGGATGAACAGGCTGTATGGACATAGGAACACCGTAATGCGTGGCACGACGCCTCAGGACATCTTCCGTATCGCACCACGTCTCGATGATGAAGATCCCGATACACAGAACCCCGACTCCCCGGAGACCAAGGAGCCCGCAGAAAAGGCCCCCGGTACCGAAATCGAGGGCAAGCTGTTCGAGCAGCGCAAGGTGCTGATCTTTGGCGGCGTCAACGATAAGGTGGCCCGTGATGTCACAGGTCGTCTGCTTGCACTGGCCGGAGCTTCGGACAAGCCGATCGATATCTACGTCAATTCACCGGGTGGCCATGTCGAGAGTGGTGACACCATTCATGACATGATCCGCTTTGTGGATTCCATTGCTCCCGTGAACATGATCGGCACGGGCTGGGTGGCATCGGCTGGCGCGCTGATCTTTGCTGCAGGTCGTCCCGAGCGTCGCCTGTGTCTGCCGAACACGCGCTTCCTGCTGCATCAGCCGATGGGCGGTGTTCGTGGCCCGGCAACCGATATCGATATCGAGGCCCGCGAGATCATCAAGATGCGCGAACGCCTGAACCGACTGTTTGCTCGTGAAACCGGTCAGTCCTACGAGAAGATCGCCAAGGACACGGATCGCAATCACTGGATGTCGGCAGAAGAGGCCATTGCCTATGGTCTCGTCTCGCGCGTCATCAGTAAGATGAGCGATATCAAGGAATAAGAAGAGGAAGTCTCTCTCATGTCACGTCTTGAACAACTCTACAGCCATCTTCCCGATGCGCCGTCAGACAAGACCTTGGCCAAGGCCGATTTCGAAGCCCGTCACTGGAGCAGCGCCATTCCCGGCCCGCTCAAGCCGGGCACTGAGGAACACAAGCGCGCCGTAGCCGACATGTTCAGGGAGACTTTCAACCCTTACAAGCCGTCGGTCATCGAGTGGCCCAAGCTCGACCCGCAGACCCTGCATCGCATCACCTCGCTGCCGATCTGGGATATCGCCGTGCAGACCGAAGGCAAGGCACGCCTGCGCATGGCGGCCTATGCCGACATGATCGATGATCCCGACATGAAGGACGCCCTGCGTCGCAATGCCTGGGAGGAGAACCGCCACAAGGAGGTGCTCTCCAAGCTTGTTGAAGCCTACAACATCCCGATGGCCCCCGAGCCGCCCTATATCGAGCCGAAAGACACGGAGTGGGCGTATCTGGTGACCGGTTTCTCGGAATGTGTGGATAGCTTCTTTGCCTTCGGTCTGTTTGCCCTTGCCGAGCGTGCCGGTCTGTTCCCCATGGAACTGATCGAGACGTTCGAGCCTGTGATGCAGGAAGAGTGTCGTCATATCCTGCTTTTTGCCAACTGGCTGGCCTGGCATCGCGCCACCATGCCGTGGTGGAAGCGCCCTGTTTTTGAAGCGCGTGTTCTGGGTGTCTGGGCGTTCCTCGCCTATGAGCGCATGGATCTGGCCCGTTCGATCGATGCCGAGGGCAACGAGCACACGCAGGACAACAATTTCACGGTGACCGGTGCCAAGGACATGACGGACGTGGACATCAAGGTGCCAGAGCTAATGCAGCTTTGCCTTGATGAAAATGACCGCCGCTTCTCCGGTTACGACCACCGCCTGCTGCGTCCCACTACGACACCGACACTCGTCAAGACCGGGCTGGCTGCCTATCGTCTGTGGGGAAAAGCATCGGGGGCCGTGCGCGCCCGCCTCGGGCATAAGGAGCAGCACGCGCCTGCATGAGTGTGATTGAGCCGGGGTCAGAAGCCCATAAGCATTACTTCTGTCAGCAGTTTATCGATACGCATCAGGTTTTCGATCCGGAAACCCTGCCGTGGCCCGAGCTGACAGAGGAGGAACTGACCCGGCTCCGCGCCGTACCGTTCTGGCAGGAGGTGTATCACACCGAGCGCCGGGCCGGCGCAATTGTCGATGCCTTCACTCCCCAGATCATCGATCCTGAGGTCAAGGAGGCGGTACGGCTTCAGGGCTATGAAGAAGCCCGCCACGCCGATCTGATCCGCGTCATGATCGAACGATACGGTCTGGACGCGCGCAAGCAGCCGCTTGAGAAATTCCCTGCCGATCTCGAAACAGCCTTTATCGACTTTGGCTTTGGCGAGTGCCTTGACGCTTTTCTGGGTTTCGGGGCTTTCAAAAGCGCCCGTCAATCACAGTTTCTGCCCGAAAAGATGTTCGAGATTTTCGACATCCTGATGTTCGAGGAAACGCGGCATATCGTTTTCTTCATCAACTATATGGCCTGGCGAGAAAAGCGCCGCGGCCTTGGGCGGACGAGGCGTTCCGTCAAATCGCTGCGTTTCTACATACGCGCGCTGAGCCGACTGCTTGGGATGGTGAAACGCGGGCAGGAGCCTAATGACGGGCGCGATTTCGCGGTGACCCAGACCAATCTCTTTCTCGATGGATTCTCGTTCCGGGGTTTTGTCGAAGATTGCTATCGCGAGAACGCGCGACGCATGACGGCTTTCGATCCCGGCCTGATGCAGCCCCGGCTATTGCCCGGCATTGCTGATATGGCGCTGCGCGGACTGCGCCTGTGGGACGCCGGTCGTAATCTTCGCAAAAGACGAGGCTGAGGGCGAGGGCTTTCATGCCGCAATAGACATTGTCGCGGCCGAGAGTCCGTATAGGATTGGTATAATATTTCTGACTAATCAGACAAAAAACTCAAGTATATGAAACGCCTTTCCCTGTGCGCGAAACAGACAGGGGCTACTGGGCAGCAGGTAACGACATATCGTATGGCGTAGCCTTTGAGGGACCCGGGCCGACAGGTATTGAAGGTCGAGGGTGATGCTCTGTCGCGGTTTCCAGCAATAAGGTCATCAAATGCAGTTAATAGGTAGAATAGATCTGCGCGACAATTAACGATTTATCGTTAATTGCCTGTTGTGAATATAGAAATAATTCGTATCGTTTTAATTACTTATATTCGTTGCGTATTTAAATATTGTTTGTTAATCGCCAAGCGAAGTTTGCCGTTTTGATATGGTGGACGAACCCTTCCAAATCCCGTGTCTTGCCAAGCGCTGGTTGCCGGATCGGAGGTTCGCTTCTCTATTGATCGAGCAAAGGCAATGATAAAATAAAGAAGCAAGCAATGGCCACCTCGTCTATCTTATCCGGTCAGGTCGTATCCAATATTCTTGTCGCTGCAGGTGATAGCGTTCTCGTCAACAAGGGCGGCGTTGTCATCGGTGCAACAGTGCAGGCGACAGCCACACTTTCTGCCGCAACCGGCGCTGTCCTGAGCGGCGCCTTCGTCAACAGCGGCACAATGACCGGCGGCACCTTGGTTGGCCCCGGAACGCAAGAAATAGTCGCAGTTGGGGCAACCGCAGTAAACCAGACCATCGGCCAGGGTGCGACAATAAGCTGCAATGGACATGTGACGAATGTCCAGATCAGCGGTGGCACACTCGCCATGACCTCGACGGGTCCCTACGACAATTACAGCTTTGCAGCGAATGCCGGTGGGACACTGACCATCAGCTCGGGCAATCTCAACGGCTCGAAAGCAGGCCTTGAGCTGACGTCCGGTCGCACGATCAATATCACAGGCGGCGGGCTTTATCTGTCGGGCTCGGTCGGCACCGGGGGAACGCTTAATCTGGGTGGTTACGGCGCTGTTGGCCTCACGGTCGATGGGGGCACTGTCAACTGGACAGCCGATGCCAGCACGGACTCGATGCCAACGTTCACCTCGAATGGTGGTGTTGTAAACGTCTATCAGGGTGCGAACATCATCCAGTCGTTCAGTGGCACCGTCAATCCCTATGGCACGGTCAATGTCCAGAGCGGCGTCAGCGTCATGTTGGTGTCGGTCGGGGCGAACGCAAATCTTCGTTTGTTGCCGGGTTCAACGCTGAAGGCGTCGGTCACGGTCCTGTCCGGGGGTACCGTGACACTGGACAGCGGTGTCGTTGGTGATCGCCGCTTCATTGATACGTCCGCAGGCAATGCCAGTCCTGTCCTGAATGGCCTACCCATGCCGGATGTCGTGATCCAGGGCTGGACTTACGGAAATACGGTTACACTCAAAGGCGTGCCGAAATCGAGTGTGTTGCGCGTTGTACCCAGCACAAACGGTGTGGATATCGTCACGACCACAGGCACCTATACGCTGAATATCTACATGGCCAACTCTCTTGGCTACGCCCTTGTGGATGATGGCGCTGGCAATCTTGTCTACACGACCTGCTTCGCGAGAGGCACGTTGATCCGCACCCCGGAAGGTGAGATTGCGGTCGAGGCGCTCGAAATAGGCCAGCTCGTCAGTACCCCCAAGGGTTCAATGCCAGTTCGCTGGCTGGGGCAAAACAGCCTCAACGTGCTCGATCAGCCCTCACCGGAGCAGGAGTGGTTGGTACGCATCTGTGCCGGCGCCTTGGGCGACGGTATTCCCAAGCGCGATCTTCTGGTGACTCAGGAACATTGCCTGGTCTTCGAAGGCAAGATGGTTCCGGCGCGTATGCTGGTTAATGGTGTGTCGGTGCTCCTTGATCGCACGATCGAGGTTTATGATTACTACCATGTTGGACTGGACAGCCATGAGCCCGTGTGGGCCGAGGGTGCGCTGACCGAAAGTTATCTCGACACCGGCAATCGTGCCCAGTTCGCGCAGCAGCATGGAACGGCCGATGGATCGGCCGTGATTGATGTCACTCCCGCCCTGGCCATCGATACCTCACGCGCATTCGTTGAACCGATCCATGCGGCCATCGCGCAGCGTGCCGGCGCC
Organism: Asaia bogorensis NBRC 16594; assembly: GCF_001547995.1. Lineage (NCBI taxonomy): Bacteria > Pseudomonadati > Pseudomonadota > Alphaproteobacteria > Acetobacterales > Acetobacteraceae > Asaia > Asaia bogorensis. The sequence continues at coordinate 142,750 of NZ_AP014690.1, forward strand.
ACACCCAGGCATGTGGAAACAACTGACGACCCGGCGCTGCATCTTGTTTCGGAACATGGTGCGGTGATCTATCCGAGCGGCATACGCAACAGCATGTACATGTTTCTCATCCCCGGTAATGTCCAGCGTCTGAGGCTTGCTTCACGTGCTGCGCGGCCATGTGACGTTGTGGGCCCGTTCATTGATGACCGCCGGGAGCTTGGCGTGCTGGTTCACCGCATCACGCTTTGGGAAGAGATGATGGACAGGGAAATCGAGGCCCCGTTCGAACAGGCTCGTCTGGCCGGATGGCACGGTCTCGAGCAGGGGCATCATCGCTGGACGAATGGTTCGGCTTTCATCGAGCTTGAGCCATCGGCTCTGCCACGCACGCTGCATGTATCGATTCTGGCTGGCGGCCCCTATGCGATTGCACAGGACGGTCCGCTGCCGGGGTTTGATCTGGACACGGCCAACGATAATCTGACGCTTGTCTATTCGGAGCAGATGCAACACTGATCCGCTGATATCCTGTGGATATCGAGTCTTGAAGGGGCGCCGGGGGGCGCCCTTTCGATTCTCCAGCAGGCATGCTTGGACGCAAGGGCGCTCAGACAGTTTCCTGGCTGGTCGGGTGTGTCAGGCCAGACCAAGCAGATGCTCGGTATCCGGATCGACCGGGATGCCCTGTTCCGCGCGTTTTCTGGCCTCTTCCCATTCCTTGTCGCCCGGAGCGCAAACAGGCAGATCGGGCTCCGCCGGGGGAGAGTTGCGCAGCAGGTCGAGATAGCGTGCCATCTCTGCCTCGAACGCATCCTGTCCGATGAAACGGGCGGGATCGAACGCAACCATGATATGGCCGACATTCTGCGGTTTGTGGCCCTCTTGCGCCTGGGCCGTTGAAGTCATGATGGGATCCGGGTCCGCCCCCGAGAGCACAGCCGAGAGAATTGTGACAAGCCCGGCCAGCGCGGCCCCCTTGTGGCCATAGGCCATTCCCCCCAACGGTTGCAGAAAACGGGCCTGCTCGGCATCGAGCGTCGGATGACCCTGCTCATTAAGCGCGACTTCGGGTGGCAGCGGGAGGCCAAGACTGCGATAGAGCTTGACCCGGTTGAACGGGATGGAAGATGTCGCCATGTCGAGCAACCAGGGTTCCCGGTCACGGACAGGGGCCGCCATGGCGATGGGGTTGGTGCCATGAAAAGGGGTACGACCTCCTGCCAGCGCGACAGCGGGATCGGAGTTGCTCAGGACCAGCGATACAAAACCCTGTTCGGCTGCCGCCAGAGCATAAGCCCCGCCTGCGCCATAATGGGTGGAGTGATGTACGGTGACGGCCCCGATGCCTGCATGGCGTGCCAGCGCGATCGCCTCATCCATGGCTTCATAGGATGCGGCATGGGCGAGGCCGAAATCGGCGTCCAGACGCCCGGTTGCCGGGGCTGTCTGGGTAAAGACGCGTTGTGGCTCCCTGTTCACGCCCCCTTTTTCCAGCATGTCGACATAATAGCCGATCAGTCTCACGCCATGACTGTCTGTCCCAAGGCGTGAGGCATGCATCATGGCACGTACGGTCTGGGCAGCATCGTCTGGCCGTGCACCGGCAGCGACGAGTTTTGCCTGGCAGGCTTCGGCCAGACGAAGGGCCGGATAACGATTGGCAGTGTCCATGAGATCCCGTTTCAGCGGTTATGTGTGCCGAGCATCTTGTGTGCCCGTTCGCGGTCCAGCGCGCCCTGCCATGCTGCAAGAACAACCGGCGCAACGCAATTGCCTGCAAGGTTGCCTACCGCACGGGCGATACCACTGAACCAGTCGACGGCAATCAGCAGGACAAGACTCGAAAGCGGGATGGATGGTGCGGCGGCAAGGGTTGCTGCCAGCACGACGATGGCAATTCCCGGTACGCCATGTGCACCCTTCGACGTAATGAGGGCCGTCGCCAGCATGGAGAGAATCTGTGTGAGCGTGAGAGGCGTGTGGGTGACTTCGGCCAGAAAGACCACCGCAAAACCGAGATAGATCGACAGGGCATCGAGGTTGAGCGAATAGCCTGCCGGAACGACAAGCCCCACCACCTGCCGGGAAATGCCCATCGCCTCAAGCTTGGTCATGATGCTGGGCAGTACGGAATCGGAACTGGTTGTGGCGGTGACGATCAGGATTTCCTCACGGAAATAACGCGCAAAATGCAGAGGGTTGATTTTGCATAAGGCCAGCAGCCCACCCAGGATGAAGACGATGAAGAAAGCGATGGCGGTGAAATAGAGGATGACGAACACCGCCAGATGATTGATGGCATCCAGCCCGTACTCCGCCACCGTCATCGCGACAGCGCCAAACACCCCGAGCGGCGCTGTCGCGATGATCACACGCATCATGCGCGAAAAAAGTGAAGAGAAACTCTCGATCAGGCGCGTCACCGGAGCCCCTGCTTCGCCAAGACGCGACAGGCAGCAGCCAAGCAGTACGGCGAAAAACAGGATCTGAAGAATATTGCCTTCAGCAAAGGCGGCCACAGGGGAGCGGGGAATAAGGTTGAGAATGAACCCCGTTATGCCCTGACCGTGCAACGCATGGGCATTGGCGGCATAGCTGGCAACGGCATGCGCATCTTCGGGGCTGGGCGTGTAGCTCATGCCGCGCCCCGGATGGAGCAGGAGTGCCGCCCCGACCGAAAGCAGCAGAACCAGTGTGGTCATGGCCTCGAAATAGAAGAGCGCCCGGCTGCCGAGTTTCCCCACGGCACCCAGAGATCCTGCGCCGGTGATACCGCTCACGACAATGCAGAACAGAAGCGGCCCGACAATCATCAGGATCAGACGCAGGAAGAGATCGGTCAGCCACCGGCATTGGTGGGCGAGCTGGGGCGCAAACAGACCGAGCGCTATGCCGGCCAGCGTGGCGATAATGACCTGAACGAAAATACCGGGGCGATAACGGGCGGATCGTTTCAGGTCATGGGTGCTCAAATCGGCTCTCCAGTCAGGTGGGGTGGGGCAAAGCGCCCCACCTCAATGGTGGTCGTATCGTGCGATCAATAGGTTACGTTGATCTTCGCACCGACGAAACGGGGCAGGCCAGGGATGACGCCATAGAAGGTCGCCTGTGTACCGCCTGACAGCCAGTAGCGCCGGTCGGCCAGATTCTGCCCATAAACAGTGAGCGACCAGTGTTGCTTGGGCGCCGCAAAGGTCAGGAAGGAGTTGAGCAGGAAATAGGCCGGTGCACGATAGATGCCGCTATCACCGATATGCTGCGGCTGTGTCTGCGCGCCACGATAGTTGTAGTCGACGTCGAAGCTCATGCGATAATCGGCGAATACGTTCCAGCTATACACGGCAGCGCCAGACAGGGTGAGGTTGGCGAGCCCCATATTGTAGCCATTGTAGTTGGTATAGACAGGTGACCAGACACCGGTAGAAGCAAATTGTGCCGTGGTTGCGCTGCGATTCAGGCTCTGGAACTGGGTGTACACACCATTCTGGTACCCAAAATTCTGGGTGAGCACGAGCCCGTGAAAGGGATGCGCCTCCATGTCGAATTCGGCACCGTAGATGTAGGAACGTGGGGCGTTTACATAGCCGCCCAGCACGCCGTAGGGGGGCACCAGGATACTGCCAAGGATCTGCTGGTCGCGGTAATCATAATAGAACCCGGCCGCATTGAAGCGCAGGCGGCGGTTGAACAGCATGGACTTGAAGCCGCCCTCATAGGTGAGCACGGATTCAGGCTTGAAGGGGCGAAGCTGGTTGGCGTTCTGGGTGATATTGGCCGAGAAGCCGCCGGGCTTGAACCCTTTGGAGAAGATGGCATAGCCCATGATATTGGGCGTAACCTGATACTGCGCTCCGACACGGCCGCCGAACTGGTTGGTGAGCGCGCCCGAATTACCGAAATTGGTTTGCGAGGTGGCGAGTCCGGTATTCAGATTGACGTTGGTGCTCGTCAGATTGAGCATCTGGCGGTCGTCGGAATCGTGGTTGATCGCGCCGATCAGCGTGAGCTTGGGCAGGATGCGGTAGCTGAGCTGCACATACTGGTTGAAGTTCTGTTGGTTCTGACGATAGGACGTCTCGTTCAGCGGCGTGGTGCCGGGACGATCGGAGCTGTCATACCAGAAGCTCTGTGCCATGCGCGAGCGGCTGTAATACAGGCCGGTTTCCCAGTGGAAGCGTGCTTTCGGGTCACGCGATTCCAGCTTTACTTCCTGAGAAAACACATTGGTCTGGTTGTTGCGGAACATGTTGCCGTAGGATTTGACCGAGTTGGTCTGGTTCGTCAGCTCATGCTCGTCAACCATCTCATAGGCGCTTTGTGACCACAGACGTGCCCAGTTGAATTCCTTGGTGTAGCGTACATTCGCGCCCCAGAAGAGATTATCCTCACGCGGCTTTGTGTTGTTGGGGTTGATGCCAATGATCTTGGCAAAACGCGGATCGAGACCCCATGCCGTCTGGTAGATATCCCCCGTGATGGGCACACCATAGGAATTATAGAGATTGTGACCCGAGGAGGATTCTGACTGGTCGGTTGTCCAGTGGCCCCCGATATCAAGGCGCGAGGTCTCATCAATCTTCCAGCGCAGCTTGCCGCGCAGCGCGCCGATATTGCTGTTGCCGTACCCTGTGCCCTGCGCATTGTGCTGAAAGCCGCCACCCGTGAGGGACTGCCCGGCAATGCGATAGGACACGCTTTTTGACAGTGGCCCCGAAACGAAGCCCTCGACGCGATTGCGCCCGTAGCTGGCGATATCCTCCGTCAGGCCGGCATGAAATTGCTGCGTCGGATCGCCCGTGTGGAAGTTGATCTCGCCGCCGGTGGTGGGCTGACCATGGGTGAAGCCCGAGGCACCAGGGGCGACGGACACGTCATCCATATCGAACAGGATACCGGTGGTCATGATGCTGACCGGACAGGCGATGCCATCGACATAGGGCATGACCGAAGGGGTATTGTTCTGGGTAAAATCCATCAGCCCCACGCCACGCAGGGCGAAATTGAGGGCGGCGCTGCCAAAGCTCGGCTGGATGGTCAGGTTGGGTGCCACGCGCACGATATCTGTCAGCTGCCGAACGTTCCGGTTCTGCAATTCCTGACGGGACAGAACGGTTTCGGAATGAGCATCATGCTGGCCTGCACTGGTTACGCCGCGCCGCGCCGAGACATGTACGGTTTCGCTGCTACCCGCGAGGGATGACGGGCGACGGCTACCTGCCTGACGATGCACATTTGCCTTGCCGGACTTGCTGTGCAGCGCCGGTTTTGCGCTCTGGCCGGCGGCGTTGGCCGGGCTGATCCAGGCTGTCGCGCCCATCAAGAGGGGACATGCTGCAAACGTCGTGACGAGAAGCGCGGCACGACACGAGAAGGGACGGGCAGGGCGTGATGTCGCAAGGGAAGGCATCTGTGACTCCGGGCATCAGGATGGCAGGCATCGGCTCGATGGGGAACTTGTTGTATACCAATTAGAATACAATTCCGTTCAGTTCAACTTCGGAATGAAAGAAAGAGCGGGAACCGTTTCATTCCGCATTATCATCGAGTGGGTGGTGGTGCCCTGCGTGCCAATGCTTGCCCAAGTCCGGGGAGATGGGCATAAAACGGGGATGCTCTACGAAAACAGGCTTCCTGAAGACAGGTCCTATGAGAAAAGCGAACCGGAACGTGCCAGCGGGCTCGTGATCGAGGAAAAGATCATTCGCGCCGTTCTCTCGGGGCGGATCGCGCCTGGCGAACGTTTCGGTGAGAAAGAGGTCGGAGAGATCTTCGGCGTCTCGCGCACGATGGTGCGTGAGGCCATGATCAGGCTTAGCTCACGCGGTCTGGTGGATGTCACGCCGCGCCGCGGCTGGTTTGTGATCGAGCCCAGCGTGGCGGAAGCCCGGGAGGTGATCGAGGCGCGCCGTGCTGTCGAATCGGGGCTGATTCTGGATCACGGTCTCGTAGGGCCGGAGGCGATTGCCCGGCTTCGCAGCCATCTCGTTGCGCAGCAGAGTGCGATTGAAGGGCAGGATCTGGCGCGACGCTCTTATCTGCTCGGGCATTTTCACGTTCATATTGCCGATGTGCTGGGCAATTCGGTCATTGCCAATATTCTTGAGAACCTCACAGCACGCACGGTGCTGATCGCCGCGCTCTATCAGTCGGATGAAGATGCCCAGCATTCCTGCCACGATCATGAAGCGCTGATTGTTGCGATGGAGCGTGGTGATCGTGATGAGGCGCTGCGTATCACGCGTGATCATCTGATCCACCTGGAAAAGGCGCTGCGTAATCGCGCTCGCAGCAACCGTCATGATCGCCTGCACGAGGCGCTGGCAGAGCCGTAACACTGATGGCGTCGGGCTTGTCGGGCCTGACGCGCGTGCAGGCGCGTCTCAACAAGGCAGCCCCGCAGAGGCACAGATAGGTCAGACCTTTTACTGAGCACGATACAAACAATTACCTCTGTCAGGATTGCAGGGCTAAGCCCTTGCTCATGACGATCTCGCCAGCGCCTTTCCCGATCCTTGAGCCCAGTCAGGCTGCGACCCTTCCATCCGAGGTGCTCCGCCACCCGGTTTTCGGCAAGGATCTGCGCGTCGGCACACGTGCATCGCCTCTGGCGCTGGTACAGACGCGCAGCTTCATGGCGCAACTGGGCGAGGCCTTTCCCTTTCTGGAAATCTTCGGCTCGGTGAAAGAGCATCCGATCTCGACCCGTGGTGACCGTGATCAGGCACGGCGTCTGGCAGAGATCGGTGGCAAGGGGCTGTTTTCCCGTGAAATTCATGAAGCGCTCAGGGCGGGCGACATCGATTTTGCCGTGCATAGCCTCAAGGATCTGGAAACCTTTCTGCCGGACGATCTGATGCTGGGTTGCGTCCTGCGTCGTGAAGACCCCCGTGACGGGCTGGTTCTGCGTCATCGCGATGCTGTCCGCCCCGAGGGTGATCCACTGGACTGCCTGCCAAAAGGCGCCCTGATCGGCTGCGCTTCGGTAAGGCGTCAGGCACAGCTTCTCGCGCGTCGTCCCGATCTGCGTTTCTGCCTCATACGCGGCAACGTCCAGACGCGTCTGGCCAAGCTGGAGGCCGGGGCGTGCGACGCCACATTCCTGGCGCTCGCCGGGATGAAACGTCTGGGAATGGGGGCACGGGTCGATGTGATTTTCGAACCCGACGACATGCTCCCGGCTTGTGGTCAGGGGATTATCGGCATCACCTTGCGCCGCCGTGATGCGGGTGCCCGCGCGCTCATGCCTGCTCTGGAGGACCGCACGGCGCGTTATGCCGCAACGGCAGAGCGTGCATTGCTGGCCGGTCTGGACGGATCATGCCGGACGCCTGTGGGTGGTTATGCCACCATCGCCGGGCAGGTTCTGACCCTGCATGGGCTTGTGGCGTCTGAGGATGGCAGTTTCATGCTGCGTCGTTCCCTAAAAGGCCGCGTGGATGAGGCGGCCTTTCTGGGAACCGAACTGGCCGGCATCCTGCGTCGTGATACACCGGCCCGGATATTCGATGCGTTGATCGGCCAACCCGGCTGGTAACACCTCTCCAAACTTTTCTGATCTCTGATCACGGTGTGTCCTGTCTGGTGAGGCAGGGCATTTTTCGTCGTGCGCAGACACGGTGGAAAAATCTCCTCGTCATGATGAACACAGAATCGGGGTTTTTCCTGTCAGAGATATAAAGACAAACGGTTGGATCAATAAGAATGAAGTCCATAGGACAGAAACAACAGTAATGACCCGGAACAGAAGCGGGTCATTCGTGATTGTTCTGGAGTCTGGAAATGAGATTGCTGAAATTCGGTATGGCGGCCTTGATCGCAACCACAACCCTGACCGCCATGCCTCACGCAGCGCGGGCGGATGGGATCGAGAACCCGAATGAATTCTACTGGCCGACACGTCTGAACCTGTCGCCTTTGCGTGTGCATGACAGCGAGTCAAACCCCTATGGGCCGGATTTCGTCTATACGCGTGATTTCAGCAAGCTCGATCTGGCAGCCGTCAAGGCGGATATCCGCAAGACCCTGACCCAGTCTCAGCCCTGGTGGCCTGCCGATTACGGTACCTATGCCCCCTTCTTCGTTCGTATGGCCTGGCACGCAGCGGGCACCTATCGCGCCATGGACGGCCGAGGGGGTGAAGAGGGTGGCGAGCAGCGCTTTGAACAGCTGAATAGCTGGCCCGATAATGCGAGCCTCGACAAGGCGCGTCGGCTGCTGTGGCCAGTGAAGAAGAAATATGGCCGTGATCTCTCATGGGGCGATCTGATGGTGCTGACGGGTAATGTCGCACTCGAATCCATGGGCTTTAAAACCCTTGGTTTCGCCGGCGGCCGTGCCGATGACTGGCAGAGCGAGCTGGTCTATTGGGGCCCCGGCACACAGTTCATGAGCTCGAACGTCGATTCACAGGTCAAGAAATCCAGCGTTGAGCCTGGGGGCCACCTGCCCAAGCCTTTGGCCTCGACCACCAAGGGCCTGATCTATGTAAATCCGGAAGGCCCGAATGGTGTGCCGGACCCGGCAGCTGCGGCACAGATGATTCGTCTCGCCTTTGGGCGCATGGCGATGAATGACGAGGAAACCGTTGCCCTGATTGCAGGCGGCCATACCTTCGGCAAGGCGCATGGTGCGGCCTCGGCCACCAAATGCGTGGGCGTGGCCCCTGCCGCGGCACCTGTCGAGCAGCAGGGTCTGGGCTGGGCCAATCACTGCGTACAGGGCAAGTTGAAGGCGACCGATGCCATCACCAGCGGGCTCGAGGGCGCATGGTCGGCTGATCCGATCCATTTCACCTCGCAATATCTGGACAATCTGCTGGGTCATGAATGGGTCAAGACCAAGAGCCCGGCCGGGGCCACGCAATGGGTCCCCAAGGACGCAGAGAACATCGTTCCGGATGCGAGCGATCCCAACAAGCTGCATCCGCTCATGATGTTCACGACCGATATCGCGCTGCGTACTGATCCGTCCTATCGCGCCATCATTACGCGCTGGGCCGCTCATCCCGAGCAGTTTGCCGATGCGTTCGCCCATGCGTGGTTCAAGTTGACCCATCGCGATATGGGGCCGAAATCGCGCTATTTCGGGCCAGAAGTCCCGGCGGCCGATTTCCTGTGGCAGGACCCGCTTCCTGCGGCACAGGGCGCAATGGTCAATGCGGCGGATATTCGCGAGCTGAGGAAGGCAATCGCGGCATCCGGGCTGACGGAGCGCGAGATGATCAAGACCGCCTGGGCCTCTGCCGCATCGTTCCGTGACTCCGATCATCGCGGCGGGGCCAATGGGGCCCGTATCCGTCTGGCGCCCGAGAATGACTGGGCCGTCAATGATCCGGCAGAGCTGAAATCCGTTCTGCCGAAGCTCGAGGCGGTGCAGCAGCATTTCAATGGCGGCGCGCATCATGGGCGCAAGGTGTCTCTGGCCGATGTGATCGTGCTGGCGGGTAATGTGGGTGTCGAGCAGGCGGCGCATAAAGCCGGTGTCGCGCTGGATCTGCCTTTTGCCCCCGGCCGTGTGGATGCCGGTCCCGAGCAGACGGACAAGCAGAGCTTTGCCCTGCTGGACCTCAGCGCCGATGCCTTCCGGAACTATTATCGCGCCGAGCCGGATGAGAAATCACCCACACAGATGCTTGTCGATCGTGCCAGCAACCTCTCGCTGAGCGTGCCGGAAATGACCGTGCTTCTAGGCGGCCTGCGTGTTCTGGACATCAATACCGGCCATTCCGCGCAGGGTGTTCTGACCACGCGCCCCGGGACACTGAGCAACGACTTCTTTGTCAATCTGCTCGATATGTCCACGCGCTGGGAGAAATCGACGCAGCCGGGCGTGTATGACGGGCTGGATCGTGAGACGAACAAGCCGCGCTGGACGGCCTCTTCGGTCGATCTGATCTTTGGTGCGAATGCCGAATTGCGCGCCGTTGTCGAGGTTTATGCCTCTGACGATGCCAAGGCAAAATTCGTGAAGGATTTCGCTAGCGCCTGGACCAAGGTCATGACGCTCGATCGCTTCGACCTGCACCGTCAGTAATGTCCGCACACGGCCCCGTCTGGCATCCAGCCGGGGCCATGAGACAGGGGCCGTTCGCCGGATCCCTGCCAGATTGCCTCCTGCGCCTCTCACTTCGGGGAGACCATTCAAATGACCCGTCTTTTTTCACGCCTGATTACCCCGCCGCAGGTTCTTCAGGCCTTTTTTCCCTCGTTCTACATGGTTCTGACCGGTGCGACCCTGATCTGTGCCGCGTCGCTCAGCGTGGCTCATGCGGCGACGGTGGATGTCAGGATGCTGAGCCATGCGCCCGATGGCGGCCGTGGTTTTGATCCCGCCATCGTCCACATCCATGCGGGCGATACGGTACATTTCATCGCTGCCGACCCCGGCCATAATGTGCAGTCGATTCCCGGTATGCTGCCTGAGGGTGCGGCTCCATTCACCGGCCCCATGGGTCATGATCTGAACGTGACGTTCAGCAAGCCGGGCCTGTATGGTTATAAATGCCTGCCCCATTACTGGATGGGTATGGTGGGTATGGTCGTGGTCGACAAACCGGACAATGAAGCGGCGGCCAAGGCTGTGTCGCAGCCCGGTGCAGCGGCAATACGGTTCAGAAAGCTTTTCGACACGCTCGATCGAGGCTGACCCGATGGCGGTCAGGCAGGGTGGCAGGACGTATCATGCGTCAATGCGCGAAAGGCCACCGCACTATACCTTCGTGGCCATTCTCCTGCATTGGTGCCTCGCCCTGCTCGTGATCGGGCAGATCCTGCTTGGGTTTGCGATGGACCGTGCGGGGCTGCCTGACACAATGGCGTTTTCGGTTTTCCAGATTCATCGCGCTCTGGGTGTGGTCATTCTGCTGCTGGTCGCGCTGCGCGTGATCTGGCGCCTCGGGCACAAGCCGCCGCCCCATCCCCTCGGGACCAGCATCTGGCAGGCGCGGCTTGCCGATGCGGTGCATGGGGCGCTTTATGGTTTGCAGCTTCTTGCCCCTGTTTCGGGCTGGGCCCTGGCTTCCTGCGCTACGCTAGAATTGCCGCTTTCGATTTTCGGGTGGTTCGACTGGCCGCTCCTGCCTCTTGCTCACACGGATAGAAACGAGGCGGTTTTGCGTAACGTGCATCACGCTATCGTCTGGGGTTTTGCGGCGATGATCCTGCTGCATGGTCTGGCGGCGCTGTATCATCTGATCCGGCGCGACGGTGTGGTGCGGCGTATTCTGTGCTTCAGGTCAGATCTGTAGTCTGTTTCTACGCCAATGACGCGACAATGTTGTATTATTTATTTGTAAAATGAAATGTTGTTGTGAATTATGAAGATTGTAACGTCAGAACAATGAAATTTTTATAAACGGATATTGCTGGCGCGTCTTATTTCATATCCCGGACCATCTTCCCGCAACCCTCGGATGGTCCGATGAAAAAATCGCTTCTGTTTGCCGTATCATTGATGTGTCTCGACAGCGTCTGTGCGCAGGCTGAGCCTAAATCTGTCAAACCTTCGCCCCGCCCCGTCATGGCAGTAAAACCTGTGGTGGCAGAAAAGGAAGAACAGGTGAAAGTATCGGGACGTCATCGCGAGGGCGGGGGTGGCATGATGGTGAAGCACCTCACCCCCAGGACAATCAGCACGCTCACGGCTGATTTCATCGAAAAACAATCGCCCATGTCCACGCCAACGGGTCTGATTGCCAATCTGCCGGGGGTGGTCGGATCGAGTCAGGGGCCACTGACGGCCTCCTTCGAGTCCTTTCACATACGTGGTCTGGACCGGACGGAAATCGGGGTGACCTACGAGGGCATTCCGGCCGCCAATCCCTTTACCTACAGTGTTTATACCCCGTCGATGGTCGATACCGAAAACATGGGGTCGATTTCGGTCATGCAGGGTTCGGCAGACGTCAACGCCCCCGTCTACAACGCGGTCGGGGCGCAACTCTCGATGACATTACGCAAGCCTGCCACCCATCAGAACCTTTTCGCACAGGCATCTGGCGGGACACATAGCCTGAACAAGGAATTCGTGCGTTACGACACCGGTGAGATCGGTCATAGCGGGGTTTATGGTTTCGCCTCCGGGTCCTATTCGAGCGGCAATCTCTGGCGCGGGCCCGGATCGGTCAGCCGCTGGCATGTGGATGCCGCCCTGACCAAAAGCTGGAATACGCACAGCGATTCCGAAGCGATATTCGGCTATACCAAGTCCGATCAGACCTCGTGGCTTTATCCGACACTCGGCCAGTGGCGGACTTATGGTGTGGGGTACAATACCACGAAGGATCCGAGTTCGCCGGGCTTTTATGAAATCAACAAGCGCAATACCGGCACGGTTTTCGGCGCGCTCAAGAACCATTTCGGCTTCGATCATGGGCTGTCGCTCGATGCCACAGCCTATGGGGTCGAATTCGACGGCCCCTATTTCTGGGGCGCCAATGTGCCGGTTTCGGGGGGCTATATCGGCACACAGCGCTACGATCATCTCGATGGCTACGCGCCCTCATCGGCAACGCTCCGTACGGCTGTCCATCAGCCCTGGTTTACCTTGTCATCGGGGCTCAATCTGGTGGGAAGCTGGAAGCGCTCCTTCAATACTCTGAGCGTTTCCTACTGGTATTCCTACGCCAATGAATCCTCGAATCAGCGCTATTATCCGATCAATGCACAGGGGCAGTGGACACGCTCAACCGGCTATCTGACGGCGTTTGGCGGTATGCCGATCAACGAGGACCCCGAGAACGCCCTGCAACAGGCCAACACACTGGCGATCAATGACAAGGTGAGCCTCCTGAACGATCGTCTTGTGCTTGAGGCCGGGCTCAAGACGGCCATGTTCAACCGGCAGTACACGATGGATCTGCCCGGTGCCACGCCCTACAAATCCGTGCGCAATGCGTTCATACCGGCCCCGCAATTTCTGGCGAGCTACCGGTTCGATCAGGCCAGTCAGGTCTATATCAACGGCACGACAGGTTATCGTATGCCGAGCAGCCTGAACTCACAGGTTTCGATGTACAGCCATCTGAATGGGCAGCCCACTTCCACCCCGCTCGATCCCTATGAGCCGGAATACATGATTGGCGAGGAAATCGGTTATCGTTACAGCGGCGCGATGATGGCGAATATCGCCTATTTTCACTACAACATGACCCATCATCAGATCACGAGTGCAACCTATCAGCCTGGATCGACCAATATCGTGGCGCAGGTGATTGATGCGGGCGGGCAGGAAGCCAATGGCGTGCAGCTCGAACTTGCGACCCATCCCTGGCACCATCTCAGCGCCTATGCATCGGGTCAGTACATGATGACGCGTATCGGCAATAATATCGCCTATCAGGGGGATTATCTGCCCACCAAGGGCAAGCAGGAACCCGGCGCGCCGAAATTCCTTGCCACGATGGGACTGAGTTATGACGACGGAACCAATTTCGGGACCTTCAACCTGCGCTATTCGGACGCGCAATATGCCACGTTGATGAACGATCAGAGCATCCCGTCCTATATGACGGCCGATATCTCGCTTGGTCGCAACCTGCCGAAATTCGGGCATGTGCTGCCCAAGCTCATGCTCAATCTCATCAATATCTCCGACCAGCATTATCTGTCCGGTGTCTATGGCTACACTGCCGCTGCCACAGCCCATCGCGGCGTTTATGGGAGTGGTCTGACAGGCTCCCTGCCGACCTATGACATCGGCTCCGGTTTCGCTGCGGTGATAAGCCTGTCAGGCAATTACAATTGATCCGGGCGGGTATTTCGGGTTGCGGCGGTACGGCTGCGACCCGTTGTCTGTCATGGATGGGTTTGCGTCCTGATCCACTCGCTCACCGCTTTCAAAGCGCCCGGGTCGATGTCGTTTTCGATCAGGGCGTATTCATTCACATCCCCCGTCCCGGCTTTCTGAAGCAGGTGATTGAGACCGGGGAACTCGACGATGCGGGCGTGCGGGTTGCGTGACAGGGCTTTTTGCAAGGCGGGCCGATTGAGGTCGGGGGGAACCTGCCTGTCCTTGCTGCCCAGGGTGACCAGAACAGGACAGCTCACCTGCGACAGAGCCACGGCGGGATCGTAGCGGTCGTAAAAGCGTATGGCAGGCAGGGTGAGATCATGCAGGCTGTCCGGCAGGCCGGATTGCGTCCCGTTCAGGTGATTCCATGCGCTGTTCGCAGCTTGCTCGGCGGCGTTCTGGGATTGCTGTGGTGTCATGGCGTCGAGCACCGTTTCAAACAAAACATCGCTCTGACGGGAAACAGCGTCCGGCACATGCCGGGCCGCAGCAGCCCAGTGTCTCTGGGCGAGTATGATCTGTCGCCCCGGTACGGCCGGGGCTTCCAGCATGACGATAAAGCTGATCTGTCGATCACGGGCAGCAATCATCGCCGCGATGACGCCGCCCTCACTATGGCCCATGAGGCCGGTTCTTTGCGGATCGATATCATGGCGATGGCGCATGAAGCGAAGTGCAGCAGCGATATCCGAGGCGAAATCTTCTGTGGTGGCGGTCGTGACTGGGCCGGTCGAACCCCCTCTCTGTCGGTCATCCAGACGCAGGACAGCGATGTCCTGACGGGTGAGCGTGTCGGCCCAGAGCAGGAAGGGCTTATGCCCTGCGATCGTCTCGTCGCGGTCCTGCAACCCTGAGCCGGTAATGAGGATGACAGCCGGGAAGGGGCCCTTGCCCTGAGGCAAGGTCAGTGTGCCGGTGAGGTGGGACGGACCGGACGGATTATCGAAAGCAACATCTTCGCTGCGATAGGGGAAAGGGGGGTGCGGTGTCTGCGGTCGCGAAGGCGCCGCGCTCACGGTCGCCGCTGCCATGCCGGTCGCTCGGGTCATGCGCAGGGGAAAGGACGACGCTCCCTGTGACCATGTCCCCACAAGAATATTGTTCGGTCCGCTCAGGGTGCCAACATAGCGGGCGGAAAGTCCGGGCAGGTCCAGGGTGAGTGTCTGCCCTTCCAGCGTGGCACGTTGTACAGGCAGGCCGAAAGCAGACTGCGCGGGGCTGTCGAGTGTGGCTGACCACTCGCCTTGTGGTGCGCCAGCCCGCGGCGAGAAGTGTAGCACAAGTGGGAGGGACTGCCCCTGGGGCAGGGCAAGGGTGCCCTGCCAGTCGCCGGCAGGCGTGGGGGGCGCAGCAAGGGCTGTGCCCATGCCGCAGAGCGTCAGAAGAAGTCTTGCCAGCGCCATGACCTAATACACTCCATGCCCGAACCCGGCCGATGGCGAAGCCCGCCGTTACAGGTCACATCATGGAGCGATCATGGTCTGATGCAACGCGTTTTCCGACAGGGCGGGGGTGCGACACGGGGTTATGAATACAAAACCATCGTGACACCGGGGCAGGAATCGAGGGTAGGGGCGAAGGCGTGGAGAGCCAGCCCATAACGCCTGATATCGGACGGGCTGAGCCCTCTCCGGTCAGAGGGTCGGGACCGGAGAGGCGGAGAGGCTTCAGGCGTCGAACAGGGCCGAGATGGCGCTTTGGGCGTCTTTCTGGATCTGCTTCAGGTGATCCTCGCTCACGAAGCTCTCGGCATAGATCTTGTAGACATCTTCCGTGCCGGAGGGGCGGGCAGCAAACCAGCCATTTTCTGTCGTGACCTTGAGGCCGCCAATCGGCGCATCATTGCCGGGTGCCCGCGTCAGCTTGGCCAGAACCGCGTCACCGGCCAGATGGGTCATGGGTAGCTGTTCCGGCGTCAGCTTGGAGAGAATAGCCTTTTGCGCGGCGTTCGCTGCGGCATCGATGCGCTGATAGAAGGGAGCGCCGAGCTCCGCCGTCAGAGCCTTGTAATGCTCGGACGGGGTCTTGCCGGTAACCGCCGTGATTTCGGCGGCCAGCAGCCCGAGGATGAGTCCGTCCTTGTCGGTGGACCAGACACTGCCATCGCGACGAAGGAACGACGCACCAGCGCTTTCCTCGCCACCGAAACCGAGGGTGCCGTTATAGAGCCCGTCCACGAACCATTTGAAGCCAACCGGAACCTCGACCACCTTGCGGCCGATCTTGGTGGCCACACGGTCGATCAGGGCCGAGCTGACCAGCGTCTTGCCGATGCCGGCATCCTGGCTCCAACCGGGACGGTTGTTGAACAGATACCAGATGGCGACGGCCAGATAATGGTTCGGGTTCATCAGCCCGTCGGGACGCGAGACGATTCCATGACGATCGGCATCCGTATCGGTCGCAAAAGCCACATCGAACTGCGAGCCCATGCCGATCAGACGGGCCATGGCGTAGGGGGAGGAGCAATCCATGCGGATCTGTCCATCCCAGTCAGCCGTCATGAAACCGAAGGTCGGGTCGAGTTCGGTGCTGACAATCGTGGCCTTGAGGTCATAGCGCTTGATAATGGCCGGCCAGTAATCCAGCGCCGCCCCACCCAGCGGGTCGATGCCGATACGGATGGTGGAATTGCGGATGGCCTCCATGTCGATCACGGCACCCAGATCATCCACATAAGGCGTGATGAAATCATGGCCGCGCACACAATCGGCTTTGCGGGCCTCCTCATAGGGCAGGCGGTGCACGTCCTTGAGCCCTGCAGTCAGGAAGGCGTTCGCCTGATCTTGGATCACCTTGGTGATGTCGGTATCGGCCGGGCCACCATGAGGGGGATTGTATTTGAAGCCGCCATCGATGGGCGGATTATGCGAAGGCGTGATGACCACACCATCGGCCAGACCTTCGCTACGTCCCTTGTTGTAGGTCAGGATGGCATGAGAGACGACAGGCGTGGGGGTAAAGCGGCTGTTGCAGTCGATGCGGACTTCCACACCGTGCGCGGCAAAGACCTCGATGGCGGAGCGCTGTGCCGGGTCGGACAGGGCATGGGAGTCGATGCCGATGAAAAGCGGCCCCGTAATACCCTTGTCCTTGCGGTAGCGGCAGATGGCTTCCGCAATGGCGAGGATGTGGTTCTCGTTGAAGCTGGTATGGAGCGATGACCCACGATGACCCGACGTGCCGAAGGACACGCGCTGCGCAGCAATGGCCGGGTCAGGCTTGCGGTTGTAGTAAGCCCCGATGAGCGCCGGAATATCGGCGAGGGCGGAGGGGTCCAGCGTCTTGCCGGCGAGAGGGCTGACAGCAGTCATGGGTATCCGGGTCCTTGATCTTGCAGACGGTTTGACCTTTTCAGGTGACACCGCCCAATGGCACCGAGTCAATGCGGCGAAAGCCACGCATAGGCACTTCACATGGCCGTTATGAGGCAGGCGAGACACGGATCGGGCAATAAAGGGTACTGACAATAACTTGATACAAAACTGTTCCCGTCCGGATTACGATGCGGAACGTTCCTGGCATGGCAACAGGAATGATAACGCTCACAGGACGATATGATGGAACTCAAGATGCCCCTCGCTCGCCGAGGGTTTCTG
Organism: Asaia bogorensis NBRC 16594; assembly: GCF_001547995.1. Lineage (NCBI taxonomy): Bacteria > Pseudomonadati > Pseudomonadota > Alphaproteobacteria > Acetobacterales > Acetobacteraceae > Asaia > Asaia bogorensis. Next base: position 160,119 of record NZ_AP014690.1, read on the forward strand.
ACGACGGCGCTGGGTGGCGCTGTCTGCGCTGCCCTGCCGGCGCGCGCCGCCACGGATGTCACGGCATCACCGCCGAGTGTGATCAGCCAGCCGCCACGCCAATGGGGGGCGTCGGCAGGACCGGCCTATTTCCCGGACCCCGATGTGATCGCGCTCGATCCGTCTTTCAGTAACCTCACCTATTTCGCAGCCCCCATACGGCGCATCTACGACAAGGGCGACTGGACCGAGGGCCCTGCATGGAGCAGCGAGGGGCGTTATCTGGTTTTCAGTGACGTCGTACAGTCCAAGGCGTTGCGCTATATCTGGGAGACAGGCGAAGTCACCGAGTTCCGTCCTGACAGTTATGCAGCCAACGGCAATTGCTTCGATTTCCAGGGACGGTTGATCACCTGTCAGGATTTCTTCCGTCGCGTCGTTCGTTTCGAGCATGATGGCAGCGTGACCGTGCTTGCCGATAAATTCGAGGGCAAGGGCCTAAACTCGCCCAACGATGTTGTACCGCATCCCGATGGCAGCATCTGGTTTACCGATCCGGGCTATGGAACCAACATCTCCGAAGGTCATGCCGACGAACCGGGCGGCCCGACCAACCCGGATGGCAAGATCAGGTGGAAGATCGGTCGTGAGCTGATTGGCGAGATCGGCGGTGTCAGGCGCCAGCAGGATCACGTGTTCCGCCTCGCCCCGGATGGCACGCTCAAGGCTGTGCTGATGGAAAAGGACGTGACCTGCCCGAATGGCCTGGCCTTCTCCCCCGATTTCAAGAAGCTCTATATCGCTTCGACCCCGGCTGGGCCGGGTCAGAAAAAGGGCGGTGACCAGGCTATTCATGTGTTCGATGTGCAGGGTGACAGTCTGGCCAACGGGCGTGTTTTTGCTGACATGCGCTTTCATGGCGCGCAAATGAATCCTGACGGGTTCAGGGCCGATGTTTTCGGCAATCTGTGGTGTGGCGTGACAGGGCCGCTCGGTCTGTGCGGCGTGTTCGTCTTCAGCCCGCAGGGCGTGCTGCTCGGCCGTATTCGCCTGCCGCAGGGATGCTCGAACCTGACCTTTGCCGGCCCGAAGCGCGACCATATCGTGATGTGCGCGGGAAGCGCGCTTTATATGCTTCAGGTGGGTGTACAGGGTGCCGCTTCGTCCTGATCGTTCGTCTATATTCTGGCTGCGCCTCGGGCGCAGCCATTATTTATATTGCTGAATTTAGAAAGTTAAACCATAAATATAAATACAACGAATAATATTATAAAAATTTTATATACGTCATAATTCAATCAATAAATATATTATATTTCATAATTGTTGTGATAATAAAAAGTAAACACAATAAAAATGGATAAAACCTCATGGCTGGTGGAAATTTCGTAATCAAGCCCGGTATCACGTCGCAGGTTGCCTATATCAACTCGACCATATTGGTCCAGCCAGGAGGCGCGCTTATGGCGCGCACCCAAACGAATTGCGTGACGACGATCCAGGGGGGAGGGAGTGCTTACCTGACCACGTTTTTGGGTGGTGCGCTGACTTTGCAGGGGGGCGCGCTCGTCCAGCAGTCAAATCTTACTGGCGGGGTCGGGGTGACTGCTCAGGCGCAGTCAACATTGCAGGGGTGCTCTGTCGAAGCTGCATCCAATGTCAATTGCGCAACTGACGTTCGTTTGACAGGCACCACCATCAATAAGGGCTCCATATCGGGAGGTACCGTTTATGGTGCTGGGTCTGTAGAGAACGTACAGGGCGTCCAGGCTTCGGTACAGAATCAAGCGGTCACGTCTGGCGCAACTATCATCGTGAGTGACGGTGGCAGGATCAATGGCACTGTTTCCCTGCTCGCCGGGGCATCGGCGCAGTTGACCGGAAATGTCGGTGGCACCGTCAACCTTGCCGATACCAGCTATGCCACCATGACTCTCTCGGCAGGTTCACTTCCATCTACCCTGATTACGGGGTTCAATGGGACGAGTCAGAGTCTTTCTGACAAGATCAAAATCGAGGGTCTGACAAAAAGTCAGATAGCGTCAGTCACAAAGGGCGCGGACCAGTTGACCCTCACCCTCAAGGACGGACGCGCTCTGACGCTAAATATCCAGAACGTGGGGACCACCGGCTATTCGATTATCGATTCCGGTACCGGGATTGTCTTGGCCGTCTGTTATCTCGCTGGTGTCCAGATCGAAACGCCTGACGGACCGATGGCGGTCGAGCAGATCCGGGTGGGTGACCGGATTACGGCCATTGTCAATGGTGCGCCTCAGTCGCGTGAGGTGATCTGGACTGGCAGTGGCCATTGCAGGATTGACCGGACTCTGCCCGATGATCTTGCCGGGTATCCTGTCTGCATTCGCAAGGATGCAATAGGGGCGGATATGCCGACCCGTGATCTTTATGTGACTGCCGAGCATGGCTTGCTTCTGGACGGCCATTTCATACCTGCGCGTTTGCTGGTGAACGGCCACTCCATTTTTTATGACACGTCTCGCGAAGAGTATGCATTCTATCATTTCGAGACGAAAGAACACTCGGTTGTGGTCGCTGATGGTGTGCTATCCGAAAGCTATCTTGATACGGGTAATCGGGCGATGTTCAGCGTCCAGTCCTCGCGTATTGACCCTGTTATCGGGATGTTGAGCTGGGACCGTGATGCGGCTGCACCGCTCATGACGGATCGCGAGCGTGTGGAACCGATCTACAATCGTATCGAAAAAATGCAGCCTGCCGTTACGAAGCTGGAGCGGGTACTGACCGATCAGACTGATCTGCATCTTCTGACAGATAACGGGATGATCATTCGGCCGCTGCGTGTTGCTGGCGCGAAGCATATCTTCCAGCTTCCGGCCTCGGTGCAAAGCGTGGCGATCCGCTCACGCACGGCGCGTCCCTGCGACATCATTGGGCCTTTCCATGATGACCGGCGTAATCTCGGTGTACTTGTGGGGCAGATCCTGCAATTCGTCTCTGGTGAGATCGTGGATTATGACAGGCATCTCTCGGACTGCGAGATGAGCGGCTGGCACGATTATGCTGGGGGCGCATCGCGTTGGACCAGTGGGGACGCCTTCCTCTTCGTGGCAGATTCGCTTGGTGAGGAACACAGGCTTGTCTCGCTCGAGATCCTCGCCGGAGGTCCCTATCTTTGCGCCGATGAGGATGCCGCAGGCGATTTGAGCGCCAACGCGGGATAACCGGGTGTTCCGACAGGGGGCTGGTTTGCCCGGTCCTCGTCATGGATCGCCTCGTTTGGGAAGCATTTCTTACCCACGAGATAGGTGAACGGAGGCACACACCCAAACCCGGTCGGGTCTGTTCGCGTTGATTGGACATCCAGTCAACGCGGAGTTCACGCAATGCCATCCATCGATGCAGCCCGATCCGGCGTTTTCGCCATAGGTGGTGATCTCGAAGTCGTCCGCCTCGGTTTTGGCGCCATGCGCATTACCGGCAAGGGGGTGTGGGGAGCGCCACAGAGCCACGAACAGGCTGTCGCGACCTTGCGTCATACCAGTGATCTTGGAATCACCCTGATCGATACGGCCGATTCCTATGGACCTTTCGTCTCGGAAGATCTGATACGCGAGGCGCTCTTTCCCTATGGCGGGCAGGTTATTGCCACCAAGGGTGGCCTGACACGTCATGGCCCCGATATCTGGCGTCCTGTTGGTCATCCTGATTATCTGCGTCAATGCGTGCTCATGTCGCTCCGTCGGCTGGGCGTGGAACGCATTGATCTGTGGCAGCTTCACCGTGTGGGGGCTGACTGCCCGCCAGAGACGCAGTTCGAGGCCATAGCCAAACTGCAGCAAGAGGGGCTGATCCGTCATGTCGGTCTGTCCGAAGTCGATGTGCCAATGATCGAGCGGGCAGGCGCTTTCTTCCCTGTGACGACTGTCCAGAACCGCTTCAATCTTGTCGATCGCAAATCTGAGGATGTGCTCGATTACTGCGAGGCGCACCAGATTGGCTTCATTCCCTGGGCACCGCTGGCTGCGGGGTCTCTGGCTCGCCCCGGCACGGTGCTTGATGCCATAGCGAAAGACCGTGATGCCTCACCGGGGCAGATTGCCCTGGCATGGCTTCTGCACCGTTCGCCGGTCATATTGCCCATTCCCGGAACCGGCAGTCCCGCTCATCTGGAAGAGAATGTCCGGGCCGCGTCCATTACATTGAGCGAGGAGGAGTGCGCAGCTCTGGACAAGCAGGGGCGCGAGGCCTGGAAAAGTTCCGAAAATTAAGGCTTTTCCTGCCATGATTGCGGGGGGCGACGAGGGCGCTGGACAATGCTAGAACGCTTGCCATGATCCACGCCACCACCGCCCTTTCCTCCACCGGGTTCCCCCTGTTCTGGTTCTCGACTGCCCAAGGTGGCGGAGGCAGCGGGCGTGTCCCTATGGGGGGTGGGCAACGCGGCCCGGAAGGGGGGCGCCAGCCGCCTCGTGGCCCGCGTTTCCGCCGCTGGCGCCAGGGCCTTGCAATCGCTGCCGGTATTGCGCTGGTAGGGGTGGCCGGATCGGGGCTGTTCGTCTGGCATCAGTATGAGCGTGTCGCGTCCGATCTGCCGAGCGTCGATACGCTCAAGACCTACCAGCCGCCGACCGTTAGCCGGATCTATACGTCTGACGATCACATCATGGCCGAGCTGGCCGCCGAACGCCGGATCTATATCCCGATCAACGCCATTCCCGAGCGCGTGAAAAATGCCTTCATCGCGCCTGAGGATCAGAATTTCTATACCCATGCGGGTCTGGATCCTCTGGCCATCATGCGTGCCGAGCTGACGAACCTGACCCATCGCAGCAAGCGGGCTCTGGGTGCCTCGACCATCACGCAGCAGGTTGCACGCAACATGTTGCTCAACAGCAATGCCCGCACGCTCGAGCGCAAGGAGAAGGAAGCCCTTCTGGCCCTGCGCATCGAGCAGACGCTGAGCAAGGACAAGATCCTCGAAATCTATCTCAACGGGATCTATCTCGGTAACGGGGCCTACGGCGTGGCCGCCGCTGCGCAGACCTATTTCAACAAGCCGCTCGATCAGCTGACCAATGCCGAGGCGGCTTTTCTGGGCGCGCTGCCGAAATCACCGGCCAATTATAACCCGTACCGCCATCCCGAACGTGCCATCGAGCGCCGGAACTGGGTGCTGGACCGCATGGCCGAAATCCATGCCATCTCACACGAAGAGGCCGCAGCGGGGCAGAAAGAGCCTCTTATTCCGCATGATGCGGTGCGCTTTGGCCCGCTGCCCAATGCCGAATGGTTCGGCAGCGAGGTGCGCCGTCAGCTGATTGATCGTTACGGGCCTGACCGCGCCATGCAGGGCGGCCTTGAGGTGCATACGAGCCTCGATCGCAAGTTGCAGGATGCAGCGACCCTGAGTCTTCGTCAGGGGCTCATGGAGTACGACCGCAGCCATAGTCGCTGGCGTGGCCCTGTGACGAAACTACATGATGCTGTGGCCGGTGACGGCTGGGTTGAGGCGCTGAAGGACGTTACGCCTCCTGCTGGCATGATCGATCAGTGGCGTCTGGCTGTCGTTCTGAACCCTGCTCAGGGGCGCGTCGGTTGGCTCGCGCATGGAGAGAAGCAGGAAGGTCAGGTCATCTCCAAGGATCTGGGCTGGATGCGCAATGCCGGGACACTGGCCGCCGGTGATGTGATCATGATCGAGCCTCAGGCTGAGTCTGGTCGCGTCGCCGTGCGACAGGTTCCTAAGGTTGAAGGCGCCCTTGTCAGTCTCGATGCGCGCACTGGGCGTGTGCTGGCGATGGTGGGCGGCTGGTCGTTCAAGGAATCGCAGTTCAACCGTGCCACACAGGCGCTGCGCCAGCCCGGATCGTCGTTCAAGCCCTTCGTCTATCTCGATGCGATGGAGCAGGGCATACCGCCCTCCGAGAAGTTCGATGATGCACCGGTTTCCTATGGTGACTGGCATCCTAAGAATTACGAGGAAGACAACTGGGGCCCGACAACCCTGCATGATGCCCTGCGTGAGAGCCGCAACCTCGTGACGATCCGCCTGGCGGCGCATCTGGGCATGAAATCCGTGGCCGATATGGCGATCTCCATCGGTCTGGTCGACCAGATGCCGCATGTGCTGCCAGCAGCGCTTGGTGCGGTCGAGACCACAGTGCTGCGTGAGGCAGGGGCCTATGCCACGATCGCTTCCGGCGGCAAGCTGGTGACACCCAGCCTGATCGACGAGGTGCTGGATCGCGATGGCAGTGTCTTGTGGAAGCCCGAGGGCCTCGCCCTTGGCACGACCATGCAGGCCCCCAACCAGACAGCAATCATGGCCCCGGCTGGAGCCCCCGGTGCAACACCTGCTGCCGCGCCCTCTGGCAACCCCGCGGATGCGACTACACCATCCACGCCGCCGCCTGCAGTCCCCTCGGGCCCGGTTCCCGGCAGTGTGGAGGTACCGCAGGTGCAGGATAACCGCCGTCAGGTGGCCAGCGCTGCAAGCGCCTATCAGATTACGGCCATGATGCAGGACGTGATCAAGCGCGGCACAGGCACGATTGCGGGGCAGGGCATCACGCGTGACATAGCAGGCAAGACGGGTACCAGTCAGGACTTCCGCGATGCGTGGTTTGCCGGTTTCACCCCCGATATCGTCACGGTGGTCTGGGTCGGGTTCGACACGCCGCAATCGCTTGGTAAGAGCGAGACGGGGGGGCGTATTGCCGGGCCGATCTGGAACCGTTTCATGAAGGTAGCCCTCGAGGGGCGGCCCGAACTGCACTTCCGTGTGCCGGAGGGCGTGACCCTTGCTCGTTACGACACAGGCCGACTGATGGCAGTCGACGGCTTCAAGGCGGATCAGGTGCCGGGCATGAGCATCGCCCTGCACGGGTTCGGCGCGGGAACAGAGGCGCTCACTGCGGCCGATACTGGGACCGATCTGTATGATACTGAAACCGATATGGCAGGGGCCTCGAGTCAGGCCGGGCTGAGCGAGCCCGGCGGCGAGAATTCGGGTGCCGCCAAGAAACAACAGGCCCCCAATGCCCAGCCACAGGGTGACATTGGCATGGGTGGGCTTTATTGAGACCCAACGAACACGCAGGAGCATGAATCATGTCGGCCGAAACCGAGGCCCTATCGGAGCAGATCAAGCAGTCGGTGGCACTGCTGAGGAGGCATCTTTGACTGGGATGCTGCACGGACACGTCTCGCCGAACTCAATCACCGGGTAGAAGACCCCGACCTGTGGAATGATGCCGACGCCGCACAGAAGCTGATGCGCGAGCGGACGCTTCTGGCGACACAGATCGAGGGTGTCGAGAAGATCGAGCAGGACACTGCCGATATGCTCGAGCTTGTCGAGCTGGCCGAGGACGAACAGGATCAGGATACGGTTGCCGAAGCCGTTGCGACCCTGCGCAAGCTGGCCGAGCAGGCCAATGCACGCCAGATCGAGAGCCTGCTCTCGGGTGAGGCGGACAGCAATGACTGCTATATCGAGGTCAATGCCGGCGCCGGTGGCACGGAGGCTCAGGACTGGGCCGAAATGATGCTGCGCATGTATACGCGCTGGGCAGAGCAGCGCGGCTACAAGGTGACCATCATGGAAACCAGCGAGGGCGAGCAGGCTGGTATCAAGTCTGCCACGCTTCTGGTCACGGGTGCCAATGCCTATGGCTGGCTCAAGACCGAGGCTGGCGTGCACCGACTCGTGCGTATCTCGCCGTTTGATGCCGCTGCCCGTCGCCAGACCTCTTTTGCGTCCGTCTGGGTCTATCCCGTGGTGGACGATACGATCGAGATCGAGGTGAATGACGGCGATCTCAAGGTCGACACGTTCCGGGCCTCCGGCGCAGGTGGGCAGCACGTCAACAAGACCGATTCGGCGATTCGCATCACGCATATCCCGACCGGTATTGTTGTCGCCTGTCAGACCGACCGCTCGCAGCACCGCAACCGTGCAACGGCCATGCAGATGCTGAAGGCCCGCCTGTACGAGGCCGAGCTGCAGAAGCGCGAAGCTGCCGCAGCCCAGACCGAGGCAGCCAAGACCGATATTGGCTGGGGACATCAGATCCGTTCTTACGTTCTGGCGCCGTATCAATTGGTCAAGGATCTGCGCACCGGGGTGGAAAAAGGCAATCCCGATGCAGTGCTTGATGGCGCGCTGGACGATTTCATGTCCGCAGCACTTGCCCAACGCGTCGGCGCAACGCGTTCGGAGGCCAGCGCCAACGCCCAATAAAGGTCGTTGGCGACAAGGGGCTGAATCTCTTGCGGCGCAAGACTTTCAGCCTCTTTTTGCGCGTTTCACAAATATTACTCTTGCAGTGAATTAATGTTCCGTTTCACTGTGTCTCAAAGTGTCGTGCCGCTGGTATGCAAAACCTTGCCTGTCGGAAAACGGTGCGATCGAAACGAAACTGACTTGACAGCAGTGCCTTACCTTTGCCCAATTTGCACGGGAGCCATGCGCTGGGAGCATGGTAAACATTTCGGGATGTGTCGGCCAGACTGACGCCTGACCGGAACGCAAGTCGCATGGGGCGGTTGCGATATTATCAAGTCGGTCCGCCCCTCTCGCCAAGAGAGGTGTGGGGCTCAGGACAGAGGGTTTGGAGTGACACAACCGATGAACTACGCCGAGCAGGAGCGACGCCCGACGAAGTACATCGTCGGCATCGCAATCGCTGTGCTTTTCCACGTCGTTGTGATCTACGCCTTGGTGAACGGGTTGGGTTCGAAAATCGTCGAACAGTTCCATCCGCCGATCAAGACGAAGATCATCACGGAGCCGAAGAAGCCGCCGCCGCCGCCGCCACCGCCGCCGCCGCCGCAGATGACGACGCCGCCGCCGCCGTACATACCGCCGCCGAAGATCCAGATTCAGCCGCCGCCACAGAAGCATGTGATCAAGCAGGTCACGCATGAAAAGCCGCCGGCACCTGTGCCGCCTGCCAATAATGCGCCGCCAGCTCCCGCAGCGCCTCCTGGTCCGCCTGTGCCGGATCACTCGGCGGGTGCCTCGCCGATCAACGGTGCCCGTCCGGTCTTCCCTGAGGAGATGCTGGAAGAAAACCGCGAAGGCAGCGTTACCGTGGCCTGTGACATCGGAACCGACGGTCGTACGTCAAACTGCCAGGTCACCAATTCGACGGGTGGTCATGCCTTCGTCGAAGCTGCCATGGAGTTCCTCCGCAAGGCCCGTTACCAGCCTGCGGTCACGAATGGACAGCCGGTGGTCGAGCATCACCATACCCTGCACATCAACTTCACCCTGGGTGATGACTGAGTGCATGGCGACCAGCGTGAAAGCACCGGTCGCCTGACGGAATGACGGAAGAGAAGCCCCGGCTTCTTCTTCCGACGGGGCAGGGGGCAGGCAGCCTCCGCGCCCCGGAAAGTGAGAAACCAAGCCGCGCCCGGCAGAGAACGGGGCGGCACTGCCAGAGTCCTTCTCGAAGGGGCTCTTTTTCAGAGGATTTGGAGTTAATGACGAGACTGTTCCGCCTTCCCGCTCTCGCCGCCCCGGCCCTGGCAGTCACGCTTGCCGTGGCGCAAGGTGTGGTCGTGCCGGCCGTTGCTCTTGCCCAGGAAACCCCGGCTGCCCAGCCTGCGGCTCCTGCTCCCGACGCTGCTGCCCCGGCTCCCGCGGCCCCGGCCCCTGCAGCGCCCGACGCCGCTGCTCCGGCTGCCCCCGGCGCCCCGGCTCCCGATGCGGCTGCTCCCGGTGCCCCGGCCCCTGACGCTGCTGCTCCGGCCGCTGGTGCCCCTGCACCCGACGCCGCTGCCCCGGCTCCTGAAGCTCCTGCCGAGGCAACTGCGCCGAAGTCGCAGGAAAACCCGTATGGCCTGAGCGCTCTCTGGTCCAACGGTGACGCCATTGCCCGTGGCGTTCTGCTGATCATGGTCATCATGTCCGCAGGCACCTGGATCATCATGGTCACCAAGTTCCTGGAACAGTCCAAGGTGTTCTCGGCTTCCAAGGAAGCGGCACGTGAATTCTGGACCAAGCCGACCGTTCAGGAGGGCGCTGCTGCCCTGAAGCCGGCTTCGCCGTTCCGCTATATTGCCGAGACGGGCATTGTGGCTGCCGAGCACCATGAAGGCTCGATGCGCGACGCCATCGACCTGCATAGCTGGACCGCCATGTCCGTTCAGCGTTCGGTTGACACCATCAACACGCGTCTGCAGGGCGGCCTCGCCTTCCTCGGCACCGTGGGTTCGACCTCGCCGTTCGTCGGTCTGTTCGGCACCGTCTGGGGTATCTATCACGCCCTGACCGCCATCGGCATTGCAGGCCAGGCTTCGATCGACAAGGTTGCCGGTCCGGTTGGTGAATCGCTCATCATGACGGCTATCGGTCTTGCCACCGCTGTTCCGGCCGTTCTGGGCTACAACCTGCTCGTCCGTCGCAACAAGGGCGCCATGGACCGCGTGCGCAACTTCGCCGCCGACGTTCAGTCCGTCCTGCTGGGTGGCTTCCGTCACGGTGTTGCCCCGACGGTCAGCCCTGACCACAGCCCGACGACCACGACCACCAGCTCGCGAGTTGCCTGATCATGGCGATGAACGTCGGTGGGGGTGGTGAAGAAGACGAAGTCGTCTCGGCGATCAACACGACGCCGCTCGTTGACGTCATGCTCGTTCTTCTCATCATCTTCCTGATCACCATCCCGGTTGCGACGCATTCCGTGAAGGTGCAGCTGCCGCGCGACGCCAACCAGCCGACCCAGACCAAGCCAGGCAACATTGTCCTGGCGGTCACGGCGAATGGTCAGGCGTACTGGAACGAAGTTCCTCTGCGTGGTCATCAGGATCTGCTCGATCGTCTCGAGAAGGTCGCAGTCATCAAGCCCCAGCCCCAGATCCAGATCCGGGGTGACGGCAAGGCCCGTTACGAAGCTGTCGGCAAAATCGTCGCGACCTGCCAGGAAGCTGGCATCTATCGCATCGATTTCATCACCGAGCAGCCTCACTCCTGATTTCGGTCAGGACCCCGCTTCAGGAGCCTTCTGCTGACCCCGCAGGGTCGCAGGGGGCTCCGGCTCCGTTTTTTCCGGATGCCGGTCTTGGCCGGCTTTCCGCCTGTTGGAGAGTTCTCTCATGGCCATGAGCGTCGGATCCGACAGCACGCATGAAGACGAGGGCATCGTCGATATCAACACGACGCCCCTGATTGACGTCATGCTCGTGCTGCTCATCATGCTGATCATCACCATTCCGCTTCAGACGCATTCGGTCGCGCTGGACCTGCCGCAGGGCAATCCGCCGCCGAGCACCGAAGAGCCCAAGGTTGTCACGGTTGCGGTCGATTTCGACAATTCCATCAGCTGGAATGGCGAACCCGTCTCCTCCGAAGCCGATCTTCAGGCGCGCTTCATGAACGCGGCAAACCTGCCCGATCAGCCCGAGATGCATATTCACCCCAATCGCCTGGCCGACTACAAGACGGTTGCCCATGTGCTTGCCGACGCCCAGCGTCTTGGCATCACCAAGCTCGGTATCGTCGGTCAAGACCAGTTCATGGAAGGACAGTAAGTGCGTTTTCCCCGTTGTTCTCGCGCCCTCCTGGTTGCCAGCTCGCTTCTGGCAACCTCCTCTTTCGTTCCGGTCATCGGGTCTTCGCTCGTCACGATCGCTCATGCTGAAGACCAGCTGAGTGCCAAGGTCGGCAAACCCCTGCAGGAAGCGCAAACGGCTCTGGGCGCGAAAAACTACGCCAAGGCCATGAGCGCCGTGAACGCGGCTGATGCGATTCCGGGGAAAACCGAATACGAGAAATACACCATTGCCCAGATGCGCGCGGCGGTTGCTGCCTCGTCGGGCGATGTGGCCGCGGCCTCTAAGGCCTATGACGTGCTGATCGCGTCACCGCGCACACCTGCGGCAGCCAAGCAGCAGATGCTGATGGCCAACGCGACCATGGCCTATAATGCCAAGGATTATGCGCACGCTGTCCCGGCTATCGAGCGCTATCTCAAGATTGCCGGCCCGAACGCCCAGATGCAGACGCTTCTGGTCCAGTCCTACTACCTGCAGCAGGACTACAAGAACGCTGCGCGTGTACAGCAGGACCAGATCAACGACGAGATCAAGGCTAAGCGTATCCCGCCCGAGAACCAGCTTCAGTTCCTGGCGACCTGCTATCATCAGATGAAGGATGCGGCGAACGAGACGCATGCCTATGTGCTACTCGCCAAATACTACTCCAAACCTGATTACTGGGCGATGCTGATCCATAATCTCGCAGCTGACCCCCAGATGCCTGACGCCCTGCAGTTCAACCTCGAACGTCTGCGCATGACGACAGGCGTGCTCAAGGACCCGTCAGATTACATGGATATGGTCGAGCGCGCTGTTCAGGCCGGTCTGCCGCAGCTGGGGCTCAACCTGATGAACCAGGCCTATGCTTCCGGCGCGCTGGGCAAGGACCAGGGCGCTGCGCGTGAAGCCCGCCTGAAAGCGATGGTGGTCAAGCGTGCCGCCGATACGAAGGCCACACTGGCTGCGGATGCTGAGTCGGCGCGCAAGATGCCCAACGCAGCACCGTCGCTCACCGCGGGATATAATCTTGTGCTGAATGGCCAGGTGGACGAGGGCCTTGCCCTGATGCGCGAAGGGCTGGCCAAGAAGCCGATCGCTCCCGAAGGCGCAAAGCTGCAATACGCCATGGCGCAGATGGATGGTGGTCGCAAGGCTGAGGCAATAAAAAGCTTTGCCGATGTCCATGGCGATCATGGGTCGCAGGATCTCGCGCAGCTCTGGACCCTATTGCTTACCAAATCATCAAAATGAGGTAAAATTCGTCGAATCCCATCAATACGGTTGTTCTTGCGTGAACTGAGACATAAATTGTATCAAATCTCGTTTACCACAGAATGATCGATGGGATAATGACGACAGCTCCTACTGCTCCCTCCCCCGCTCCCGACCTGCCGGCGCGTATCCTTATCGTAGAAGATGATCCGGGGATGCGCACCCTGATCCAGCGCGCCCTGCAGGGCGATGGCTTCAGGGTCCGCAGTGTCGCTTCAGGCGACGAAATGTGGGATGCCCTTGCGGTTGGCCCCGTCGATCTTTTCGTCATGGACGTCATGCTGCCCAAGACCAGTGGCGTGGAACTCTGCCGCGCCATTCGCAACGGTCAGGGAACGAACCACCCCGGCGAAGCGCCTCTGGCCCAAACCCCGATCATCATGGTTTCTGCCCGTGGCGAAGAGCGTGATCGCGTCCTTGGCCTCGAAATCGGCGCTGATGACTATGTCGCGAAGCCTTTCGGCCAACGTGAACTCCTGGCGCGTGTTCGCGCCGTGCTGCGCCGCGGTCAGGGTGCCGCTCCGACCGAGGTATCGCGCAAGGAGACAATCCTCTTTGCAGGATGGAAGCTGGATCTTCGTCGCCGCGAGCTGACAGATCCTTCGGGCGCTGTGGTCGACATCTCGGGTGCCGAGCATGACCTGCTCACAAGCTTCCTCGACAATCCCCAGCGCGTGATCGCGCGTGACAGGCTGCTCGAACTCTCGCGCACGCGCCTTGGCGACGTTTCGGACCGCAGCATCGACGTGCTCGTCAGCCGTCTGCGCCGCAAGCTTGGTGCCGACGCCGACGCGCTGATCCGCACTGTGCGCGGCCTGGGCTATATATTCGTGGCAGAAGTCGAGCGCGTCTAAACCCCCATGCCGTTCAGTCTTGGAGGGGGAAATACGCCCCGCATCATCCGTCTGTGGCCGGTCGGCCTTGTCGGCCGGGTCAGCGTGGTTCTGCTCGCTGCCGTCATTCTGGTCTTCGTGGCCAGCGCCTTTTTCTATGAAGAGGCGGAAACCTATATCGATGACGACAGCCGCATTACCCAGCTTGCAGAGGAATTGAGCACTGATCTGCGTGTGCTGCGCACGACGCCGATCAGTCAGCGCGGTCTGCTGGGCGCCCTTCTCTCGGATAACGGTATCAGTGTGAGCTGGCGTTCGGCCAACCAGCCAATCGACCTCGACCAGCCGCACAGATTGCGTCAGGTCGAGGAAAGCCTGATCGCCAATGATCGCGATCTCGGCAAGGCCGATATCCGTGTCTGGGCCGATCGGGCCGACTCATCGAGCATTCACGGAAGCCTCCAACTGGCAGACGGAAGCCGTCTGGCCTTCAACGTGCCCGGGATTCTCAAGCACAGGCACATGACGGGGGGGCTGGCCTCGGCGGCCATCACCGCGGGTGCCGTCGCCATTGCTGCGGCGATGATCGTACGGGCGCTCAGTACGCCCCTGCGTGCGCTCGCGCAGGTGGCGGACAGCATCGCCAAGTCCGATGACATGCAATGGACGATGGTCGATGAGCGTGGGCCACGAGAAGTGCGTGGACTTGCCCAGGCCATCAACAAGATGCAGCACCGCATCCGGCGTCTTATCAACGACCGCACCGAAATTCTCGCTGCCGTTTCGCACGACCTGCGCACGCCACTTGCCCGACTGCGCCTGCGCGCCGGGTTCATGGATGACGAGGAAACCCAAACGGCGATCGAGGCCGATATCGACGAGATGGAGGCTATGGTGACAGGGGTTCTGGCCTATCTGGCTGGCGATCTGGACCCCGAGCCGATCAAGCAGGTCGATCTCGTCGCTATCCTGAATACGTTGCTCGACTCCCAGAGCGATCGTGGCCGCGACACAAGCTACACCGGGCCGGATCGCTGTCAGGCAATGGTGCGTCCTCTCGCAATCAAGCGGGTTTTTGCCAATCTCATTGACAATGCCTGCAATTACGGCGGCGATGCGCATGTGACGCTTGAGACGGATGGCAAGGAAGTCATCGTTTCCGTCGTCGATGACGGACCGGGAATTCCGGAAGCAGAGCTCGAAAACGTTCTCTCGGCTTTCTATCGTGTCGAAGGGTCGCGCTCACGCGCCACTGGCGGGATGGGGCTGGGTCTGGCCATTGTCACACGTGAAGTCGGGCGGGCGAAGGGTAAGGTGGATCTGCACAATGTGCCCGGACGCGGCCTGTGCGTGCAGATCATGCTGCCACTGGGCGTCGCCCAGGCCTGATTCGGGGGATAAAGGACTTGCGGAGTCACGATTGATGGCACATGTCACAGCGACAACTGTGATCTGAGAGCTGTGATGTTTATCGAGACCGAAGATACCCCGAACCCCGCCACCCTCAAGTTCCTCCCCGGTCGGGCCGTAACCGGCCACCGTGGTACGGCTGATTTTGCCGATGCCCGCGCAGCTGAGGGCCGCTCGCCCCTCGCTACCACCCTCTTCGCGGTACAGGGTGTGTGCGGTGTTTTCCTTGGTGGTGACTTCATTTCCGTTACCAAGACCGACGAATTCAGCTGGAACACGCTCAAGCCTCTGCTTCTTGCTGCGATTACCAGCCATTTCGACTCCGGTGAGCCAAGCCTTGAATCGGTTGCAGAAGCTCAGGAAGAGGCGATTGCCCCTGAGGACGAAGCTGTTGTCGCCCAGATCCGCGAACTGCTCGATACGCGCGTTCGCCCTGCCGTTGCAGGAGATGGGGGTGATATCGTATTCAGGGGTTATCGTGACGGTGTTGTGCGCCTGACGATGCAGGGCGCCTGCGCTGGTTGTCCTTCGTCGCGTGCCACACTGAAGCATGGTGTCGAAAACATGCTGCGTCACTACGTCCCTGAAGTGGTAGCCGTAGAGCAAGTCGAGGATTGAAGCCGTGAGTGAGAGTCAGCCAGAGTCCCCTGTCCCGGTGTCGCTGGATGGCTCGAGCCCTGATCAGACAGTCCGGGCTGGCAGCACCCGGCGTGATCATGACGCCGCACCGGGTGATGCGCGCGCCCTGCCACCAGCTCTTGATGCGCTGGCACTCGATCGCCTGTTTCGACAGGCCCGCACACCCATTGGCTGGTCAGCCCTTCCGGTCGAACGCGAGACGCTGGTCACGCTTTACGATCTCGTCAAGCTTGGTCCGACATCGGGCAATTGCTGTCCCGCACGCCTCGTTTTCCTGACTTCTGACGATATGAAGGAGCGCCTGCGACCGGCCTTGTCCACGGGTAATATCGAGCGTTGTCTCAGCGCGCCTGTCGTGGTGCTCGTCTGTCATGACCCTCTGTTCTTCGAGCATCTGCCCCGCTTGAGCCGGGAGGAAAACCTGCGGAACTGGTTTGCCGCTGATGTCGGACTCTCGGAAGAGACGGCGTTTCGCAATGGTTCTCTCCAGGGCGGCTATATGATCCTTGCGGCCCGTGCCCTTGGTCTTGATGTCGCACCGTTCTCAGGGTTCGACAGCTACACAATCGAAGACGACTTTCTCTCCGATACAGGCTGGCGCATCAATTTCATCGCCGGTCTGGGTTATGCGGAGGCGCCGCCACCGGCGGAACGCGCCATGCGTCTGGCCTTTGACGAAGCCTGCCTCGTTCTCTGATGGTGTTGACGGCGGGTACGCGCAGCCTGGTGCTGAATGGCGCAACACTGGGTCCATCGAGCGCGGGGGATCTGGCAATCTTCGAGGGTCGTCGCTGTGTTGCACATGTAGCGATCGAAGACCTCGGGGCGACGGCATCCCTGGCCGCGCATTGCCGTGACTTCTTCAAGATGCCGGGCTGGCATCAGGGACCGGAACTGATCATCGCCGTCATAGGGCCTGGGTCGTTCACTGGCCTGCGGGCCAGTCTTGCTCTGGCGAACGGCCTGGCGCTTGGTTTCGGTGCGCAGTTGAGGGGTGTCACGACAGGTGCCTGTTTCCGTACGCGACAAGGTCTGGAAAGTGCCATCTGTCTGACGCAGGCACGTCGTGATCGTCTGTTTGTCGAATGGGCTGACGGTTCCTTCTGGGCCGGATCACCGGACGCATTTCTGTCCAGGCAGGGTGCGGGCCGGGAAGGGCCCTTGGTCGGCAATGGCGTCGCCATGCTGGCAGGACATACGGTTCCATCAGGGGCATTTGAAACAGCACGACCCGACATCCACATGATTCTGGAAGCGGGCCTGGTGACAGCCAACAGCGCCATGCTTGAGCCCCTTTACATCGACGCACCGGAGGCCAAGTTGCCAGCCCGTGGATTGCGTCCTGCACCGCAGGGATGACCGACGGCGGCCCGATGGTCATGTTGGGTACGGCCCATGGGGAACTCTGTGCCGCCCTGCACCGGGATGCCTTTCCCGAACCCGAGCAATGGACGGCCGAGGCCTTTACCGGGTTACTCTCGATGCCGGGTGTTGCAGGCTGGGTCTACACCAATCACATTGGACCGGCCGGCCTTCTTCTCGTGCGGCATTGCATGGATGAGGCAGAGATCCTGACTGTTGCTGTGCTGCCGCCGTTCCGCCGCAAGGGGGTTGCGCGCGCGTTGATCGAGGGAAGCCTCACTTTTCTTGCAGGGCAGGGGGTGACGAGCCTCTTCCTTGAGGTGTCAGTCAACAATAGTCCGGCAAGCGCTCTTTACCTCGCACTCGGATTTGAGGATTGCGGGATCAGGCGTTCATACTATCCCGACGGAAGCAATGCGCGGGTCATGCGTCATGATTTACATAGCGCTATACGGTAATCGCTCTCGACCGGGTTCTCCGCGACCTCCCACTCTGCCTTCTGTCCAAGCGTTTCCAGCAGGGTCAACACATTGCGGCGTGTTTCCTCTCCTCTGAGCAGCACGACAAGATCCTGGCCAATCTGGGACCGATCGAGCGCGAGGCGAACGTAAACTGTGGTCATGGGGCAGGTCTTGTCTGTGATATCAATAATTTGCACGGACATTGTATTGAGTACCCCTAGTTGTTCGATATATTTTCTTGGACTATATCGTTTGGTGAGTGTATTTCTATCGATCAGATATATTCATTGAGGGAAATTTATATGTCGAGCGATCCGGATAACTTGATTTTGCAGAAGCTAACAACACAGATTATCTCTGCCTATGTGGCTCATAATGAAGTTTCGGGTCAGGACCTGCCCAATCTCATCCGGACAATCCATCAGACCTTGTCCAATGTTGCCAATACCAAGCCCGAAATTATCAAGCCGACACCAGCGGTACCGCCGAAGAAATCAGTATTTCCCGATTATATCATATGCCTCGAAGATGGCAAAAAGCTCAAACTGCTCCGCCGCCACCTTCAGACCGTCTATGACATGACGCCTCAGCAATACCGCGAGCGCTGGGATCTGCCGCCGGAATATCCGATGGTCGCACCGAATTATGCGAGCCACCGCTCGAATCTGGCGCGCAAGATCGGTCTTGGCCACCGTCGATGAGAAAGGCGCCCTTTGTCCGATACTTAACGTTGGCAAAGGACCGGATTTTCGGCTACGCCGTATTCCATGGTATCTGAAGCGAAAGCTGACGCAAAGCGAAGCGGGCGGGCTCAGGAAGAGTCACGCATCGGGCAATTATGTATCGACCGGGGCCTCAAGATGACAGGGCAGCGCCGCGTCATCGCGCGCGTCCTGTCCGAAGCTGAAGATCACCCGGACGTCGAGGAGCTGTATCGTCGTGCCTCGCAGCTCGATGCGCGTATCTCCATCGCAACAGTCTATCGCACGGTCCGTCTGCTAGAGGAAAAAGGGATCCTCGAGCGTCGTGATTTTGGTGGTGGTCGTGCACGTTATGAGGCCAGCGAACCTGGCCACCAGCACCACTATCATCTTATCGATGTCGATTCCGGTCATGTCGTCGAATTCGAGGATGAGGACCATGCTGCCCTGATGGAGGCCCTGGCCCGTCGCCTCGGCTTTGATCTCGTGTCGCATCGTCTCGAACTCTTCGGCCGCCGTATGCCCCAGAAGGCAGGCGGCTCAACAGGTCAGGATTGATGAGCGCCAAACCTTCCCACGCCGAGATCCTGCGTCTTCTTGTTACGGACGGCGAAAACAGTGCTGCTGCAGGTCAGTCGCTTTCCAGCCTCGATCTGTCCCGGGACGCCTTTCCCGAACTCCGGGGGGGGCAGCTTGGCGTGCGTATTGCAACGACCGATGCCGAACGCGAAGCCGCTCAGGCCCTGCGCTACCGCGTGTTCTTCGAGGAGATGGGAGCTCATGCGGATGAACGCACGGCCCGCCTGAAGCGCGATATCGACGATTTCGATGAGGTTGCGGACCATCTTCTCGTGATCGATCATGCTGTCTCTTCGGGTGCCGAAGGCGTAGTGGGGACCTATCGCCTCCTGACCAGCGACAAGGCCGCTCAACTCGGGCGTTTCTACACATCGAGCGAGTACGATATCTCGACGCTCACGGAATTCCCTGGTCGACTGCTTGAAGTCGGGCGTTCCTGTGTCGATCAGCGCTACCGTGGTCGTTCGGCCATGCAGTTGCTCTGGCGTGGCATTGCCTCGTACATCTTCCTGCATCGCATCGACGTTCTGTTTGGCTGTGCCAGCCTGCCAGGGACAAATCCCGATCTCATGGCTGATGAGCTGACCTATCTGTATCACAATCATCTCGCTCCGCCGGCGCTCCGCATTCGCGCTCTGCCGGACCGGTATGTTGATATGCAGCGTAGCGATCCGCATCTGCTTGATCATCGCAAATGCCTGTCGAAGCTGCCGCCCCTCATCAAGGGCTATCTGCGTCTGGGTGGTTTCATTGGTGACGGGGCCGTTGTGGATGAACAGTTCAATACGACGGATGTGGCCGTTCTCGTTAAAAGCGAGCTCCTGGCGGACAAGTATTATCGTCATTATGAGCGTCGCCTGAGAGACGCCCTAGAATAAGACCAGGAGTAAAATGTGACTTTCCGGCTCTGGAACGCTTCCTTCCCGTCGAGCCGGCTTCCATTTTCCACTGGGAAAATGATTCTGGCTGATCTCGTCGTCGGGGCGCTTGCCTCGCTGGCGCTCCCGCCTCTGTACTGCTTGCCTGCGCTCGCCCTTGGGTTGCTCTATCTTTATCGTTGCACACAGGACGCAGCGAGCCCCCGTCAGCTTGCGGTACACGCCTTCTTCTTCGGGCTCGGCTATCACACGGCGGCATTGTCCTGGTTGACGAATGCCATACTGACGCGGGCGCATGATTTCTGGTGGGCTGTGCCCATTGCCGCCCCAGGCTGCGCCTTGATTCTTGCGCCCTTCATCATGGTGCCCGTCCTGCTATGCCGCCTCATGCCGGAAGGCGCGTCACGCATGGTCATGCTGGCTGCGCTATGGACGCTGGCTGACATGGCGCGTGTATTCATCTTCACGGGCTTTCCCTGGAACCCGACCGGCAGCGTGTTCGAGATCCCGGGTCTGGTGGGTGATATTCTCATCCAGCCTGCTGCCGTTATAGGGGTGGACGGGCTGACATTGGTCGCTGCTCTATGCGGATTGCTGGTCTGGCATGGGCGCACAGTCCGCCTTGGTCTGATCGGGGGCATTTGCGTGTGGGGCGTATGGGGGGCGTACAGCCTGAGCCACCCCCGACTCTTGCCCGTCAGGAATCCCGTGGTGGCGCTGTTGCAGGGGAATGTGCGTGAGCGCGACATTCTCTCGCGCGATGGTGCCGTGCAGGCATTCAGGCTTTATCTGCGCCTCACCAATGAAGCCGTAGCGAAAGCAAGGGCCCTCAATGAGGATCGAGGTCTTGTCTATCTCTGGCCTGAGTCGGGCTTTCCCGGACTTCTGGACGAAGATGAGCCTGCAAGGCGCATGATTGCCCAGGCGGCAGATGGCGCTTGGGGGATGATCGGGTCGGATCGGCGCGACGCGGATAACCGGTTTTACAACAGTATTTTCGCGCTGGATGAAAGCGGGCAGATCAGGGCCGTCTACGACAAGTCCACGCTGGTTCCGTTTGGAGAATATCAGCCGCGTTTCATACCGTTCAATCTGCTTCCAGGTCAGTTGACGCCGGGCAAGGGGCTAGCCACCTGGTCGCTGCCAGCGCTAGGGGCTGTCGGACCCCTGATCTGTTACGAGATCATATTCTCCGGCCATGTCGCAGGCGCCAAGCGTCCAGACTGGTTGGCGAATATCACCAATGATGCGTGGTTCGGTAATAGTGCAGGGCCGCGCCAGCATCTGGCGACCGTAAGAATCAGGGCGGTCGAAGAGGGACTCCCTGTCGTTCAGTCTGCTAATATGGGCATCACGGCCGCTTTTGATGGCGCCGGGCACGAAATTGCCCGCTTGCCCTGGGGTAAGGCAGATAGCCTTGTTCTCGCCATACCCTCGCCGCACCGGCCAACAATATTCTCGATCTATGGAAGAATAGTCCCTGTCAGTCTCTGCATTATGGCTGTCTTGGTGGCTGTTTTTCTTGGGTATCGCCGACAGTAGATAATAGAAAGTTAATCTATGCCGTTGGGTATATCTGATTAACCACCAATAAGAGTCCATGCTTGATGAGTAATACCGCAAAAAGCGCCTCGGCAGCGGGTCCGATCGATGCTCTCGTCGGCGCACGGATCAGATTGCGGCGGACCGTGCTGGGCATGTCGCAGGAAAAGCTCGGCGCGGCGCTGGGACTTACTTTTCAGCAGGTGCAGAAATATGAGCGAGGCGCGAACAAGGTAGGGGCAAGTCGCCTCTATGAAATGTCGCGCGTTCTCGATGTGCCGATCGGGTTCTTCTTCGATGATCTGGCTGGTGGGGGAAACGGGTCCATGCGGCGCTCTGATAGCGCCCCTTCGGCGGCGACCGGTTTTTCAGAGGCACCATCCGGTTTCAGGTCGGCGACAGGCGAAGATGGGCTTGCCCCCGTAGGCCTGTCAGCGGAACCCATGCCTGCACTACGCCTCGATACAATGTCCGTTGAACTCCTGCACGCCTTCCAGAATATCTCAGACGCGAAGGTGAGGTTTCAGCTGGTCAACCTGGTGAAAAGCATGGCGTTCCCGGATTGAGACAAAAGCGCGGGTTCTGAGCCCGATGGGAGTTTATTCCCGGCGCAAAACCTTGTCTGTTACGAAAGAGGCCAGTTTACCCGCCGTGAAATCCTTTTTGAGTCTGACCTCGTCATACTCATGCTCGACCCAATGCATAAAGGGGATGCGCCCTTCAGCCTCGGCCTGATAGCGCAGGACAAATGCGTCAAGAATGCCGGTACGTGCCCGGTTGAAATGCCCGAAACGCCAGTGCAGCTGGCGCAGCGCCTGAGCGGCTGTTCCACCTTCGAACAGGATGACCAGTGCCGAGGCCAGGCCTGCGCGGTCGGCACCTGACTTGCAGTGCATGAGCATCGGGCGTTCGATCTGCGCATACAACCCGGCAAAGCGCAGGATCCTGTCACGGTGCGGTGCGCCGCGGCTTTCGAAAGCCATGTCGACATGATCGAGGCCCAGTGTCTGCGCCGCCTGCCGTGAGAGGGCATCTGAACCGCAGCGCCGATGCCCGCGCAGATTGACCAGCGTGCGCAGGCCCAGCTTTCGCTTGAGCCGGGCCAGCCGTGCGGGTGTGGGGTGATTGCATCGATAGACCTTGCCCGGCACGACGGTGGCGAGATTGGTCCAGGGTAGACGGAAAATGGCATGATCGACGAAGAGACTGTCGATCCACGCCTTGCGTCGGCCTGTGGCAGTTGCCAGCGATCCATCAAACACGAAAAACTCTCCCCCGATTTGCTGTGCGATGCCTGCCGCACCCGGCATCATCCGTCAATTGCCGCCAGTGAATGAGGTTGATACAAGATTCGTCATGCGTTCAGCCTCGCTCCTCCTCTCTCTGATGGTTCTTGCCGGCTGCGCGGATAATACATTCGGCCCGCCGAAGCCGGATCTGGCCGTCAATGGTCCACCGGGCCATCCGCCCGGTCAGCCACCCCATCGCGATCGCATGGCACGCGCCTATGCTTCGCTGCCGGTTGCCATACCGGGCATGGACGGGGCGTCGGGTCCGCCGGTTCTGCCGGGCCTCGCCACCGAGACCGTGACGACCAGTGAGGTCAAACCCCAATATGCCGTGCCCGATGCCGAAGTCTCCTACGGCAAGAGAGGGAATCCATGAGCGACTTCGTCACCGGACATTATGGCCCGCGCGCCAAGGATTATGTCAGCAGCCAGACCCACGCAGTCGGGGAGGATCTGGAGCGTCTCGTTGCGCTGCTGCGTGAAGAGACCCCTGGTGTGGCCCTCGATCTCGGTTGTGGCGGCGGCCATGTGAGCTATGCCATGGCGCCGTTCTGCGGGCAGGTCGTGGCTTATGACCCGACATTGAGCATGGCTAATGCCGTCAGGAACGAGGCAGAGCGCCGTGGGCTGACCCGGATACGTCCTGTCGGGGGTTTTGCGGAATCCCTGCCCTTTCCAGAGGGCATTTTTGATGTGGTGGCCAGCCGCTTTAGTGCCCATCACTGGCGCGACCTGCAAGCGGGGCTCAGTGAGGCGCGCCGCGTGCTGCGACGGGGCGGTCTGGGGATCTTTATCGACACGGTCGCACCGGAGGCCCCTATGGCCGATTCCGTGCTGCAGGCGATCGAAACCCTGCGCGATCCCTCGCACATGCGCAATTATCGCGTCTCGGAGTGGAGGCGCAGTCTTGAAAGCGCTGGATTTGCGCTGGAAGACTATCAGCCCTTGCGTCTGAAGCTTGACTTCGTCTCATGGGTCGCGCGAACCCGGACGCCCGCCTTACATCAGCAGGCCATCCTGTCGCTTCAGAGGGCGACGGATGCCGGAACCCGACAGCATTTTGCTGTCGAGGCTGACGGGAGCTTTACGCTCGATACGGCGCTTTTTACGGTACGTTAAGGCGCAGTGCCGGTCATGGCGTGTCAGTCGGCCAGGGGGCGGGCTTCTTCCGGCAGCATCACCGGAATGCCGTCGCGCACAGGGTACGCAAGGCGGGCCCCCTTGCTGACAAGCTCCTGTGCCTCGCGGTCATAAATAAGCGCTTCCTTCGTCACCGGGCAGACAAGCATGGAGAGAAGGTGGGGATCGAGATCCTGAGCCATAGGTGAATCCTTCTGATGGATGGGAGCGGGGGGGTGAATGGCCTCGACCCTGCCTTCGTCATTCCTCTTTTAAAGGGGAAGAAGGCAGGATGGCAGCCGCGATGCGTGGTTCAGGAAAAGAGCAGGGCTGACAGCTTGCGTCGCGCGGGCAAGGTTGCCGGATCGGTATTGCCCCAGGCTTCGAAGAAGCGCAGCAATTCGGCGCGTGCTGCGCCGTCATTCCACTCGCGGTCCTGTTTGATGATGGCAAGCAGCGTGTCTGCTGCCTCTGATTTGTGGCCTGCACCATTCAGGGCGCCAGCCAGACGGAAGCGTAAAGCGAGATCGTCGGGAGAAGCCGCACACTCCGCCCGGAGCCCGT
The DNA here is from genome assembly GCF_001547995.1 of Asaia bogorensis NBRC 16594. Taxonomy (NCBI): domain Bacteria; kingdom Pseudomonadati; phylum Pseudomonadota; class Alphaproteobacteria; order Acetobacterales; family Acetobacteraceae; genus Asaia; species Asaia bogorensis. Next base: position 184,276 of record NZ_AP014690.1, read on the forward strand.
CGAGCGCCGAGGCTGCCTGATGGCTCTCCTTGTGCAGGGCCAGGGCCGCGCGTGCGCCTGTCACGGCCGGGTGCTCCGCCAGCTTGGGTGGTACCTGACTCAGGGCTTCGTCCGCACCCTCATCATCACCCAGTACCGTCAGCGCCCGGATCATGCCGCCCCAGCCCTCGGGGTTTTCCGGCTCGATTTCGAGCAGCGAGGCAAACAGCCCGGCGGCTTCCTCTGCCTGACCTTCCTGCAAGGCAGCCGAGGCCGCTGCAAGAATATCCGCGCTTGGCAGCGTGGCGCCGGTTGCCTTGACGATCTGCTCGATAAAGCGGCGCACTTCGCTCTCGGGCTGGGCGCCCTGCAGGATGTCGACAATCTGGCCCTTGTAAAAGGCCGCAACAAGCGGGATCGACTGGATGGGCAGACCGACCTGCGCAAGCTGGGCCGCAAGCGCGGCATTGGCCTCGATATCGACCTTGACCAGCTTGACCCGACCGCCGGCCGCCGTGACGGCGCGCTCGAGCACGGGGGTCAGTTGCTTGCAGGGTCCGCACCAGGGCGCCCAGAAATCCACAAGTACGGGAAGCTGCCGGCTGGCTTCGAGTACCTCAGGCATGAAGCTGCGCTGATCAGCATCGACGATGAGTGCAGCCTGTGTGCCGGGAGCGCCGGGGGACGGGGTTAGGCCTGCGTCGTTTCCGGGCTGGGGGCGATTCTGCCCAATGATATAGTCCATGGAATCTCTCTGTCCCGATGATGCGCGGCTTTTCGCTGGCATCACCTGTTGATCATCATGGCTACAAGATTGTTCTGAAGCGTGCAGGACGCAAGCCCGAGCCTGGGTGCGCGGCGTCGGGAGAGGCTCTCAAGAAAGAAAAGCAAAAAAAAAAGCATGTTTTTCAAAAAACCCTCTTGCGCCCCACGGCCTCAGGCAGTAATTACCCGTCCAACGGAACGCGGGCGTAGCTCAGGGGTAGAGCACAACCTTGCCAAGGTTGGGGTCGTGGGTTCGAATCCCATCGCCCGCTCCAGATAATCTGCTGATTTATCTGGAGCGACGCTTCCGAAATATCAAAGAAAATTTTTAGAACTTTACGAAGAGCAAGAATTACTTTCCTGAATTCTTTGTGATCTTGTGCGCTCAAACGCCTTGCATACCAATGAACCTGACTCTTTGATCAGTAAAATCTCGCTTTGGACAGGTTGCGTCATCCTCGGAAGGTTTTTAACCGTCGCAGGGTAACAAAAAAATAACGCGGCGAGATTTTGAGACATTATCCCACCATAAAGAGCTTTTTGCGGTCAGTTCCGGCTATTGCGGGCCTGATGTCCGCCCTGTCATTTCCCTGGGGCATGGGCAGCAAGGTCTGGGCATCTGATGCCGAGCCTCAGCCAAAGCGCGAGCAGTGGTACACAGGCTCTCTCATTTCGCCGTCCGGACCGCAATTCAAGGCGGGTGTGCTCGGGATCGAACCCTACCTGACCTATAATCAGCCCGTTGACTATCTCGGGGCCAATGGGCGCTCCATGTCCTCCGGACCTGGCCAGAGAACCATCAGCAATTCGACGATGGTCAAATACGGGCTGACCGACAATGTCAGTATCCAGATATTTCCTGCCATCTCCTATGGCTGGAAGCGCGGAGATGGCACGACCAGCAGTCTGAAATTCGGTGATATGCCGGTCGACTTTCTCTGGCGCTTTCTGGACCCCAACCCCAAACGGTATATTCCGTCGCTAAGCCTGTTTGTCGGCATGCTCATGCCGACGGGTGATTATTCCAATCTGGGCCGAAGTCAGGACGGCGTGGGCAATGGCGCCTATGTTTTCCGCACGGCACTGGTAGAGCAATCAACCTATGATTTGCCGCATGATCACACGTTGCGGCTGCGTATGTGGGCGACATTTCGGCGCGCTGTCACCTCGGCCCGCCTTGATAACGTGACGAGCTATGGCACCACCAAGGGTTTCGTGGGGCGTGGGCGCCCTGGCATGAGTGGCCAGACTGGCTTCTCACTCGAATATGGCTTCAACCAGCGCTGGGTGCTTGCTGTCGATATGGTGCGCGACTGGGCCAATGGCGCGCGCATCTGGGGCTCTGACGCGAGGGGGCGGCGTATCGATCGAATCAATGGGTCATCAGGCGACTGGATGGTGGCACCGGCACTCGAATTCAGCTGGTCGCCCCGTTTCGGCGTCATTGCAGGCGCATCGGTCTTCTATGCCGGCCATAATACCAACATGAATGTTGCACCGCAGATCGCAGTTAACATGATGTTCTGATTGCGAAATGGAAGGCAGCCGCCCGAAGAGGGCTTGCCTTGGATGCGAGAGCACGCCACAGCTTGGCGCTTATCCCGCTTCAAGGAACTCTTTCATGGCGACAGACGGCCCGTCTCGCACTCTTCATCGCCAGCTCGGTCCATTCAGCCTGCTGATGATGGGGATCGGTAGCGTCGTGGGTGCGGGCATCTATGTTCTCCCCGGTGTCGCTGCCTCGCAATATGCTGGTCCGGCTGTCTCCCTTTCCTTTGTTCTTGCGGCCATCAGCTGCGGCTTCATCGGGCTCTGCTATGCCGAGCTTGCCTCGGCGCTTCCGCGTTCCATGGGCGGGGCTTACGGTTATGCACGGGCGGTGCTGGGCGTGGGGCCTGCCTGGTGGGTCGCCTGGATGCTGGTGCTGGAATATGCGCTGGCCGGATCGGCTGTTTCGGTTGGGCTGACGGGCTATCTCGCCAAATTCCTGTCGGGCTGTGGCATTACCCTGCCTGCTTCTCTGAGCGGGTCGACCGTCATCTGGCAGGATGGCGGTTTCCATCTCGTGGCGCAGATCAATGCGGTGGCGCTCTTTCTGGTGCTTGTTCTTGGCCTGGTCCTGTCACGCGGCATCCGTCAGGCAAGCAGGGCCAATGTCGCCTTTGTATTGCTGAAGCTCGCTGTGCTGGTGGTTTTTGTCGGGGTGGGGTGTTCGCAGGTGAAGCCGGCTCTTTGGCACCCCTTCCTGCCGCCTTCAGAAGGCGGGTTCCATTTTGGCATCGCCGGGCTGTTGCGTGCGGTGGCTGTCGTCTCTTTTGCCTATCTTGGCTTCGATTCGATTTCGATTGCGGCTTCTGAAGCGCGGCAACCGGGGCGGGATGTGCCGTTCGGGCTGATCGGCGCTCTGGCGATCAGTGCGGTGCTCTACGTCATGGTTTCACTGGTGATGACCGGGCTTGTGCCGTTTCGCCAGCTTGGCACGGCAAGCCCTGTTGCGCTGGCGGTGCAGGCGCTGGCCATGCCTGCTCTGGCGCTCGTGCTGCAATTCGGTTCCGTCATTGGTCTGGGCTCGGTGCTGTTTGTCAGCCTTTATGGTCAGTCCCGCCTTTGCCACATCCTTTCCCATGATCGCCTTATCAGCCCGCGCCTCTGTCTGGTCGATGCCAGGACGGGTGCGCCAGTGCTCGCCATTGCGCTGACCACAGGCCTGACCGCGCTGACGGCCGCGCTCCTTCCCATTACCTTGCTGGCCGATCTCGTCAGTATCGGCACGATGATCGGTTTTCTGGTGATCGCCTTCGCCGTCATGAAGCTGCGTGGTGATGAAGGCCTGCCTCAGGCACGGTTCCGGGTGCCGCTGGGCGGTACGCGTTTTGGTGGGCTCTGGATCGGAATCGTGCCGGTTCTGGCCATACTGGCCTGCCTGATCAATCTGGCGACCGTACTGACCGACCTGATCGCGCAAACCCTGCGCGGCGAGTGGATCCCGCTAGGGTTTCTCGCGTTGTATTGCGTCGCCGGTTGGTTGCTTGGGCGCAGGCAAACCAAGCCTGGTCATGCATCAAACTGATCGAGCGCAAAATGTAGGGGGGGGATGGTGCCGACACTCGGAATTGAACCGAGGACCTACTGATTACGAATCAGTTGCTCTACCCCTGAGCTATGTCGGCGTCCTTGGCGCGGTGCTATAGCCGAGACCGGGGCCGACTGCAACAGGGCAAACACCTATCTCTCAATGGAATCGTCCGCTAGACTATGATTCATGTCTGATCGCTTCCACAAGCGTCTCTGGCGCAACGCTGTCACCATGGCTTCCGCAGTGCCTCCCACACCGACACTCAAGGTTGTGGAAGGTTTGCGAGAGTGCCCTGATTGTGGCTTGTTCCAGACGGTACCTCGCCTGAGGCGGGGGCAGGTGGCCTATTGCACGCGCTGCGATGCCCAGTTGGCACGCAGGCGTCGAACGCCGCCGATTGCGGCACCTACCGCCTTCTGCCTGGCCTCGGCAGCGCTCTACATCGCATTGCTCATCACGCAGCTTCTCACCATCAATGTGCATGGGCGGGTCAATACAGTCACCATTCTCACCGGGCCGATCGAACTCGGTCGGGAAGGGTTTGGCGAGATCGGTTTGATCGTCGGGCTGACGACACTCATCATGCCCGGTGTGGTTATTGCCCTCATGGGGGCGATTTTGGTGGGCGCCAGCCGTCGTACCATGCCCGATTGGGCGCCGCGTCTGATGTCCTGGTACGAAAGACTGCGCGAATGGTCGATGATCGAGGTTTATATCCTCGGTGTCTTCGTCGCCTATACCAAGCTGATCGACCTGGCGATTGTCGATCTCCAGGCCGGTGTCTTTCTGATTGCCGCGCTCATGATCACCATGGCGGCCACAGATTCCACCCTCGATGTCGAGCGTATCTGGGACAACCGCGATATCCGCGAGGAGATGGCGGATGGTCAGGGACGGATCCTGCCTGTCGAGCATCTGACGGCCACCGACGATTCGATGCCACCCATCCAGCATATGCTGTCCTGTCACTCCTGCGGACTGGTCATGGCGTTCGATCATGAGGTGTCGCGCGAGGGCGATATGGGCGATTGCCCGCGATGCCATCAGATCCTGCGTCGTCGGAAATCGAACAGCCTGACCAATGCAGCCGCCCTGCTGCTGGCGGGGATCATCTGCTACATTCCGGCCAATATGCTGCCTGTGATGACCTACACCAAGATGGGTCAGCCCGACACCAGCACCATCATCCACGGTGTGATCGAACTCTGGCAGTCCAACCTGATCCCGCTTGCCCTGCTGGTGCTGTTCGCTTCCATCACCGTGCCGGTACTCAAGATCGTGTCGCTGGCGCTGATGGTTCTCGGGACGTGGCGCAAGCAGAAGCGTGGATTGCGTCTGCTGACCAAGCTCTATCGTCTGATCGATATCATCGGGCGCTGGTCGATGATCGATGTTTTCATGATCTCAATTCTTGTTGCGATCGTTCATTTTAATTTTCTCGCCAATGTTTTGGCGGATCCGGGTGTGGTTTTCTTCACCATCGTCGTCATCGTGACGATCTTTGCGGTGCATAGCTTCGACCCACGCAGCATGTGGGATGCCGCAGGGGAGAACGGCCCTGTGCCTGCCCCCGACGAGGCGAGACAAAATTCCGGTCAAGGAGGGATCTCCGAGGCCGGTTCTTCTTTTCCTCCTCACGATATGGAGCCTGAGCGCGCGTGAGCGACACTAACGATCAAACCCGGCAGCAGACCCCCGGCCCGAAAAAGGCGGGAATCAGAAAGACACGTTTTTCTATTGTCTGGCTGATTCCGATTATTGCTATCGTCATCGCAGGGTGGCTTGCGTGGCGTAGCATCGCCAATCGCGGTCCTGACATCACCATCACCTTCGATACGGCGTCCGGCCTGACCGCAGGGCAGACGCAGGTGAAGAACAAGGCTGTCACGCTGGGTACGGTTCAGGACATCAGCCTGACACCGGACATGCGCCGTGTGATCGTTCATGTGCGCATGAACGGGGATACGGAAGACATCCTGACCGATCATACGCGCTTCTGGGTGGTGCGACCCCGCATCAATGGGGCCAGCATTACCGGGCTCGAAACCCTGCTTTCAGGGGCCTATATCGCAATCGATCCGGGTGAGAAGGGTGGTCGTTATGAGACCAACTTCACAGGGCTCGAAGCCGCACCCGGCGTGCGTTCCGACCAGCCCGGCTCCACCTTCATGCTGGTCACGCCAACGTTGGGGTCCATCGGTGAAGGGGCTCCCGTATTCTTCCGCGATATGTCTGTAGGCGAGGTTCTTGGCTACACCATGCCGCCGGGGGGCGAGGGGCCGATCATGGTCCAGGTTTTCGTCAAATCACCCTATGACCATTACCTTCGCACCGATTCGCGTTTCTGGAATGTCTCGGGCGTGCAGGTGGGGCTCGGTGCCGGCGGCCTCAAGGTCCAGCTGACGTCACTTCAGGCGCTCCTCTCCGGTGGTGTGGCCTTTGGCCTTCCGACGCGTCGCCTTAAAGTCGATGCCCCGCAGGCGCCGGCCAACTCGGTGTTCCGTCTCTATGCAAGTCAGGCTGAAGCCGACAATGCGCGTTACCATCAGCGTGTGAAGGCAGCGACCTATATCGACAGTTCGGTGAAGGGACTGACCTCCGGAGCTTCGGTCAGCATGTTCGGTATCCAGGTGGGCAGCGTGACCGATGTCTCACTCAAGGTGAACGAGCAGGACGCCACAGCACGGGTACGCGTGGAAATGGAGCTTGAACCCGAACGCGTTCTGAACAGCGAGGAAACATCGCGGGACTCGCAGCACAAGCTGCTGGAGGCTTTCGTTGCCAAGGGGATGCGCGCCTCAGTCGAGAGCGCCAGCTTCCTGACGGGCGAATCGATGATCGGTCTGCAATTCGTCAAGAACGCCAAGTCTGCGTCGCTGACCTATGAGGATGATGTGGCCATTATCCCGAGCCAGCCTGGCGGGATTGACGGCATCATGGCCTCAGCCGCCACGACCATGGACAAGGTGGCCGCCATGCCCCTCACCCAGATTGGCGAGCATCTGAATGATCTTCTGGCCCATGCGGACCAACGTCTGGCCAGCCCCGAGGTCAAGCAGTCGATCGTCGCGCTACGCGATTCACTGCGCCATATCTCGGAGCTGACCCAGAATGCGAACGAAGGGATGAAGCCGCTTCTCAAGAAGCTTCCTGCCATGAGCGACGCCCTTCAGGGCACACTGAAAAATGCGCAGACCGTTCTCGCAAGCTATGGTGGCGATACCGATTTCCACCGGGATCTGCAGGCCATGATCACGCAGCTCAGCCAGGCCGCACGCTCCATTCGTTTCCTGACGGATTATCTCAACCATCATCCTTCAGCCTTGATTACGGGACGCCACTGACGTGCAGATTTTTTCCTTCCCTCTCCTCGGTCAATCGCGTTCCCGGTCGGTGGGGCGCGTGATGCCTCGACTATGCGCTAGCGCATTGATGCTGGGTGTCATGGGCACTGCACTGACCGCCTGTGGCAGCGACCCGACGCTTTATTCTGTGGCGGCTGTTCCCGGCGCGGCCCAACCCGGCGGGCCGGTCACGGTTGAAGTACGAACCCCGGTCGTGACGGCCAGCCTAGATCGCGATGAAATCGTGCGACAGGACAAGGACTACAAGCTGGAAATCGCCAAGGGAAATGCGTGGAGCGAGCCGATTGGTGACATGATCGGCCGTGTGCTTACGCATGATCTGGCCCAGCGCCTGCCGGGCAGTACGGTCTTTGCGCAGAACGATGCCGTCTCGACCAAGGCGCAGGCCTTTGTCGAGGTCACGATCACGGCGTTCAACGCGGATCAGCAGGGCAACGCCCTGCTGACAGGATCGCTCTCGGTGCATGGCGACAAGCCGGGCATCGGCCCCAACCTCACTGTGCCGGTGCAGCTTCAGGCCCATCTGGACAACAAACGGGCCAACACGCTCGTGGCGGGGCTCAGTACGTTAACCGGTCAGCTCGCCGATCTGGCTGCGCAGAAAATCCGCGCTCTGCCGGTATTGCCGATCACGCCCTGAGGGTAAGTGGGGCCTTGCCCCGCTCCCGCTGGGGAGACAGGTTTGCCTGCCTAGCGGCAGAGGACATAAAAAAACCCGCCTCCTTTCGGGGGCGGGTTTTTTTGTCTATCGCGAGACGATCAGAGCTTTTCGACCTGTGTATAGTCCAGCTCCACCGGGGTGGAACGACCGAAGATCGAGACGCTGACCTTGAGGCGCGAACGTTCTTCGTCCACTTCCTCGATAACGCCATTGAAAGAGGTGAACGGGCCATCGGCCACGCGGATCTGCTCGCCAATCTCGAAGGTAAGCGCGGAACGCGGACGCTCCACACCTTCTTCCGCCTGCTTGAGCATACGCTCGGCTTCGGCTTCGGTAATGGGGGATGGACGATTGCGCGTTCCCAGAAAGCCGGTGACCTTGGGTGTGTCCTTGACCAGATGCCATGCATCATCGGTCAATTCCATTTTCACCAGCACATAACCGGGGAAGAACTTGCGCTCGGCATTGATCTTGCGACCACGACGAACCTCGGTGACGTCCTCTGACGGAACCAGCACTTCCTCGAACTGGTCGCTCAGACCCTTCTGGGCTGCCTGTTCCTTGATGTGGGTCGCAATCTTCTTCTCGAACCCGGAATAGACATGCACGACGTACCAACGCTTAGCCATGGTTGTTCGTCTTAGCCTCCAACGCCAAAGAGTTCGCGCACGCCAAGCCCGATGACCTGGTCGACAACGAAAAAGAAAACTGAGGTAAGGGCAGCCATGGCAAGGACGGCGCCCGTAGTGACCAGCGTGTTACGGCGTGTCGGCCAGGTGATCCTGGTCGCTTCCGTACGTACGTCCTTCAGGTACTGAACCAGATTGAAACGGACGGCTGGTTTGGACGAGGGTTTCGGGGCGTCTTTCGAAGCGCCTCCCTTGGAGGGCGAAGACTGCTGCGACCCGTGTTTTGGGGTAGTGACCGACACCGTCATCCTCATATTCTTCAGAAAGCCGCGCGTGGCGGAATACCGCGCCCGACTCCGCTCGCTGGAGTAAACCAGCGGCTGCGGCGTGGTGGCAGGGGCGGAGGGTCTCGAACTCTCAACCTCCGGTTTTGGAGACCGGCGCTCTAGCCAATTGAGCTACACCCCTAGCGTCGTCCGCCTGGTCAACCGTCGAGGATGAAACATCCGGTCGGGTTGGGTCATGACGAGACCACTTGCGGCGTAATGCGGCGCTCGGGCTTTTAAGTCAAGAGATCATTTGCAGTTTTTCGAGCAAAACTGTCTCTTGCTTCAACGCGGGATCAGCGTTAGGGAGAGCCATCAGCTGAAGCGCGGGCGTAGCATAGTGGTAATGCAGTAGCCTTCCAAGCTTCTGAGGAGGGTTCGATTCCCTTCGCCCGCTCCAGCCGATATCCCTCCGGAAAAATCAGTCTTTCTTAAAGGCTAATGTCTCACGCCCTGCCGTGGGCTAATGCATGTCGCCTTTCATTCGGTCGCACAGGGCCTGTGGCTCGCATGGGCCGAGGCGAATTGCGTGATCATGAGCGCAACTGGCGCGTCACCCACATTCCCGGACAGATGGCCTATATGGCCCTGTGCATCGGACTTCGCCCCGACATCCTCACTGAGAAGAGCATCGCCAGGGTTCAGCTCGACGCGCGTGCCATCCATGCTTTGCACGAACCACACACCCTGAATGGGGATGATCCATTGCACGCTCTCAGGGGCGTGCCAGCCACCCTTCCAGTGGGCGGGCTGGATGCTGGTCACCATGCGCGCCTCACCCTGCTGGGCATGGTTCACCCATTGCGGATCGGCGTGGGCAGCAAGGCGGCTCAGGGTAAAATTCTTCAGCTTGCATTTCGTGAGATGGCTCACACCCTGCTCATCAGTCCAGTTATCCCAGTAAGGCACACCGGCAGGTTGCTCGACGGATGGCATCTCGGGTTGGGCGAGAGCCGTGAAGGGCATCATCGCTGCCAGAATCGAAATAGAAGATAGCGTGCGGCGACAGGGTAGAGGGCGGGCAAGGTAGGCGGCAAACATCAGGTAAGGGGGCCTTTGGCTCTTGGTTGGGGGTGGTGGCGGGGTTTTGGCAAAATCACACGCATAAGTGCAACCTCGGGAACCAACCGGTCTCGCATCGGGTATCCCCGCGAGAGAGTCATGACGCTGCCTTGAGCCTGCATGGGTGCAGGTCCTGGCAAGGCCGGTATTTGGGCAGGGGCTTCCCGCCAGAAGAAAGGCAAGGCGGCGATTTCAGCGCCTCGGGGCCCAGAGTGTCAGTTGCACTTGGCGCGGCCTGCGTGCTAGACGCCCCGCGAGGCCTGATCCGTTATTGCGGAATCGGGACGAACAGTCTCGTTATCTGAGTCATGATCAATCGGTTCCATGAACGATGCGTTGGGCACATGCCCTGCACTATGGTCGCGATGGTCATCAGGATGTTTGTGTAATTGGGGTGGGAACGCCGGACGTGACAGTGGTCGAAACAGCCGAGGCACCGCAGGTCAGCATGGATGCGTCGGGGGGCATGGCGCAACGCTACGCTCTCGCGCTCTACGAATATGCTGAAGAGAAATCGGTGCTCCCTGAAGTGCTGGATCAGGTGCGCGCCCTGCGCAAGCTGATCGCGGAAAGTGCGGCACTGCGCGAATTTCTGGCCGACCAGAGCCTCGATTCCCGCCAGGCAGGCCAGGGCCTGGAAGTTGTTCTCAAGGCGCAGGGCTTCAGCGAGACGCTCAAGCGCTTTGTTGGTGTGGTGTCACGCAACCGTCGTGCATCACGCATTGATGAAATTCTCGGTGCCGTTCTTGCCCTCGACGCCAAGCGCCGTGGCGAGACGATTGCCGAAGTGCGCAGCGCGCAGCCTCTGACGGCTGGTCAGCGCAGCGCCTTGCAGACTCGTCTGGCCGAGGCGGGCTATGCCCGTGTCTCCATGATCGAGCGCGTTCAGCCTGAGTTGATCGGTGGTCTTGTCGTGCAGATTGGCGCCAAGCTTTTTGATACCTCCATTCGCGGGCGTCTGACCCGCATCCAGAATGCCATGAAGGGAGCCGCGTGATGGATATCCGTCCCGCAGAGATTTCGGACATCCTCAAGCAGCAGATCGCGTCCTTCAATGACGAAGCGCAGGTCTCCGAGACGGGCACCGTCCTGTCCATCGGCGACGGTATCGCGCGCGTCTATGGCCTGTCGAATGCCATGTCCGGCGAAATGGTCGATTTCCAGGCTACGGGCGACCGCGGCATGGTGCTGAACCTTGAAGAGGACAGCGTCGGTATCGTCGTGTTCGGTGATGGCGATGGCATCCGTGAAGGTGACACCGTCACCCGTACGGGCGCCGTGGTTGAAGTGCCGGTCGGCAAGGGGCTTCTGGGTCGCGTTGTTGACGCGCTCGGCAACCCGATCGACGGCAAGGGCCCGCTGACCGACGTCGTCATGAAGCGCGCCGAAGTGAAGGCTCCGGGCATCATGCCGCGCCAGTCCGTGTGCGAGCCGATGCAGACCGGTATCAAGGCGATCGATGCCCTGGTGCCGATTGGCCGTGGCCAGCGTGAACTCGTGATCGGTGACCGTCAGACCGGCAAGACCGCCATTCTGATCGACACCATCGTGGCCCAGAAGCCTGTCAACGCCACGGGTGACGAGAAGCAGAAGCTTTACTGCATCTATGTCGCTATCGGCCAGAAGCGTTCGACCGTTGCCAACCTCGTTCGCACGCTGACGGAAGAAGGCTCGATGGAATACTCCATCGTCGTCGCCGCCACAGCGTCCGACCCGGCACCGATGCAGTATCTCGCACCGTACTCGGCCTGCTCGATGGGTGAGTTCTTCCGTGACAACGGCATGCATGCCCTGATCTGCTATGACGATCTGTCGAAGCAGGCTGTGGCCTATCGCCAGATGTCGCTGCTGCTGCGTCGTCCGCCGGGCCGTGAGGCTTTCCCGGGTGACGTGTTCTATCTGCACTCGCGTCTGCTCGAGCGCGCTGCCAAGATGTCCGACGAGTTCGGCGGTGGTTCGCTGACGGCTCTGCCGGTGATCGAGACGCAGGCTGGTGACGTTGCCGCCTATATCCCGACCAACGTGATTTCGATCACTGACGGTCAGATCTTCCTTGAGACCGACCTGTTCTACAAGGGCATCCGCCCCGCCGTGAACGTCGGTGGTTCGGTGTCGCGCGTTGGTTCGGCTGCCCAGATCAAGGCGATGAAGCAGGTTGCCGGCAAGATCAAGCTCGACCTCGCCCAGTACCGTGAAATGGCTGCGTTCTCGCAGTTCGCTTCCGATCTCGACCCCGCTACCCGCAAGCAGCTTGAGCGTGGCGCACGCCTGACGGAACTGCTGAAGCAGCCCCAGACCTCGCCGCTGCCGGTTGAGGAGCAGGTTGTCGTGCTGTTCGCCGGTACGCGTGGCTTTGTCGACGTGGTCAAGGTCGATCAGGTCGTGCGTTACGAAGCCACTCTGCTGGCCGAAATGCGCAGCTCGGGCAAGGTCATCCTCGACGCCATCCGCACTGATCGTCAGATCAAGCCGGAAGTCGAAGCCAAGCTGACCGAACTGCTGACGGCGTTCAACAAGCGCTTTGCAGCCTAAGGACGGACCATGCCCTCGCTGAAGGAACTGCGCGCCCGGATCGCGGGCGTGAAATCGCAGCGCAAGATCACGAGTGCCATGAAGATGGTCGCAGCGTCCAAGCTGCGCCGTTTTCAGAAGCACGCCGAGGCCTCGCGTCCCTATGCTGCCGCCATGCGCCGCATGTTGTCCGAGCTTGCGACGGCAACTTCAGGCCAGGGCGAGTTGCCCGTGCTTCTCGAAGGCGGCAAGGGTTCGACCCATCTTGTCGTTTTGCTGACCAGCGATTTCGGTCTGGCGGGTGGCTTCAATGCCAATCTGGTGCGCTCGGTGCGTCAGATCGTCTCGCGTCTCGAATCGCAGGGCGAAACGGTGCGTATCCTGCCGGTCGGCCGCAAGGGCGGTGAGGCCATGGCGCGCATCTTCCCTGGCAAGCTGATCGAGCGTTACGAAGGCACGGCTGGCCGCGAGGTACAGTTCCAGAAGGCTGTCGACCTCGGCCAGCGCGTTACCGAACTGCTTACCGATGGTCAGGTCGATCGCGTGACGGTGGTGTTCAACCGCTTCGTCAACGCCATGACTCAGATCCCGACGGAAGAGGCGCTCGTTCCGCTGCCCGTGGCCGAGAACGACAACGCCAGTGAATATACCGCTCAATATGAATTTGAGCCCAATGAAGCCGAGCTGCTCGCTCAGCTTCTGCCGCGTAATATCCAGGTCCAGTTCTTCGCTGCGCTTCTTGAAAGTGCGGCTGGTGAGCAGGGTGCACGCATGACGGCCATGGATAACGCGACACGGAATGCAGGCAAGGCGATCGACTCTCTGTCGCAGCGCTATAACCGCACCCGTCAGAGCAACATCACCAAAGAACTTATCGAGATCATCTCCGGCGCTGAAGCCGTCTGAGACTTTTACGCAGGAGCCGAAATACGATGTCCGAAACTCTGTCGTCTGCCAGCAGCAACGTCGTGGGTCGCGTGACGCAGGTCCGCGGTCCCGTGGTCGATGTCCAGTTCGAAGGCACGCTGCCGCATATCCTTAATGCGCTGCACGTCCAGATTGGCGACCAGACCCTTGTGCTCGAAGTGGCACAGGAAATTGGTGAGCGCGAAGTGCGCTGCATCGCCATGGACAGCACCGATGGTCTGGTCCGTGGTAGCGAAGTGAAGGATACCGGTGCCCAGATCACGGTGCCGGTTGGCCCGGCGACGCTCGGCCGTATCCTCAACGTCATCGGCGAGCCCGTCGATGAGCGCGGCCCTGTCGTGTCCGACAAGCACTATCCGATTCACCGCAAGGCTCCCTCTTTCGAGGACCAGGCTGCGGCTTCCGAGATTCTGGTCACCGGAATCAAGGTTGTCGATCTGCTCTGCCCGTACCTCAAGGGCGGCAAGATCGGCCTGTTCGGCGGCGCTGGCGTTGGCAAGACCGTTATCATCCAGGAGCTGATCAACAACATCGCCAAGGCTCATGGCGGCGTGTCCGTCTTTGCCGGTGTCGGTGAGCGTACGCGTGAAGGCAACGACCTGTATTTCGAAATGCAGGATGCCGGCGTGATCAAGATCGGTGAAGACGGTTCGACGGCTGGCTCCAAGGTGGCGCTGGTCTATGGCCAGATGAACGAGCCGCCGGGTGCCCGCGCTCGCGTTGCCCTGTCCGCCCTTTCCCTCGCAGAATATTTCCGCGATGAGGAAGGCCAGGACGTGCTGTTCTTCGTGGACAACATCTTCCGCTTCACGCAGGCCGGTTCGGAAGTCTCGGCTCTGCTGGGTCGTATTCCTTCTGCCGTTGGCTATCAGCCGACGCTGGCCACCGAGATGGGCGCCCTTCAGGAGCGCATCACCTCCACCAAGAAGGGCTCGATCACCTCGGTTCAGGCCGTTTACGTGCCTGCCGACGATCTGACCGATCCGGCACCTGCCGCGACCTTCGCCCATCTTGACGCCACGACCGTGCTGAACCGCTCGATCGCGGAAATGGGTATCTATCCGGCTGTCGATCCGCTCGACTCCACCTCGCGTTCGCTCGACCCCAAGATCGTTGGTGAAGAGCACTATCAGGTGGCGCGTGACGTGCAGCGTATTCTCCAGACCTACAAGGGCCTGCAGGACATCATCGCGATCCTGGGCATGGACGAGCTGTCGGAAGAGGACAAGCAGGTCGTGGCGCGCGCGCGCCGCATCCAGCGCTTCCTGTCGCAGCCTTTCCACGTTGCCGAGGTCTTCACGGGTTCGCCGGGCAAGCTCGTCGCTCTCGATGACACCGTGCGCAGCTTCAAGGCTATTGTGGCCGGTGAGTATGACCACCTGCCGGAAGGCGCTTTCTACATGGTCGGGCCGATCGAAGAAGCGATCGCCAAGGCCGAGAAGATGAAGGAGTCGGCGTAAGCCCATGCCGGTTCAGGTCGAAATCATCAGCCCGGAAAAGCTGCTCTTCCGCAAGGAAGTCGAAATGGCAGTCATCCCGGGCGAGGAAGGCGATATCGCGGCCATGCCGGATCATGCGCCGATCATGCTCCTGCTGCGCGGTGGCGTCGTCTCCCTCTATGAGGGAGGCGTCGTAACCGAGCGCTTCTTCGTCTCCGGTGGTTTCGCCGACATTACGGCAGATCGCTGCACGATTCTCGCTGACGAGGCCCTGCCGATCAAGGACATCGTCCTGACCGAAGCAGAGTCCCGCCTCGAGACCCTCGAGCTTCAGCTGACCAATGTCGCAGCTGATGACCTTGCGGATATCGAGCGCATCTCTCGCAAGATCCAGTCCACCCGGGCTGCAATCGAGGCGGCTGAGGCTGCACACCCGATCTACTGATCGGGCATACCCGTTACCGAAAAGGCCGGCTCCCCCCAGGGTGCCGGCCTTTTTGTTTGGCTCTCGACTGATTCGGTTTCAGATACCGCAAGGGATTACGCACTGGCCTTGCGGCTCATCGCTATCAGGTCCGGCCTGAGGCCAAGACGTAAGGTGGTCTGATCCTTACATCACGCCGGTACCACCAATAGGTTGGTACGGCACAGGCCGTATTTGCCGGGTTTGTATCTCGTGCTCTCAGCCGCGGCCGCGATAGCCGGGAACATCCTGTGCAGGCACCCACACGCCCTCGGGCGGCAGGCCAGTCTGCCAGAACACGTCGATGGGAATACCCCCGCGTGGATACCAGTAGGCACCAATACGTAGCCATTTCGGGTTCAGCACCTCGACCAGTTTCGTGGCAATGCTGACAGAGCAATCCTCATGAAATGCGCCATGATTGCGAAAGCTGGTGAGATAGAGCTTGAGCGACTTGCTTTCGACGATCCACTCATCCGGAATGTAATCGATCACGATATGAGCGAAATCGGGCTGACCCGTTACCGGGCAGAGCGATGTGAACTCAGGTGCGGTGAAACGCACCACATAATCGCGGCCCTTATGCGGGCTTGGCACACGCTCGAGCGTTGCGGTTTCCGGGCTGTCCGGCTGCACGGTCTGTCGGCCAAGCTGGCTGAGTGCCGCGAGATCGTTCTCTGATGTGGTCATGTGGGTCTGCCCTGATGTATGGATGGGAAATGCAAGTGTCTCAAGCCGGTTTCCCAGCCCCAGTCATCGTGTCTTCTACAGACGATTTGGCGCAACTCTGCGCCCGACTCAAGCAGGAGCCGTTCGTTACGATCGATACGGAGTTCGTGCGGGAGCATACATACTGGCCTGAACTTTGCGTGGTGCAGCTCGGCGGCGTGTCCGATGTCGCCGTGATTGACACGCTGGCGCCGGGGATCGACCTTGCGCCGCTGGCCGATCTGCTGGCAACGGAAAGCTGTGTGAAGGTCTTTCACGCTGCCCGTCAGGATCTGGAAATCTTCCTGCATCTGTTCGATGTCCTGCCGCGCTCTATTTTCGACACACAGGTGGCGGCAATGGTGGGGGGCTATGGCGATCAGGTAGGTTATGACACGCTCGTCAATGCCATTACCGGCGCGAGCATCGACAAGACCCATCGCTTCAGCGACTGGGCAGCGCGCCCCCTGTCCAAGGCACAGATCGCCTATGCCGCAGCAGATGTCACGCATCTGCGCGATGTCTATCTTGCCCTGCATGACGAACTGGAAAAGCAGAACCGTCTGCACTGGGCTGATGCCGAGCTTGCTGTCCTGAACGATCCGGCAACCTTCCGCCCCGATCCGCGCCGCCAGTGGGAGCGGCTGAAGGCCCGCACCAATAACCGTCGCATGCTTGGCGTCTTGCGCGAGGTTGCGGCATGGCGTGAACTTGAGGCGCAGGCGCTGAATATCCCGCGTCAGCGCCTTATCCGCGATGAAAGCCTGCTCGAAATTGCGGCTGTTCGCCCGCAGGATACTGACGCTCTCTCCCGCGTGCGTGGTGTCTCTCGTGGCTTTGCCGAGGGCAAGGCCGCACCGGGTCTTCTGGCGGCAATCCAGACAGGCCTTGATCTGCCCGAGAAGGACCTCCCGCGACCGCCGCGCAAATCCGAGGGGGCCAAGCCTTCTGCGGCGTTGGTTGCGCTGCTCAAGGTCGTGCTTGCCGCCAGTTGCGAGGCCAACCGCGTGGCTCCCAAACTTGTCGCGACGAGTGAGGATCTGGACAGTCTGGCGCTGGGTGAAACCGATAGCCCGGTTCTCAAGGGATGGCGCCGCGCCGTTTTCGGCGAGGATGCCCTTGCGCTTCTGCGAGGTGATATCCAGCTTGCCGTTGAAGGTCGTTTGGTTAGGCTGATCCGCGACGATCAGGCCTGAAGACTGCTCTGATCTCGTGTCAGATCCTGCCCTGCGGTAGCGCCCGGAGGCATCATCCGGAGGCAGGGCGCGGCTCAGGCGAAGCCTGAGAAGAAATGCTGCAGGGGATCAGCGACCGGCGGCCCCTGTCAGAGATTGTCACGTCATTCTTTGGTAATTCACGCGGGTTCAGATTGACTTGAGCAAGAGCTCTGTGTTTATGCGCCAGTCTCATTATAGAAAAATCCGATTTACGGATTGAGCAAGTCGTATCGACACCCTAGTTTTACGTCACAGGACTGAATGAGGAGCACGGGCGATGGAATGGACTGACGAAATAATCTCCCGTCTTCAGACGCTTTGGCAGGAAGGACTATCGACAGCCGAGATCGGGCGACAGCTCTCGATCACGAAAAATGCTGTCGTGGGCAAGGCTCATCGTCTTGGTCTGCCGCCACGCCCTTCGCCCATCCGTGCTGCAGCCAAGTCCCGCAAGGATGCTGCTCCTGAGACGGGCGTGGATACCACGTCGGCGCCGTCCGCTGAAGCTGTCGCGCCAAAAGCTGCGGAACCGGCCACAATCCCGGCCATTGAAAAGCCGCCTGCCAAAGCTGCTGAAAAACCCGTCGAGGCAGTGCAGGAAAAGGCCAGCGAGGTTGTCGGCGTCAAGACAGCACCTGTCGCACTGGTAGAGGATGCGCCGGCCCCGGTCATGGCTGGCCGTCCAACCGCCACCACGCCGACATCGTCTGCTGCCGGGTCGGCTTCGGCCAGTCCCGCTGCGACAAGCGAAGATGAGCCTGCCACTGCCGCGAAATCCGCTCCGCCCCGCAAATCCGCAGAGGCCAAGACCATGGCGCCAGATCTGATGCTCCGCCCGCTCCTGCGCCCGCTGACGGCTGACACGTCACCGCGTCGTGGTCCGGCTTGCTGCTGGCCCAACGGCGATCCTGGAACCCCCGGTTTCCATTTCTGCGGAGCCAAGCCCGTTCCCGGCAAGCCCTACTGCGCCGAGCATTGCGCGATTGCTTATGTGAAGCTGCGTGACCGTCGCGAAAGCGTTGGCTGAAACGGGCCCGAACAAGGATGAATGAAAAAAGCCCGGTCCTGCTGGACCGGGCTTTTTTTGTTGCATGTCGCCAAAAACGGATCAGGCTGAAGGGGTGGTCTCTTCAGTCTTCTCAGTTGCGGGGACGGGGGCTTCGACAGGGGCCGGGCGAGCAGGCATGTCGCCTGTGATCATTTCCAGATGACCCGTGATCTGGCCACCATCCTCGACCTGCAGGCGGCGGGTGCGCGTCTTGCCAATCAGACGGCCCGTAGCACGCACGGTCAGATTGCCACGAACGGTCAGTGTGCCGTCGATCGTGCCCGCAAGGTCGGCATCCTCAACTTCGATTTCACCGCGGAAGACACCGCCCTGTGCAACCGAAAGCTCGGTGGCCTGAAGCAGCGTGGCCTCAACCGTTCCCTCGACAACAAGGCGCTCGGCATCCTGGATCGAACCCTGCACCGAAATGCCGCGTCCAACGACCAGCGTGCGGCGGTCGGTCGCTTCACGACGCCCGCCAGGTGCCGAAGCCGCTGCTGCCGCGGGGCGGGCAGGGGCTGCCGGGGTGGCAGGCGTGGCAGGTGAGGGAGGGGTGGGGAACGGCGAACGACCCATCGCGGCAGAATCCTTGACTTGTGAGGCTGGTGAGGCGTCAGCCGCTGGGGCCGGACGCTCGGGGAAAAGCGAAGCGCTGCCCGTCGTAGGGGCAGCCGGTTTTTGGCCGATACTGGCCGATGCACCTGAAGATGAGGGCGTTGCTGTATCTTCTGGTTTGCGTCGTTTGAACAAGAGAACCCCGCTGCGCGTTCTGAAAGGTGGCGGTTCGGGTGCCGCTGGCGGCTGGTGACAGGCGCAAAATCACCTCAGAGGTGCTTCACGCCCTAACCCGGCTTACACGTTATGTTGCGCAAGCGACAAGCGGATAAACAGCAGGTTTTCGCGGTTTTTGACCATGACCCGGTCTTGTGTCATGGCCTGTCGGAAAGAATGCCGAACCTGTCGTTCACGCAACATTACGATCACGTCTGATCATGTTGATTTCATGGCGTGAACTCTGTTTTCTCCACTTAATTTCATCGCATCGGAGCCCTCATGACTGCACCCACTCTCGATCTGCTCTGCGTCGGCAACGCGATTGTCGATATCCTTGCACAGGTTTCGCACGAGACACTGACGGCGCTCGGCTCGCCACTGGGCAGCATGACATTGATCGATGCCGATCAGGCCGCTTCTATCGAGGCAAAGATCACCCCGGAGCAAATCATGGGTGGCGGTTCCGCCGCCAACACGGCGGTCGTTGCAGCCCGTCTGGGCGCTCGCGTCGGGTATCTGGGCAAGGTGGCAGATGATGAGGCAGGGCTCGGCTATGCCCGAGACATCGCCGCGCAGAAGCTGTTCTACCCCTCAGCCCCCGTTCAGAACGCCGATCGCCCCACCGCGCGCTGCATCATTCTCGTCACGCCTGACGGGCAGCGTACCATGCACACCTATCTGGGCATCTGCACCGAGTTCGGACCCGAGGATGTGGATCAGGCAGCCGTCTCCGCCGCCGCCGTGACCTATATGGAGGGCTATCTGTTCGACAAGGACCGCGCGCAGGCCGCTTTCATCCTTGCGGCCGAGACGGCGCACAAGGCCGGTCGCCGCGTGGCCCTGACCCTGTCGGATACGTTTTGCGTGGCACGCCATCATGCTGCCTTCCGTGCGCTGGTCGCCGGGCATATCGATATTCTCTTTGCCAATGAGGCCGAGATCTGTGCCCTCTACGAGACCGAGGATTTCGACGCCGCCGCCACGCAGGCCGGGCGTGACGCTGCCCTTGTCGTGCTGACCCGCAGTGAGAAGGGCGCGGTCATTCTCTCCAATGGCGAGAAGCTGGTCGTTCCGACGGAACCCGTGAAGGTGGTCGATACGACGGGTGCGGGCGATGCCTTCGCTGCCGGTTTCTTGGCTGGACTGGCCAAGGGCCGCAGCCTCGAAGCATGTGGTCGTCTGGGCAACGAAGCTGCTGGTGCGATCATCACCCGCATGGGGGCACGCCCTGCCGCGGATTTCGCGCTCAAGGCCTGAGGGCTGTTTCGGGGCGCCGCCCCGAACTCTGCCAAAGGGCAGTCGCCCTTTCGAAACCCGCGCCTCTATACCTTGCCTTACTACACAGGGAAGAAAGGGCTTAACTCTTTCAAAGAGGCGGGGCAGGGGCCCGTATTACGTTGGAAGAAGGCCCGGAAATGCTAAAAAACCCGGTCTTTCCGATCCTTTCATTGCACTCTGACGGGAAATTGTGCAGAACACGGCCAATCCGTCAGTCCCGGCTTTGTGTCGTTCCCAGGGAGCGATCCGGCAGGGCATGACCCTGCAAGCCCGATCAGGACCGCTTCATGGAAATCCGTAACATCGCCATTATCGCGCACGTCGATCATGGCAAGACCACCCTTGTTGACCAGCTTCTCAAGCAATCCGGCTCGTTCCGCGAAAACCAGCACGTTGCTGAGCGCGCGATGGACAGCAATGACCTCGAGCGTGAGCGCGGCATTACCATTCTTGCCAAGTGCACCTCGGTCGTCTGGAACGAGACGCGTATCAACATCATCGACACGCCGGGCCACGCCGATTTCGGTGGTGAGGTCGAGCGTATCCTGAGCATGGTGGACGGCGCGATCATCCTGGTCGACTCGGCTGAGGGCGCTCTGCCGCAGACCAAGTTCGTGCTGGGCAAGGCGCTGGCCCGTGGCCTGCGTCCGATCGTGGTCGTGAACAAGATCGACCGTGGCGATGCCCGCCCCGACGAAGTTCATGAAGAAATCTTCGACCTGTTCGCAGCTCTGGGCGCCGACGAGCATCAGCTCGACTTCCCGATGCTGTACGCCTCGGGCCGTCAGGGCTGGGCCGATCTGGAAATGAACGGCCCCCGCAAGGATCTGTCCCCGCTGTTCGACCTGGTGCTGCGCCACGTGCCGACGCCGGGCCTCGACAAGGAAGCGCCGTTCGGCATGGTTTCGACCATTCTCGAAAGCGACAACTTCCTGGGCCGCATCCTGACGGGTCGTATCGAGCAGGGCCGCGCCCGCGTGAACATGCCGGTGCGCGTGCTGCGCCCCGATGGCACGATCGTGGAAACGGGTCGTCTGACCAAGCTGCTGTCGTTCCGCGGTCTGGACCGCGTGCCGGTGGATGAAGCCGAAGCTGGTGACATCGTGGCTGTGGCCGGTCTGTCCGACGCCACCATTCCCGACACCATTGCAGACCCGGCTCTCGATGCGCCGCTGCCTTCGACCCCGGTCGATCCGCCGACCCTGACCATGACCTTCCGCATCAATGACGGCCCTCTGGGCGGTCGCGAAGGCAAGAAGGTGACGTCGCGCCAGATCCGTGACCGTCTGTTCAAGGAAACCGAAGGCAACGTGGCCATCAAGGTGACCGAGAGTGCCGAAAGCGAAGCCTTCGAGGTTGCCGGTCGCGGTGAACTCCAGCTTGGCGTGCTGATCGAGACCATGCGTCGCGAAGGCTTCGAGCTGACCATCGGTCGTCCGCGCGTTCTCTTCCGTAACAACGAAGAGACCGGCGAGCGTGAAGAGCCGTACGAAGAGGTTCTGGTCGACGTTGACGAGCCCTATTCGGGCGTGGTCGTCGAAAAGATGTCGATGCGTAAGGGCGTGATGCAGGACATGCGTCCGTCGGGTGGTGACAAGGTCCGTCTAACCTTCCTCATCCCGTCGCGCGGCCTGATCGGCTATCACGGCGAGTTCCTGACCGACACGCGCGGCACGGGCATCATGAACCGTCTGTTCGCGGGCTATAAGCCCTATGCAGGCACGATCGATGGCCGTCGCAACGGCTCGCTGATCTCGGCAGAAGACGGTGCGACCACGCAGTACGCCCTGTTCTCGCTGCAGGATCGTGGCACGCTGTTCGTCGAAGCTGGCGAGAAGATCTACACGGGCATGATCCTGGGTGAGCATTCGCGCGAGAACGATCTCGATGTGAACGCTGTCCGTGAAAAGAAGCTGACCAACATCCGTGCCGCAGGCAAGGACGATGCGCTGCTTCTGACGCCGCCGCGCAAGATGAGCCTTGAGCAGGCTATCGCCTATATCGAGGACGATGAGCTGGTTGAGGTGACGCCTTCTGCCGTGCGTATCCGCAAGCGCTACCTGGACCCGAACGAGCGCAAGCGTATGTCGAAAGTCAAGTCAGACGCCTGACACTAAGGAAAGGCCACCATTCGGTGGCCTTTTTTTATGATCATGTCGGCATTAAGGCATAAACATGCCTTTACGGTGCGATTACACGTATTTTATCTAATTTTCTTCAAGACGAGACTGAAAAATACTGATAGCGTTCGTTACGTCATAAGTGCAGGCGGCCTGTTCTACAGTCTGACTGACGCCTGTGATTATGTGAATTCGTATTCTGGAGCTTGTTTTATGCTCGTTTTCAATCGTCGTCTTCTTACCGGTGTTGCCGCTCTTGCCATGACGCTGAGCGCTCCTGCTTTCGCTCAGACCACGCAGGAAGCAGCCCCGGCAGCCCCTGCTGCTGCAGCTTCCGCTGCCCCGGCAGCCGCGCCTGCTGCTCCGGAAGCTACGGCCCCGGCTCCGGCCTCTGAAGCAGCTCCCGCTGCTCCGACGGAAGACAAGGCTGCCACGCATAAGGGCAAGCACAAGCACAAGCACAAGCACCACAAGAAGGGTGCAGCAGCTGCCGCCGAGAAGGACGCTGCAGGCAACTGATCGATCACATGATCGAGTTTGAAAGACGGGGCCCGAAAAGGCCCCGTTTTTTTGTGCCTGTTACTTCGGGTCTATCTCATGGGTTTCTTGGCCGATTGATGAATGATCGATATAGGTTCACGCTGAACGGGGCGTCTAATCACCGGTAATGCTCGCCTCTATACCTCTCTCCATCGGCGATGCTTCTTTAGGAGGCATACCCATACGGGAACGGGAGACAGGGATAGTGAGCAGGGAAATCGTGGTCGTCATCGGTGCGGGTGGTATTGGTCTGGCCATTGCGCGACGACAGGGCATGGGCAAGCATCTGCTCCTGGTCGATATCGATCAGGCTCTGTTGCAACGCACGGCTGGGACCCTGCGCGACGCCGGCTATGACGTGGCAACCCAGGTGATCGATGTCTGCTCGCCAGAAAGCGTTCACACACTTGCCCAGATGGCTGCTGCAATGGGGCCGGTCATGCAGGTGATCAATACGGCTGGCGTTTCGCCCAATATGGCCCCACCCGCCAAGGTGCTTGAAGTCGACCTTTACGGTGCTGCACTGGTATTTGAGGCCTTTGGCGAGGTGATTGCCTCTGGTGGATCAGGCCTGATCGTTGCCAGCATGGCAGGGCATATGCCCCATCCACTTTCCCCGTCGGACGAGACGCAACTGGCGCTGACCCCTGCGGCCGCGCTGCTTGAGCTGCCCTGCCTGCAACCTGATGTCATCACTGACAGTATGATGGCTTATATCGTTGCCAAGCGCGCAAACAGTCTGAGGGTGCAGGCCGAGGCGGTGAGATGGGGCACACGCGGTGCGCGGGTGAACGCCATAAGCCCAGGGATTGTGGTCACCCCGCTTGCCACGCATGAACTGGCTTCCGCATCGGGTGACGCCTATCGCGCCATGGTCGAGGCCTCACCGGCGAAACGTATGTCACCCCCTGATGAGATCGCAATCGCAGCTCATTTTTTGCTTGGGCAGGATGCCGGTTTCATTACGGGGGGTGATCTGCTGATCGATGGCGGTGTTATCGCGGCCATGCGTGCGGGGCAACTATCTGCACCGGGCTGAGCATTGGTGTTTCCGCCAGGCCCGGCAGGAAGGCATTCGAGGGGGAGGATCCCCCTCTCATACTTAGGCCAAAGCCTTGTGTGGCTTCAGGACGTGTAGCGGTCCAGCGACAGATCCAGCGAAGGGATATCGGTACGCTTGCCGCTGATGCGGTCGGCGAGGATGCGGCCCGAGCCGCAGGCCATGGTCCAGCCAAGCGTGCCGTGGCCCGTGTTCAGCCACAGATTGCTGTAGCGCCCGGACGGACCAATGACGGGTGTGCCATCCGGCGTGCAGGGGCGCAGCCCGGTCCAGTAGCGGGCACGGCTCAGATCGGCACCGCCGAACATGTCGTTGAACGACAGTTCGAGCGTTTCGCGACGGTCCTGACTCAGCTTGAGGCGCCACCCCGTCAGCTCCGCCGTACCACCAATGCGAATACGATCGCCAAGGCGCGTCATGGCAACCTTGTAGGTCTCGTCATTGACCGTGGAGGTCGGGACACGGCTCTCATCGGTGATCGGGGCTGTCAGCGAGTAGCCCTTGACCGGATAGACCGGCAGATCGAGTTCGATGGGCTTGAGCAGGCGGGGCGAGTAGCTGCCCAGTGCCAGCACATAGGCATCGGCTGTCAGGCGGCCCGCACTGGTGCGGATACCATAGATGGCGTCGCTCGCCGCTTCGATGGCCTCGATTTCGGTGCGGAAGCGGAAGCTCACGCCCTTCTCCGCCGCCATGGCGGCAAGGCGCTGTGTGAAGAGATAGGCATCTCCGGATTCGTCACCGGGCAGACGCAGGCCACCCTTGAGAATCTGACGCGCGCCGGCGAGGCCGGGCTCGTATTTCAGCACATCGTCCATGCCCAGCAATTCGTGGGCAACGCCGCTTTCCTCAAGCAGGCGCATGTCCTCATGGGCATGTTCGATCTGCTTGTCGGTGCGGAAAAGCTGGATCAGGCCTTTCTGTCCATCGTCATAGGTAATGCCGGTGCTGCGGCGCAGTTCGGCCTGACAGTCACGGCTGTATTCCGCAATGCGCAGCATACGGCTCTTGTTGATGTCGTAGGCATGATGCGTACAGTTGGTCAGAAGCTGCGTCATGAAGCGCAGCATCGGCATGTTGACGGCAGCAGCACGCACAACCAGCGGCGCGTGCTTTTCGAGCATCCAGCGCATGGCCTTGAGGGGCAGGCCCGGCATGGCCCAAGGCGTGGAATAGCCGGGGGAGACCTGACCGGCATTGGCGAAAGAGGTTTCGAGCCCGACGCCCGGCTGGCGGTCGATGACCTCGACCTCATGACCCTGCTCGGCAAGATACCAGGCTGTGGTGACGCCGATGACACCGGCGCCCATGACGATGATCTTCATTGTGAACTCTCGATATATTCACGATGGAAGCGCTTCCCGAGTCCGGTCAGCAACTCATATCCGATCGTATCCAGTGCCGCGGCCAGTTCGTCCAGCGGACGATGGGGGCCAATCAGCTCGAAACCGGTGCCGGGGGGCAGGAGTTTGTCTCCCAGCGCGGTCAGATCCAGCGCCATGCAGTCCATCGAAATCCGCCCCACGATGGGCAACAGGATATCAGGGCTGTCAGGCAGAACGGCGCTGGCAAGGCCACCGCCGCGTCTGTGGAAACCATCGGCATAGCCGACGGAAAGGGTTGCGATGCGCGTGGGCTTTGTCGCGATGAAACGCGCGCTGTAGCCTACTGCCACATCCGGGGCGATCCAGCGATCCTGCACCATGCCGGCCAGCAGGGTGACAACCGGATGCATGGGATTGGCGC
This sequence comes from Asaia bogorensis NBRC 16594, assembly GCF_001547995.1. Taxonomy (NCBI): domain Bacteria; kingdom Pseudomonadati; phylum Pseudomonadota; class Alphaproteobacteria; order Acetobacterales; family Acetobacteraceae; genus Asaia; species Asaia bogorensis. The sequence continues at coordinate 209,970 of NZ_AP014690.1, forward strand.
GATCCGGGGTCGGGTTGCCGCCATAGAGGGCATAACCGGGCCGGACCAGATCATGATGGAAGGCTTCCCCCAGAAAGATACCGCTCGACGCTGCAAGACTGGCAGGCAGGGCCGGGAGCTTGCGGCGCAGGGCCTCGAATTGCAGGCGCTGTCCCTCATTGCGCGGCGAATGGTGTTCATCCGCGCAGGCCAGATGGCTCATGATGTAATCAATGGCCAGATCGGCAAGGGTGTTTTCGGCAATAAGCGTATCGATATCGGCTTCGGACAGACCGAAGCGCGACATGCCGCTGTCGAGCTGAAGCAGACAGGGGGAGCGCACGCCCGTATCGCGGCATAGCGCGGCCCAGCGGCGGACATGGTCGAGGCTGTTCAGAACCGGGGTGAGGCCTTTGTCCTGCAAAAGCGCCTCGCTGCCGGGAGCCGGGCCATTGAGGATACAGATGGCAGCATCGGCCGCCAGAACGGGGCGTAGCTCCAGCCCCTCCTGAACGGTGGCAACAAAGAACCGGCGGCATCCGGCGCGATAGAGGGCTGGGGCGACACGCGTCACACCCAGCCCGTAGGCATCCGCCTTCACCGCGGCCCCGACGGCGACATCGGGTCCCACACGGGATTTCAGCAGTTGGTAATTCTGCTTGATGGCGTCGAGGTCGATACGAAGCCATCCACCGGCACGTCTGACTGCGTCGGTTTGCGCCTCGTCTGGCTGGGTTGTCATCAGGGTTCGCGTCTTTCGATCATTTCGGGATCATACTAAACCGGGGCCCTGTCACGGCTCAAGACCCTGACGGCACACCCTTACTTGTGGAATATTCAAAGTGAAGGGCCTGATCGGGGTGGACGATAGGGTGAATGGCATGGGCTGCCATGGCTCCCTCGCTGAACCCCTGCAGGATCAGCTTCAGCTTGCCGGGATAGGTGGCGATGTCACCAATGGCAAAAACGCCGGGCAGGCTGGTTTCCATGCTGGAGGGCGTGACGGGAATCGTGCTGCGCACGGTATCGATATTCCAGGTGGCAATCGGGCCGAGATCGGTCGAGAGACCATAGAAAGGCAGCAGCGTATCGGCTTCGATACGACGGGTCTGGCCCTCGAGATCGATCACATCGACCGCGGTAAGGGCGCCATTCTCGCCCTGCAATGCGTGAAGCTGATAGGGCACGACTTTTTCGATACGCCCTTCAGCCACACGGGCTTCGATCTGGGAGAGGGTTTCGGGCGCACCACGGAAGCGGTCGCGGCGATGAAGCAGGTAGATCTTTTCCGCAATGTCGGAAAGCGACAGCGCCCAGTCGAGGGCGGAATCGCCACCGCCTGCCACCACAATGCGCTTGCCTGCAAAATCGGCGCGCTTGCGCACGTAATACTGAACAGCGCCACTCGCCTCATAGGCATCGAGACCATCGAGCGGCGGGCGATTCGGGCCGAACGCACCCGCTCCTGCCGCGATGATCACGGCGCGCGCCGTCACCACATTGTTCCTGTCTGTCTCGAGCGTGAAGGCGCCGCGCTGGCCCGACAGCTTTTCCACGCGCTGGCCCAGAAGGCGGGGTACATCGAAGGGGGCGATCTGGGCATCGAGCGCGGCAATCAGGGCACCGCCTTCAATCGAGGGGTGCGCCGGAATGTCATAGATCGGCTTTTCAGGATACAGCGCCGCGCATTGGCCACCAATCTCGCTCAACGCGTCAATCAGCACGCAGGAAAGTTTGAGCATGCTGCACTCGAACGCGGCAAAAAGCGCGGTCGGCCCTGCACCGATAATGGCCACATCGATGTCGAGAGGGGTCTGGCCCATGTCAGCTGTCATCCATATCTGTCCGGCCTGCTGGCCCGGTCATGCTTCGCAACGAGGCTGAAAGAAACCACATTCTTTCCTGCGATGCACCCCCCTCACATGGCTTCTGTGCCTGTTGGGTCGTGTCACTCTGTTTTCAGGCGGTTGTCGGCTGATAGACGTCCGGAGAGGCTTACCCTTGCCGTGGCGCTGGGGCTTTGATACGAGAGACCCAGCATCAAGAGCCGGTATCGTTTCACCGGCGCCAACCTGCTCCCGGGCAAGGTGGTATCTCCGGGCAACCGGAGAGATGTGGCCGCTCCGGCAATCTCGGGACACGCCACACCCTCCTTGCCGCAAGCCCATACTGCTTTTTCAGAAGCGCAAGGATTTCCAGCCTGTGGCCCAGCAATTTGCCAGTGACAATTATGCCGGTATCTGCCCCGAAGTATGGGACATCATGCATCAGGCCAATAAAGGCTCCGTTCCGGCCTATGGCGATGATGAATGGACCAGCCGCGCCGCTGACAGCTTTCGTGCGCTGTTCGAGACGCGCTGCGAGGTGTTCTTTGCCTTCAACGGCACGGCAGCCAATTCACTCGCGCTGGCGGCGCTCTGCCAGTCCTATAACAGTGTGATCTGCTCGTCTTTCGCCCATGTCGAAACCGATGAGTGTGGAGCCCCCGAGTTCTTCTCCAATGGCTCCAAGCTGCTGGTGGCGCGGACCGATCATGCCAAGCTTTTCCCCGAGGATATCCGGGCGCTGGCAACCTGTCGCAGCGATATCCATTACCCCAAGCCCAAGGTGGTGACGATCACCCAGCCAACCGAGACGGGCGAGGTCTATTCCCTGGCCGAGATAAGCGCCATTTCAGAAACCTGTCGCGAGCTCGGGCTGCGTCTGCATATGGATGGCGCACGCTTTGCCAATGCCTGTGCGGCACTGGGCTGCACCCCTGCCGAAATGACATGGCAGGCGGGTGTGGATGTATTGTGTTTCGGGGGCACCAAGAACGGCATGGGGGTAGGCGAGGCGATTCTGTTTTTCGACTCAGCCCTTGCCGAAGGCTTTGACTATCGCTGCAAGCAGGCCGGGCAATTGGCCTCGAAAATGCGCTTCATTTCCGCGCCCTGGATCGGTCTGCTTGAAAGCGGGGCCTGGCTGCGCAACGGCGCACATGGCAATAGCTGCGCCCGTGCCCTGGCCTCGCGTATCGAGGCGCTTCCGGGCTTGTCGCTCATGTTTCCCGTGCAGGCCAATGCAGTGTTCCTCAAGGCGCCGGAGGCCGTGCTGGAGGGGCTGCGCGAGCGGGGCTGGCGTTTTTACACCTTCATCGGTGGGGGGGCGCGTTTCATGTTTGCATGGGATGCCGATCCGGCCCGCGTGACGCAGCTGGCCGATGATATTGAGGCCCTTGCCGCGTGAGCCCAGCGACACTTGCTTCCATCCATGCGTTATCAGCCTCCACCCTGTCGGATCTCGATATGGCAGGAACGGCGGTCTTTGCGATCTCCGGTGCGCTCGTGGCAGCCAAGGCACGGCAGAACATCGTGACCTTTGCCTTTTTTGCGGCCATGACAGGGGTTGGTGGCGGGACGTTGCGTGACCTGCTGATTGGCGCTCCGGTGTTCTGGATGCATGCGACAGCGCCTCTGGCTGTGTGTCTGGGCATCGCCTTGCTGGTCTGGTTCACGCCGCATCGCTACTGGCACGAACGGGCGATCGACTGGTTCGATGGGCTGGGGCTGGCATCCTATGCCGTTTACGGCGCAGCCAAGGCCATTGCCTACGGTATCCCCTGGCTACCTGCCGCCATCATGGGCGTGGTGACAGCCTGTATGGGCGGCATCATACGCGATGTTCTGGCCGGCCTCCCCTCGATCGTGATCCGTCCGGAATTATACGTCACCGCCGCCGCGCTGGCTGCCGGACTTTATGTTGGCCTGACCGGGATGGGTGTGCAGCCTATCCTGGCTGGCGCGGTCGCGGTCGTTCTGGGCTTTGCCCTGCGTGGTCATGCGATCCTGCACAAGGTTGATCTGCCTGCTTACCGACGATAGGGGGCTGTAAGGCCTTTTCCTCGAGTTCGGCGCGAAAGAGGCCCTGTCAAGGAAAGGCCTGCGCCTTGAGGAGAGATTTTTCTGGAGCTGACCGTAGTACTCCACAATGCTTGACGATGACACGTGAAACGAGACCGTTTGGTTATTCACGGTGCTTCGGTCCTCGCCACGACAAACAACACTGATCTCCGTGAGCGGGTAAGCCGGCCGTCGCGGCCTGATATGCTTTCCCCTACCCATCACACCTATGCGGTTCTAGACTGATCTCCATGAATGTCCTGTCTCTGCCCAATCAGCCCGCCACCGAAGCCTTTGCTGTCCGTCTGGCAGAGTTGTCGAGACCGGGGGATGTGATTGCGCTGCGTGGAGAGATGGGTATGGGCAAGAGTGTCTTTGCCCGGGCGTTCCTGCGTGCGCTGGCGAGTGATCCTTCGCTCGAAGTACCGAGCCCGACATTCTCTCTGGTGCAGATCTATGAGTTGCCCAAGGCCACCGTGGCGCATTTCGACCTCTGGCGGCTGGACGGACCTGACGCCCTGTTCGAACTGGGATGGGACGAGGTTCAGCAAGGAATCATGCTGGTGGAGTGGCCCGAGCGCGCGGGTGAGGAGCTTCCTTCGCATGCCCTGCATCTGACGCTGCTGCCGGGGACGGGGGAAACGGAGAGGATGGCGCAGGTCACGGGATGGGATGACCGGCTGTGACAATGGTGACGTCTCGTGCGTGACTATGAGCGTCGTATCGACGTCTCACAGGCCATGATTCTCGTCGCTACCGTCAGGTTTTGGATATGAGTCCTGAGCCTAGAGCTACGCTCTGCACGTGGTGATAGTGCTCAGCTGAATGGAAAGCTAACCCCCTTGCATCTAAAGGCAATCTTTTGCACTGTGCATTAATCCGTGATAATGACTCACCTAAACCGAAACACTCGAGGAATAACGTGGTTCAATTATTGTCTCTCGTTGTCCCTTTTTACAACGAGTCGAGTATGGTATCAGTATTCTTTGATATGATCACTCCCGTGCTCGACTCTGTCGAACGTACAGCATGGGAGATTATTTGTATTGATGACGGAAGTCAGGATGAGACACTGCCTAAGCTTATAGCTGCAGCATCCCGCGATAGCCGTATTAAGGTGATCGAATTTTCACGCAATTTTGGGAAAGAGGCAGCTTTGACAGCCGGAATCGATCTGGCAAAGGGCGATGCCGTAATCCCGATTGATGCAGATTTACAAGATCCACCTGAGTTGATTATCCGGATGGTGAAAGCTTGGAGGGAAGGTTCTGAAGTCGTCCTCGCTCGACGCGTAGATCGTTCCAGCGACGGTTTTTTAAAGAGAAAGACAGCAGCCTGGTTCTACCAAGCACATAATAAACTTTCGAAGACGAAACTACCAGAAAATGTTGGCGATTTCCGGTTGATGGACCGAATAGTCGTTAATGCACTGAAACAGTTGCCGGAACGACAAAGATTCATGAAGGGGCTCTTCTCCTGGATTGGCTTCAAGACGATTACTATCGACTATGCTCGCGCAGAACGTGCAGCGGGTAAGACTAAGTTTTCCGGCTTTTCGCTCTGGAACTTTGCGCTCGAAGGTTTTACGAGTTTTTCTACTGTACCTTTGCGACTATGGACCTATCTTGGAGCTGTGGGGGCGGTTCTGTGTTTAATTTATGCGGTATATATTATATCAACGACGGTACTATTTGGTAGTCCAGTACCCGGGTATGCATCCATATTTGTGTCTATCACATTCTTCGGTTCTATCCAGCTCATTAGTATTGGACTTCTCGGTGAGTATATCGGAAGAATTTATATAGAGGTAAAGCAGAGGCCAATATATGTATTGAAGTCAATACACGAGTTTGATAGTAATATGTAGGTACATCAATATGAAAAATATATTTTCTGTTCTGTTAATATCCATATTATGGATATACATGTACTTAGAATGGATAGTTGGTCGAGTTATTATACCCTATGACTCTCTAGATGAGTTCTATCCCTTTACTTATTTTATATCTCAATCATATCGTAATGGACAGGCGCCCTGGTGGAATCCCTATAACTTCGTAGGTTTCCCGATCATATCGGATCCACAAGCGCTGATCTTCTCGCCATTGGTTATGTTGCCAATGGCTATGATATCGAATCCAACCCCACATTATTTTGATATAGTAATATTATTTCATGTATTAATATGCGCTCTTGGTGTGTATTTTTTGTTGCGCTTCGAGCGTTTTTCCGTCGGCTCATCTCTATTTGGAGCAGTAATAGCTTTGGGGGGGGGATGCCTCCCTGCCCGGCTTGAGCACTCAGCTCTCATAGTTTCCACGGCAACTTTGCCGTGGTTTGCGCTAGCCTTCTGTGCGGTTGTAAGGCGTCCTACGTTGCTTCGAAGTTTGGGATTGGGTGTTGCCACCGGCTGGATGGGGCTACACTTGGTACAGACCACGTTCTTGGCAGTTTACATCGCCACCTTTTTTTGTGTCACGTTAGCTATACGCCGTATCCTATTCAAGGGAGAGCTAAGCAAGCTTTTTATGTCTCTCGGGTTTGCCGCATTGATTGCTGTCATGATATGCGGAGTTCAGATCGCAAGCTTGTTCACGTTTCTCGAGGATACTACTAGAACAAAGCTTCCCGTGATGGCGAGTGCAGCCAGTTCGGCTCCATTGCGACTAATACTTACATTCATTGACCCAAACGCAATGAATACGTTTTCCGAAACTTACAATGGGGTATTGAATAGAGCGGAATCGGTATCTTACTATGGTATTATAGGAACATTATTTGTTATCGTTGGTGTTTTTTCCGCTATTCACAAATTCATTTTTGTTAAAATATCGAGATACTCTTCAAACGGCAGAAACGGCATATGCATATTTAGTTTGATTGTATGTGTATTTGCGGTGGTTTATAGCTTGGGCCTCAATACACCTTTATATGAAATTCTGTATGGAAATTTACCCGGATTTTCTCTCTTCCGTAGACCTGTCGATGCAATGTTCATCGTAACCATAAGTGTCGCAATACTGGGGGCGAATGGTTCAGAATACGTATTGGGCAAATTCAAGCCCCTTTACTCCAACGCTGGATATCGAGTTCTTACGATATGCTTATTGATAATTTTTAGCGTATGGGATCTTGGAAGGTATACGCTCACTCCGAACTTTACAAATGGCGCTCCTAGTGATGCTAAATACTTATCTGGCGATTTAGACCATTCAGCTAATTGGCTTCGTAACAATCTTAAGCAGCTGGGACAGCCAGACTGGCGAGTTGCTTTCGATCAAGCTGGACCATACACGCCAAATATGCCTGCGGTGTCTCATTTCTATTCGATTAATGGATACAATCCGTTAGTGAATGCTCGTTACAACGAAGTGTTTGGTACCACGCTCGACCCGTACGCGCCGCAGCCTTTTTCGAAATGGAACTCTGACTTCGATTCGCCATTGTTCGCGATGCTCAGTGTAAAATACGTGGTTACCGAGATTGGAAGTTTGGCTGATAAACGCGCGCGGAACTCTCATTTGACACCAGCATACACTTCGGACGGAAAAGATTATTGGGAGAACCCAAATCGAGTTCCGCGTCTTTTCAGTCCAAGTGCAGTCTTGCCCACCACTGTAGACCAGGCCGCGCACGCGACAGCATCCATCTCAGATCCAGCTGAAACAATCGTCATCGAAGCGAATAAAGACATCATCAACGAGTGTTCTTCGACGAAGATCACAGACTTGAAAATAACGAAGTATCGCAATACGGACGTATATCTGAGTGCATATGTAACCGCTAGATCTGGCTGGGTTGTACTTACGGATCCCGCGACTGCGGGTTGGCATGCCTACATCGACCAGCATGAGGTTCCAATTTATCGTGCTGACGGATACATGAGAGCTATCTGTGTTCCGAGTGGGCAACACAACATATCATTCAGGTTTAGACCATTTATGCAGATATTAAGTCATTTCACGGGGATTTCTCCATATAGATATAAGAGGTGGTCCCATCCCTTAGGACAGCTTTACGGGCCTGATAAGTTATAGCCGGTTTTTGTCATGCCGCCAGGTTGGCGGTGTTGCTGTTGGCCATTGGGTCCAGGGTTAATCCCGGACCCAACGGTGTCGGCGCATTATGACACGCCTCATCGGGCGTGCGTTCAGCCAAAGCCGAACGCTGCCTGTGGTGCGATCTATGCTGATGCGGATCTGGCGCTTCTCCAGCACGTTCGCGAACCGGGGCCTCCTGCAACGCCTCGATGCAGAACTCACCTGAATATCGTTTCCGTTTAACCTTGCTCATAAACCCGTCTCTTCTCAGGCGGGTCTATAGCTTACGCCACTGTCCAAAAATTGGGGGCCACCTCTCTCGCATTACAACAGACAGCGTCTGCATTCGGCAATGGGTGGACGCTCGCTCGTCGGGGCGTATCATGTCATTCTCTCGGCAGGAGCTTAGACCGCGCATATGTCCAGTTATGGTTTTGTCCTCCCCAGTCAGCCCGGAACCGAAGTCCTTGCTGTCCGTCTGGTAGAGTTGGGGCGATCAAGTAATGAGTTTCCGCCTCGTGCCCTGCATCTGACCCTTTTGCCGGGGGCGGGAGAAACAGAAAGGCTGGCGCAGGTCACGGGATGGGACGACCGGTTGTGACACTGGCGACGATTCCACCCGACCGTTCCTTTCTCGACGATGTGGCGCGTCGCTGGCTGGCCGGACCGGCGCGGCAGGAGGCCGATAACGCGCTGATTCTCGTGCCGAGCCGACGCGCTGCCCGTAATCTCACCGAGGCGTTTTTGCGCTCTTTGGATGGTAAGGCAGCACTACTACCCCGCATCGTGCCGGTTGGTGATGTGAACGAGGAGGATCTGGCGCTTTCGGGAGCCGAGGCGTTTTCCTTCCCGCCTGCGGTGGACAAGCTGCGCCGCCTGTCGGTTCTGGCGGCACTGGTGCTTCAGGCCAAAGGCGTATTCAGCGCTGACCTGACCTTGGAGCAGGCCTGGCCGCTGGCTTCTGCCCTTGCAGAGCTGATGGATGATGCCGAGCGCGTTGGTGTCGATCTGCGCGAGCGTCTGCCCGATGCCGCCGAGCCACGCTTTGCCGATCACTGGCATAAAACGCTGCAGTTTCTGCACATCGTCACCGAGGCCTGGCCGCAATGGCTGCAGGAAACCGGGTTGATGAACCCTGTCGCGCGGCAGGTGGCGGTCCTGCAGGCGCAGGCGGCGCGCTGGCGCGATGCCCCGCCTCAGGGGCCGCTCTGGGCTGTCGGATTCACCGATGGCATGTTTGCCGTCTGTGCCATCCTGCGTGCAGTGCTCGATGCGCCCCAGGGCTGTGTCATTCTGCCCGGTGTGGATCTCGATCTGCCGGAAACGCTGTGGGACACATTGCCGGAGAGCCATCCGCAATCCGGATTCCGACGTCTGGTCAGCGATCTGGGTGTTTCCCGTGAAACCATCGCGCTCTGGGACGACCTTCCGCCCAATGCGGACAAGGCCGCCTCACAGGCCCTTCAGGCACGTGCGGCCCTGACCAGCCTGTTCATGCGCCCGATGGAAGGCCTTTCGGCCTGGGGAGAAAGCACGACCCCCCTGCCACTGGCCGGCATCACGCGTGTCGATGCCGATGACCAGCAGCAGGAGGCCGCCAGTCTCGCCATGATCCTGCGTCATGCGGTCGAGACTCCCGGCCGGACGGCTTCACTGGTAACGCCTGACCGCGCTCTGGCGCGTCGCGTGGCAACGGAACTGCTCCGTTACGGCATCGTGGCGGATGACAGCGCAGGTGAGGCGCTGGCACTCACGCCCGCTTCCGTCCTGCTGCGGCTTGTGGCTGAAGCGGCTGTCGCCAATCTGGCCCCCGTTGCCCTGCTGGCGCTGCTCAAGCATCCGCTTGTCGCGCTGGGCAGCACACCGGGCAATTGTCGTGCCACGGCGCGTCGCCTCGAGCGACTGGTGTTGCGCGGTCCTGCGCCACCACCCGGCATGGCCGGACTGCGCCTTGCGCTGCAAAAGCAGGATCAGAGCGCAGCAGAGACGGCAGACAGCCCCGATCAGGCCGAGCCACTATCGGATTTTCTGGAACGGCTTTCGGAAGCGATGTCGCCTCTTCTGGAATGTGGGGATCTTCCCTTGCCGGATCTGCTCACCTTGCTCGTTCGTGCGGCAGAGGCGCTGGCCACGACACAGGATCAGCCGGGTGAAGAGCGGCTCTGGCTCGGGGCAGAGGGCCACGCCCTGTCGCGCCATGTCGCCAGCCTGATGACTCATGGTGCCGTTCTGCCGCCGCAGGGTCTGGCGGGCATGCCTGCCTTCCTGCTCGCCTCGATGGCGGGGCAGATGGTGTTTGGCCAGCGCGTGTTGCAGGGGCGCGATGGCGAAGCTCTTCACCCCCGGGTCTCGATACTGGGTGTGCTTGAGGCCCGGTTGCAGTTTGCCAATCTTGTCATTCTGGGTGGGCTCAATGAGGGGATATGGCCGCCTGCCACCGATCCCGGCCCGTGGCTCAGCCGCCCGATGCGCACGCGCGCAGGCCTGCCTTCGCCAGAACGACTGGTGGGCACGGCGGCGCATGACTTCACCACAGCGTTCCTGTCGGGTGAGGAAATTGTCCTGTCGAGCGCATCGCGACGCGATGGGGCACCTGCCGTTCCGGCACGTTGGCTTGTGCGGCTCGATGCCCTGCTTGAAGGACGCGGGCAGAACCTGCCCAGCCATCCGGCCCTTTTCTGGCAGGCCCATCTGGACCAGCCGCAAGGGGCAGCCCGTCCGGTGCCGCCGCCTGAACCGCGCCCGCCTGTGGCCCGCAGGCCGAGGCGGCTTTCGGTAACGGAAATCGATCTGTGGCTGCGTGATCCCTATGCCATCTATGCCCGTCATGTGCTGGGCCTGAGAGCCCTGCCCGCTCTGGAAGAGGCAGCGGACCGCTCGGATATCGGTGTGGTGGTGCATGACGGCATCGATGCCTGGCTGGCCGCAGGGCAAAACGGGGGCAGGGCGCTTCATGCAGCGTTGCTCAAGGCGATGGAGGGGCGAGACCTTCGGCCAGCTCTTGCAGCCTGGTGGCGCCCGCGCCTGATGCGTATTGCCGATTGGGTTTGCGAGCGCGAGGCCGGGCGAGAGAAACCGGCCCGGATCAGTACGGAGCAGAAAGGCACCCTGACCCTGACGCCGCCCTATGCACCCTTCAAACTCAATGCACGCGCGGACCGGATCGAGATCGGATCGGGCGGGCGCGCGACCATCATCGATTACAAGACAGGCAGCCTGCCAAAGGTAAGTGATGTGGAAGCCGGTTGGAGCTCGCAACTTGTGCTGGAAGCCGCCATGCTGCGCCTTGGTGGTTTTGTCGGCCTGCCGCCCGCCGAGACAGCCTCTCTGCTTTACTGGCGGCTGACCGGCGACCGGAACCGCGGTGAGGAACTTTCGGTACCGCGCAAACCGGAGGATCTGGCCGATCTGGTCGAGACATCCCTCGACAGGTTGCGCCGACGTATCGAGGCTTTCGATAACCCGACAACAGCGTATCGCTCACACCCGCACCCGGATTATGTGCCGCGCTACAGCGATTACGCCCATCTGGCGCGTGTGTCGGAATGGAGTGCAGCACGTGAGGAGGGCGGGGAATGAGTCAGATCCCGGCAAGTAACGCTCCGGCGCACAATACTCCACCAGGTAATGCCCAGATCATTGCATCGGCCAATGACATCCAGCGTCTGGCGTCCGATCCGCTGGCCTCGGTTTTTGTCTCGGCCTCGGCGGGCAGTGGCAAGACGAAGCTTCTGATCGACCGCCTGTTGCGGCTCATGCTGCCTGTTCTGGTGACCGACCCGCAAACAGGCTCCCCCGTGCTCCTGCCCGGCTGCGACCCTGCCCGCATCCAGTGTCTGACCTTCACGCGGGCGGCAGCCGCCGAAATGGCCAATCGCCTGCAGTCCCGCCTCGGGCGCTGGGTGTCGCTACCCGATGCGGCGCTGGATGGTGAATTGCATGCGCTGAGCGTACCCGTCTCCCCTGAGACGCGTCAGGCGGCACGCGCGCTTTTCGTGCGGGTACTTGATCTGCCCGGCGGCATGAAGATCGGCACGATCCACGCTTTCTGTCAGTCATTGCTGCGTCGTTTCCCGCTGGAAGCTGCAATCAACCCGCATTTCACCCTGATGGAAGAGACGGATTCCGGTCTCGCTCTGGCCAATGCCATCGAGCAGACGCTCTCACGCGCCGCCCGTGACCCCGTTATGGAAGAAAGGCTTTCCCTGCTGGCCGGGCAGGTCGGGCTTGAAGACTATCTCGATCGCATCAGGGCGCTTCAGGGGCGTGCGGCGCGGCTGCGTCAGAGTTTTGCCCGATGGCAGATCGAGCCGGGGCGCATCGAGCGGGCCTATCGGCGCGCTTTCGATGCCGGTGAGGAAAGTCTTGACGACCTTCTGGCCCAGCGCACGGCCTCACCTGATGAGGCGACGCTGCGGCGTTGCGCCCAGGAGGCTCTCCCCCTCGGTACACCGACCATGCAGGCTATGCTGGGCCGGATGCTGGATGCTCTGTCCCGCACACCGCAGGAACGGGATGCAGAGGACTGGTATGCGGTTTTCGTCACCGGTACCGGTACCCCCCGTGCCGCTAAGGGCTTCGTGCCCGCCGCCATCAACCGGGATCGCCCCCATATCATGGAGGCGTTTACCTGCGAGGCCGAGCGACAGATTGCGCTGGGGCGCCGCATTGCTGTCCAGCGTCTGATCGCGCTCAATCTGGCCCTCTTTGCGCTGGCGGCCCCCACGCTCGAACGCTACGCACAGGACAAGACACTCCGTGGGCTGGTCGATTATGACGATCTGATTGCCAGCACGCGCGATCTGCTGCGCGACCCGGGCGCATCATGGGTGCTCTACAAGCTCGATGGCGGACTTGACCACCTGCTGCTGGACGAAGTGCAGGATACGTCTGCCGCGCAATGGGAAATTGCCACAGCCCTGATCGAGGAATTCTTCGTGGGTGAAAGCGCCCGCGACATGGAAGGGCGGCCCCGAACGGTTTTTGCCGTGGGTGACTTCAAGCAGTCCATCTATGCCTTCCAGGGGGCCGATCCTCAGGGATTGTTCCGTGCGCGCGACCGCTTTCGTGACATGGTCATCGGTGCCGAGCAGGAATGGCGAACGCCCGAAATCGGGGTCTCGTTTCGCTCGGTTGCCCCGGTTCTCGATCTGGTCGATGCCGTCTTTACCAACCCACTCGCCGCAGACGGACTGCGCGAGCCGGGGCGCGATACCCTGCCGCCCCATCGCTCTGCCCGCCCCGGTCAGGGGGGACGCGTCGAGCTGTGGCCTCTGGTGCCGAAGGATGAGAAAGACGGCATCGACGACCCCTGGGCCGCGCCGACAGGCAATGCGGGGCAAAGCCGCGCACCGCAGAAGCTGGCTGATCATCTTGCCCAGTGGATTGCCGCCCAGATTGGCAAACCGCCCCAGCCCGGTCAGACGCCGCTGCGGGCCGGGGAGGTGCTGGTTCTGGTGCCACGTCGCTCATCCTTCCTGCGTGCCCTGATCCGTGCCCTGAAGGGGCAGGGGGTGGAGGTTGCCACATTGGTCGGGGTCGGGCTGACGGACTCACTGGCCGTGCAGGATATGATGGCGCTCTGTCATGCCCTGCTTCTGCCTCAGGACAATCTCACCCTGGCTGCCGTACTGACCTCCCCATTCGGGGGCGTCAGTGACCATTCGCTGATGGATCTGGCGATGGAGCGAGGGGAGATACCGCTCTGGACAGCCCTGCGGGAGCGCCATCGTGAACGTCCGGAATGGCAGAGCGCCTGGGAGCGTCTGTCCGCGCTACAGACCCGAATCGATTTCGCCACGCCCTATCAGATTCTCGCCGACGCGCTGGGCCGTCATGAGGGGCGGGCAAGGGCTCTCGCCCGTCTCGGTCCTGAAGCCGCCGAACCGCTTGATGATCTGCTTTCCGCCGCCTTGCGCTTTGAGGCGCTGCACGCCCCGTCCATGCAGGGCTTTCTGCACTGGCTGGCGTCAAGCAGCCTGACCGTCAAGCGTGAAGCGGAGGCCGAGATCGATGCCGTACGCATCATGACGGTGCATGGCTCCAAGGGGTTGCAGGCCCGTCTGGTGGTGCTGCCCGATATGACTGGTGATGTGCAGGGTGAGAAAAAGCTGCTCTGGACACATCAGAACGGCCTTGATCTGCCAGTCTGGATGCCCGGCAAGGAGCTGGCATCTGATCTGGGTGACAGGCTCAAGGCTGAGGAGAAGGCCGCAGCCCAGGCCGAACGTAATCGACTGCTTTATGTGGCGCTGACACGCGCCAGTGACTGGCTGGTGGTGTGCGGTTGGGAGCCAAGGAAGAAGCCTGCGGAAACGTCATGGTATGCATTATGTGAGGCCGGGTTCCAGTCGCTCGCTGCCGTTCCCGCACCGTTTGAGGGCGGTTGGGAGGGGGAGACCCTGATCATTGAGGCGGCCCCTGCCGAACAGGCCCGTCAGGCCAAAGCGGTCTCACCGGTCGTGCCGGACGCCATGCCGGCCATTTTCGGTCAGGCACCGGAATGGCATGCTTTGGCTGCCCCCCAGGAATCACCTCTGACCCGCCCCCTGGCTCCGAGCCGCCCCGATAATGCGCAGTATGGCGCCGCGCCGCCCGCCCTTTCGCCCCTCAGGCTGGTGGCCGGGCGTGAAAACAGGCGGGCCCGTGCGATCGATCGCGGCACACTGGTTCATCGCCTGCTGCAGTGGTTGCCTGACAGGCCGGAAGCGGAATGGCGGGATCTGGCCCATGCCTGGCTCTCTCATCCGTCGCATGATCTGTTGCCTGACGATGTGACGCGTCTTGTCGGGCAGGTGCTGGCCATACTCACCGACAAGGCGCTTGCGCCGCTTTTCGGCCCGGGCAGTCTTTCGGAGCAGCCGGTTACCGGCGTGGCTTTCGGTCAGGTGGTGCTGGGGCAAGTGGATCGCCTCTGCGTGAGCGACAGTCAGATCATGCTGTGCGATTACAAGACGGGGCAGAACCCGCCTCGGCCCGGTCAGGCGATACCCGCCGCCTATCGACGGCAGATGGAAGCCTATGGCGCGGTGCTGAAGCAGATCTACCCCGATCATGAGCTCGTCATGGCGCTAGTATGGACCGAAGGCCCCACTATCAGCTTCATTCCCCCACACGCCTCATCATGAGGGGGCCGTCCGTGCTGAGGGGGGACAGGGGCTTGGGCAGCCTGATCCTCAGCACGGGAGGGTGATGGATTTCAGACCCGGTTAATGACGGCGCCAGTCATTACGGTGGTTGTCCCGACGATCCCGATTGTTGTCGTGACGGTTGTCGCGACGGTCATAATTGCGGCGATAGCCGGGTCCGCCCCAGCCACGGCCAGTATAATGCGGGCCGACCGAGTAGCCATTGTTCCAGCCCTGACGGTTCCAGCCGCCCGGATAGCCGTAATAATCGCCACCGTAATAATCATCGTAGCCGCAGCCGCTCAGGCCGAGGGTGCAAATGGCCAGAAGAGCAAAACAGGCAGAGCGTTTCTTCATTGGGGAGCTCCCATTTCCAGCATGTCTTTCTGGGCCTCGATGACGCCGAATACGGCACCGGACGGATCGGCCAGGATAGCGACGATGGCGCCATCCCGATCGACATGGGGCGGTACGATGACCTGCCCCCCTAGCGCAGTTGCCCGGTTGGCGGCATCCGCCGTGTCCTGAACCTGGACAAACTGTACCCACCGGGCACGGTCCTTCTGCGTCACACCATCGGGCAGGGTGTTGAGGCTCGCGCGTTCCTTGTCCTGTGAGGCGATGATGTAATGGCTCCCGTTATCGGCTCCAGGTGCTGCCATGACCTTGTAATTGAACAGAAGCTGGTAATATCCCGCCTCCTGTCCGGGGTTCGGGGCCAACAATGTGGCCCAGGACCAGCTGTTGAGCGCAGGGCTTCCGGGCTGGTCGGCGGGATCGCCCGCCAGGGCGCTGAGCGCTGCGTAAATGCCATGCTGCGGGTCGGAAACGATCACCGTCTGGCCAAGACCATCAATCTGGCGCGGCCCGAAAAGCACCTTGCCTCCCTGCTGCCGCGTCACACGTGCCACTGTCGCAGTATCGGAGGTCGAGATGAAAGGCATCCAGAATGGGGTATCGCGGTCAGGATGGCGCAGGGTGTGGGCCACCATCGTACCTATGGGCTGAGTACCTGACAGGATCTCGACCCGCGGCGTCTTGCCATCACCGACGGCACGGAAGCTCCAGCCAAAAAGCCGGGAGTAAAACACCTGTGCCTTGGTCAGATCAGGGGTCACCAGCATCGAGAAGACGATCTTGCCAGGCAGAATCCGGTGGGTCGCCGGGGCGCTGAGCGGGGCGAAGGGCTGGGTTGGTGCTGGCTGCGCCATGGCGGACGGGATAGCGGCAAGGACGCTGGTGCTGCAGAGCATCCCCACCCAGAGCTTTTGAAAAGCAGATTGTTTGGCCAAGAGAAAATCTCCAGTAACGTTATGACGTTATTGGATAAAACGTCTGCCGAAGGTTTGTGTTTCTCCAAATGCTGCGTCTGAGCCTTCACTAGCTCTTGAAGGCTGCGGCCGAACTGCTGATATGTCCCATTCAGGTGGGCCTGTAATGGCTCGCAGCTGTAATGGAGAACAAGATGAGCGAGAACACCGTTGCTGTCAGCGACAGCGGGTTTGACAAGGACGTGCTGCAGGCCGAAGGCCCCGTGCTGGTCGATTTCTGGGCAGAATGGTGCGGCCCCTGCAAGATGATCGCCCCTGCGCTCGACGAGATCGGTGGTGAGTACAAGGGCCGTCTGACGGTTGCCAAGATCAACATCGACGAGAACCCTGAGGCCCCGACGCGCTTTGGCGTTCGCAGCATCCCGACGCTCATGGTCTTCAAGAATGGTGAAGTTGTCGCCCAGAAGACCGGCGCCCTGCCCAAGAGCGCCCTGAAGGCCTGGGTGGATTCCGCCCTCTGAAACGTCCCGCCCTTTCCGGGGAGCCGAACCGGCTTTGTGGAAGGGGCGGTCGGTAAGGCGGGCACAGCAGCCCGTTCTGGCGCAGACGCGACCGGTTCAGGCCGCGTTGAGTGTCTGTCCTGACCAGTCACTCAGCCTGATATTGGCTGAGTGCACAGCCTGACGAAGCTCTGGGCTCACAAGGGCATCGAACTCGCCGCTCTGGTCGTAATCCGGCATGAGGCTGTGCAGCAGGTCATTCTGGCTCAGGGCCGGATGAAAATAGAGTTCTGACAGTCCCTCGGGCAGATGCGGGATCAGCCCCGCCACGCGCCCGGCGCGCATCTGTCCGCTCCATGCCAGTCCGAAGCAATGATCGTTGGTGGTCATTCCGGCGTGGGCAATCTGATGGCG
This sequence comes from Asaia bogorensis NBRC 16594, assembly GCF_001547995.1. Taxonomy (NCBI): domain Bacteria; kingdom Pseudomonadati; phylum Pseudomonadota; class Alphaproteobacteria; order Acetobacterales; family Acetobacteraceae; genus Asaia; species Asaia bogorensis. The sequence continues at coordinate 227,182 of NZ_AP014690.1, forward strand.
CAAGACATTGCACCAGCGTCGCAGGGCCGCAGCACCCAGTGAATCGAAATATGTTTCTGCCGCTGCCAGTGGCGCCGGAGGCTCGCAGGGTGTCCGGACATGGCGAAGGCCGTAATGCTGCCCGGTCTCGATCAGAAGCCGCCCCACGGTCGGATGCAGATGCATGTGCTTGTGGGCATTGGCATGATCGAGGGTGAGCCCTGACGCCAGAAAAGCCCGAAACTGGGCCTCGATCTCGCGCGACAGCGCCCTGCGCGCGGCAGGACGGAAGAAATAGGAGACGCCAAGGCCGAGCTGGCTCGTGCCGAAACGGTCATCAGGGGTGGCGATGGCCGGTATGGTGGCACCGGGCAGGGCGGTATCGCCCTCGATCACCACCAGATGCAGCCCGACCCGCAGATTGGGCAAGCGCCTGGCCCGGCGCACGGCATCCATACTGGCCGGGCCGGAAACCATGAGGCTGGCCGTCGAGAGCAACCCGTCACGATGGGCGATCTCGATGGCCTCGTTGACCTCTTCACTCAGGCCGAAATCATCGGCCGAGATAATCAGACGACGCATGGGAGTAAACGACGCCTGAGTGATCAGGCGGCGTTGCGGCCCTTGAGGAACTGGAAGAACTCCACGCCTTCACGGAGGCGACGCTTCATCATCTGCGGGCTGCGGACCATCTCGTTGACGATCGAGGCGATCTTCGGCGCGCGGAAGTAGAACTTGCGATAGAATTCCTCAACCGAGTTGAAGATCTCGGTGTGCGACAGATGCGGGTAGTGCAGCGGGGCAATCTGCACGCCATTCTCGTCGATCAGTTCGGCTTCAGCTTCGTTGAACCAGCCATTCTCGGTGGCCTGCTTGTGCAGTGCGGTGCCGGGATAGGGGGCTGCCAGCGAAACCTGCAGCGTGTGCGGGTTGATCTCGCGGGCGAACTGGATGGTTTCCTGAATGGTCTCCTTCGTCTCGCCAGGCAGGCCGACGATGAAGGTGCCGTGGATCTTGATGCCCAGCTTGTGGCAGTTCTTGGTGAACTCGCGCGCCACTTCAACGCGCATACCCTTCTTGATGTTGTGAAGGATCTGCTGGTTGCCGCTTTCATAGCCGACCAGAAGCAGGCGAAGCCCGTTTTCCTTCATGATCTTGAGCGTTTCATAGGGCACGTTCGCCTTGGCGTTGCACGACCAGGTGACGCCAAGCTTGCCCATTTCACGCGCAATGGCCTCTGCACGGGGCAGGTCATCGGTGAAGGTGTCGTCATCGAACATGAACTCCTTCACCTGCGGGAAATACTGCTTGGCAAGGCGGATTTCGGCAGCCACGTGCTCGGGGCTGCGCGTGCGGTAGCGATGGCCACCCACCGTCTGCGGCCACAGGCAGAAGGTGCAGCGCGATTTGCAGCCACGGCCCGTATAGATCGAGATGTACGGGTGCATCAGATACCCGATGAAGTAGTCCTCGATCTTCAGGTCGCGCTTGTAGACTTCCGTCACGAAGGGGAGGGAGTCCATGTCCTCGATCATGGCGCGGTCACGATTGGCGATGATCTCGCCATCCTTGTTGCGCCAGGTGATGCCGTCTACGTCCTTCAGGTCGCGGCCTTCGGCAATTTCCTTGATTGTGAAGTCGAACTCGTTGCGCGCTACGAAATCGATCGGGCTGCCCTTGGCCATCGACTCGTCCGGCTGCACGGCAACCTTGGCACCGACCATGCCGATCATCAGCTTGGGGTTGGCATCTTTAAGCATCTGCGCCACGCGGACGTCGGAAGCGAAAGACGGGGTTGAGGTGTGCATCACCACCAGGTCGCGATTCATCACGTCCTTGAGGATCGGCTCCATGCCCATACCGGCCGGGGGGGCATCGATCAGGCGCGAGCCCTCGACCATGGCAGCAGGCTGGGCCAGCCAGGTCGGGAACCAGAAGGAACGGATTTCGCGCTTGGCCTGATAGCGCGACCCGGCGCCGCCATCGAAACCATCAAAGGAGGGGGGCTGAAGGAACAGCGTGCGCATCATGATGAAGGCTTCCTCGGTAATAACGGTCGGGTCGTAAGATCCCGTGGGAGTGAAAAATCAGAATTGCCTGACGAATGCCCCTGCATATGGGGCGGAAACAGTAAAAAGTCTAATCGCCGGGTTCGACAGGTTGTACGGGTGGGGTCACGGGAACAGTGCGACGTATGTGAAGCGTCTGACCGCGCCATTCCACTTTTTGCCCCCGCGCACTGCCCACCATGATGCTAGCGGAGAGCCATTCACGCAGGGGGAAGAGGGCATAGACAGCCGGGCTTGATTGCCCCACCAGCCGATCAATAAAAAACGCTGTGGCGCTGCGGATCATCCAGACGGCCAGAAAAAACATTTCTGCCCACACCGTGGCCTGAAAACAGGCCAGCGTGACGCTTGCCCAGAACAGGGGAAGCTGGATGGCGGATAATCCATAGCCGACGGGCTCGACATTCTTGACCGTACGGCCCCAACGCAATTCATGATCGATCATGTCGCGTGCCGAGGCTTCGGCCACCGTTGTCCATGTCAGGCATGGAGCAAGCGCGATTTTCTGACCGTGAGCGCGGACAAGCTGGCCAAGAACGGCATCGTCAGCCACATGGTCTGCCAGTGCTTGCAGACCGCCAATGCGATCAAGCGTCGCCCGGGTAAAGGCCATGGTGGCGCCCAGGCAATCCTGTCGTCCCAGAAGGCGCGACATCATGACGCCCGGCATGAAATTATGGTTGATCTGACTGGCGGCAAATTGACGCACTACGCTGCGTGTTGCGGCCAGACCGGCATAGAGTGTGGTGACCAGCCCGATCTTTGGTGCCGAAAGGGTCTGAACGACATCGCGCAGATAACTGCGCTGAACATGAATGTCCGAGTCTGACACGACCAGAATGTCGTGTCTGGCTGCGGGAAACATGTTGATCAGATTGGCAATCTTGCGGTTGGCCCCATGCGTGGTGCCATCAATCACAAGGTCCAGATCAAGGTCAGGGTAATCCTGTTGAAGGCGACGCACGATGGCAATCGCAGGGTCATCACCGCGCTGAACGCCAAAGACGATCTGGTACTGGGCGTAATCCTGTTCGCAAAAGCTGCGCAGCGCTTCCTCAAGCAGCGGCTCGTCCCCGTGGAGGGGCTTGAGCACCGTCACTGGTGCCTGTGCACTTGAGTCGACAGGCGTTTGCTGAAGGATGTTGCGTTCGTTGCGACGAAAGGCCGCGAGCAGCCCGGCGCCGATAACGGATTGGGCGCAGCCCGCCAGGGCGAGACAGGCTGAGGCATAGCCCAGCACGGTAAGAGCGCCGGCCCAGTTCAGGGCGTGGGTCACGCGACACCTCTGCCCCTGACGGGGCTTTTCATCTCGGGTGACCGGCAGCGCATCTCAGTTGTTCATGAACTTTGCGGTTTTGCGATTCAGCAGAGTTACCAAGGCATCGGCACCGCCACGGGCGAGGGTCGAGCTGAAATCGGCACGCTGGGCCGCAACCTGGCTGATGTGACCATTCAGCAGGATATCGACAATGCGATAGCCGCCGCCTGAGGGCATCATGACATAGTTGATGGCTGTGGCCGTATCGGAGCCGTCACCAATGGTGGTGTTGACAAGGGTGCTGCCGCCGCTGGGCGCTGGGCGCGTGGTCGGGCTGACGGTGAACTTGGCGCTGCCACCCTTTTTGAAGCTCGACACATAGCGCGCGATGGTGAACTGACGAAAAGCAGCAAGAAGCTTCGTCTGCTCATCGGCCGAGAGGGTGGTGTAGCGCATGCCGATCGAGTTGTGCAGGACAGTCGACAGGTCGAAAACCCTATCGATGACGGGGGCCATGATCTGCGCCCGCGCCTCGTTGGAGCCGCTAGATGTGGCCTGGATCTGGCCGAGCGCCGCATAAAGATCGTTGATTGGCGCGATGGCTGCCGATGATGGTGCCGCCGTCTGGGCAAGAGCGGGCGTGATCAGCGCAGCAGAGGCGACCGGTGCCGAGAGAAGGGCCAGAACACCGAGGGCCGCGTAACGGGACGCAGCTCCTTTGCGGCGCCCGGCGGAGGCGGCTTTGATCGTTATGCTGGAAAGCTGTGTCATGCTGCGTCCTCAAAATCTTTCCCGTACGACGGGCCCGTTCGGCGGGATCGACATATATCTGGATCCGTAGTCGGAAAACTGGGATGGCTCATATCAATTACAAGTCATCAGATGCCTGACCACGTGGGCATATGTCCGACATAATGTCGAAAAGTGCAATCTTCTCACTCTTCTCCAGTAACGATGGGTGGGAATGAGCGCATCGTTTGGTGTTGTGCAACTTGTTTCAGCTTAAAATTTGGTTAGTCATTACGCTTCGATGTCGCCAAAATGACACAGCCTGTGCAATGAAACGTCGCAGATGTTGAGATGCGACCACGGGACGGTGTATAGCCCACGTTTTACCATCCCGTTCGTCTCGTTTCGGGTCTTGTATCGGGTCTGGCACGCCTGTCATTATCCCGGTGTCTTTTTCTCGGATCCACAAGAACCGGCGGGTCTCAACGCCAACGGGTCTCAACGTATGACGTCTGAGTGGCAGGGTCATGGCGCTTTTTCGCGCTGCCAGAGCCTGTCACCTGGTGTAGGAGCATAGAGTTACATGGCCGTTCCATTGATGCAGGCCGTCCGTGTCGGGCGCTATGTGGTCAAGCAGCATCTTCTGGGTCGCAAGCGCTATCCGCTCGTTCTGATGCTCGAACCCCTGTTTCGCTGCAATCTCGCCTGTGCGGGCTGCGGCAAGATCGATTATCCGGCCCAGATTCTGAACCAGCGCCTCAGCCTGCAGGAATGTCTGGATGCCGACGCCGAAGCCGACGCCCCCGTCATCGCCATCGCTGGCGGTGAGCCTCTCCTGCACAAGGAGATGCCCGAGATCGTCAAGGGTCTGACGGCGCGCAAGAAATACGTCTATCTCTGCACGAACGGCCTTCTGCTCGAGAAGAAGCTCGATGATTACGAGCCGAACCCGTTCTTCTCGTGGGATATCCATCTCGATGGCGACAAGGCGATGCACGACTCGTCCGTCTGTCAGGAAGGCGTGTATGAGCGCGCGGTCGCAGCCATCCGCAAGGCGAAAGAGCGCGGCTTCCGCGTTTCGATCAACTGCACGCTGTTTGACGGTGCTCAGCCCGAGCGCGTGGCACGGTTCTTCGATGAGGTCATGGCGCTCGGCGTTGATGGCGTCATGACTGCACCGGGCTATGCCTATGAGCGTGCGCCCGATCAGGAACACTTCCTGAACCGCCAGAAGACCAAGCAGCTCTTCCGTGACATCTTCCGTCTGGGCAAGGGCAAGAAGTGGCGCTTCACGCAGTCGCCGCTCTTCCTGAACTTCCTGGCTGGCAACGAGAACTATCACTGCACGCCCTGGGGCAAGCCCCTGCGTACCGTGTTTGGCTGGCAGCGTCCCTGCTATCTGCTGGGCGAAGGCTATGCCAAGACGTTCAAGGAACTGATGGACGATACGGCTTGGGAACAGTACGGCACCGGCGCTTATGAAAAATGCGCCGATTGCATGGTCCATTCAGGCTACGAATCCACAGCCGTCATGGATGCAGTCAAGCGCCCCTGGCACATCGCCAAGGTCGCGCTGTTCGGCCCTGAGACCGAAAAGCCGATGGTCCCCGAGATCTCGCTCGAGAACCAGCGCCCGGCGGAATACAAGTACGAGGCTCAGGTGGCCGAGCAGGTAACTCTGCTCGAATCCCGCAAGCCGGCCCGTGGCCCGCGCGTGCGCGTCCACAAGGCCGAGGAAAAGCCGGTCGAGGTTGCTGACGCCGCTGACTAACGGGCGTTGCGTCCGGACCGGTCTCTACAGGGCAGGGCAACCATGCCCTGCATACTGGTCAAGACAGGCATGAGCGCCTTATCCTAAGAGGGCGGACATACGCTATGTATGTCCGCCTTTTCTTTTTTCTGAACGAAGGGCCCCATGCTCACCCCCATTCTGGTCATCTGTCTTCTCATTGCCCTGAACAGCATTTTCGCCATGGGTGAAATGGCGCTGATCTCGGCCAAGCGGCCGCGGCTTGCGGCGCTGGTCAAGCGTGGGGTGCGTGGCGCAGAGCGGGCGTTGCGTCTGGCTGATGAGCCGCATGCCTTCCTGCCCACCGTGCAGATCGGCATGACGCTCGTCTCGATTCTCGAAGGTGCCTTCGGCGGCAGCCAGATTGAAGAGGATCTGGCCCTGCTGATACGACGCAGCGACATGCTGCGGCCCTTCGCCAATGAATTGTCGATTGGCATTGTGGTGATGGCCATTACCTTCGCCATGCTGGTGTTCGGCGAACTGGTGCCCAAGCAACTGGCGCTTCAGCAGCCCGAAAAAATGGCGGCACGGCTTTCCTTCATCCTTTCTGCCTTACTCACCATTTCGCGTCCGATTGTGGCCCTGCTGAGCGGCACATCGAATCTCGTGCTGCGCGTATTCGGGGTGGGCGGCCTGACCCGTGCCGCCATTACCGAGGAGGAATTGCGCGCCATTCTGGCAGAAGGTGCCCAGGCCGGAGTGCTGGAGACCGAAGAGCGCATCATGATCGAGCGCCTGCTTCGTCTGGCTGATCGTCCTGTGCGTGCCATCATGACCCCGCGTAACGAGTTGTTCTGGGTCGACCGGCACGCAAGCCGCGATGCACTGATCGTGAAGCTACGCCAGTCCACCTACACACGTATTCTCGTCTGCGAGGGCGATGTGGATCATCCTGTGGGTGTGGTGCTGGCCAAGGACCTGATGGATCGTCTGCTTCAGGGGCTGCCGATTTCCATTGAAGCGGCCCTGCGCCAGCCCATCGTTGTACCCGATAGCCTGACGGCACAGGACATGATCGAGCGGATGCGCGGCGAGCGTCTCGGCATTGCCTTCGTGCTGGATGAATACGGCTCATTCGAGGGCATCGTGACACCGTCTGATATCTTCGAAGCGATCGTAGGCGATGAAAGCGCGGAGAAGAACAAGACCGAGCGCGAGAATCCGCAGCAGCGCGACGAATATGTGCTCGATGGTTTCATGCCTGCCGATGAGGTACGCTCGGTGCTGGATCTGCCCGATCTGCCGGCTGCAGGCAGCTATCATACGCTGGCCGGGGCCATACTCGCTCTGCTGCGTCGCGTTCCCGCCAAGGGCGACAAGGTGGTTTTTGCGGGCTGGCTGTTCGAGGTGGTTGAAATGGAGCAGCGCCGGGTGACCAAGGTGCGCGCAAGCCGGCAGGTTCTGGCTGAAAACTGAGGTTCAGTCTAGCGCTCTGGCCTCTGGATGGCGTGAGGGAAGAATGTGACGACAGAGCACGCGACACCGTCCTCTTCCCATTCGGCGAAATCCCTTCCTACGCGCATGGCTGTTGCCCCTTGCAGCCTTTCTGCCTTCTTCCGCCTGAGGCTGCGTTACCTGCTGCATGCGGGCAAGGCGCGTCTCATGCAGCGCTGGCTCGGGCTGCTTGTCATTGTTTTCCTCTCCCCGGCCCTGCCAATCATCGCCCTATTGGTGCGGGCGGCGCATTTCATGGTTTTCCTGTTCGCCACGCCGGGCGTTTTTCCGAAGGCAATCGGCCTGCATCTCGGGGCAATGGCTTTTGCGCAGATCAGCGCCCTGCTCTGGGTGGAGGGGCTGCGGCCGATCCTGCGTGGCGGACCCTTTCGAGGCTATCTGGACAGCCTGCCCATCACACTGAGCGAGCGTCTAGCGATTGCCGCAGGGCTTGCCTTCCTGCTCGATCTTCCCCTGCTGCTGCCCCTGCCGGTCGGCCTTGTGCTGATCGGTCTGAAGGCCCCGATGGTTGTTCTACTCTATATAATGAGAGGCCTGGTTTTTACGGGGCTGACCATCATGGTGCAGGCCGCTCGTATCGAAGCTGCGCCAGTTCTGGTGCTCTTCGTCCTAATGGCCGATGCGGCACTCGCGATGGTGTGTGGTATGGCGGCGTCTGGCGCCGCCCTGTCGATGCTCGCCTTGCCAGTTATCATTGCCGGGGCAGGCCTGCGCCTGAGTGCGCGTCTGGGGGACTGGAACGACGCCGGGCGGTACGCACGCCGGGTCTCATCGTTTCCCCTCAAAGGGCTGAGCCGCCTGGACCCAATTCTGCGTCTGCAGATACGGTGCTGTATCGAGCGCGGCAACACAACGCTCGGTGTCATGCTGATCGTCTGGGTCCTGCCGGTTGCTTTATGGGCGCTTCTGCATGGCTTTGATTACGATTCCCGCTCCATGCCTGTTGAGATCGTGGCCATGGGGCTCATCGCGCAAGGTAGTCTGGTGCCTTTCGCTGCGCTTGCCGAAGCACATGAGCGGGCCTCGGGATTCTGTCAGGCCTTGCCTCTGCTGCGGTTCTTCTGGGTCAGAAGCGATATTGGCCTCGTAGTCGGTTTGTTTGTAAGCCCGGGGCTGCTTTGTCTGCTGCCTCTCGTTCTGCATGGACTGATCTCGCTGCTGGGCGCGTTCCTCGTGCTCGCCTCCTATCTGCTCCTGGTTTCGGCGCTTAGAGCGACCATCCCGATCGATCCACGCTGGCGGCCCATGCCTGCGCTCGCCCTTTCTGCGCTATGGATTTCAGTCATCCTCTTTGGGGCTTTCGCATGACCGATATACTGCTCTGCACCGACCTTGAGATGGCCTATAAGGGACGGCCCGTATTCTCTTCAGTGACCTTCGCACTGGGTGTGGGTCTGCATGGGCTCTGGGGCGGCAACGGCACAGGGAAATCAACCCTGCTTCGTGGTTTGTCCGGGGTCGCAAAACTGCAGAAGGGCCGGGTGATGATCGCGGGACATGACCTCGCTCGCCAGTCCGTCGCAGCCAAATCATGCCTTGCCTATGTCCCGGACGAAGGGGCGGTCTATCCGTTCATGACCGGGCGCGACCTCATGGCCCTGTGCGCCTGGGCACGCAAGGCGCCTGATGTCTCGCCGGATCTGATCGAGGGGTTCGGTCTCACGCCGCATCTCGACAAGCGCTATGACGCGCTGTCGCTCGGAACGCGGCGCAAGATGCTCATCGCCTCGGCTTTTATAGGTACACCGCAGCTATTATTGATGGATGAGCCGGGCAACGGGCTCGATGCGGCCTCACGCGATTATCTGATGATGCTGCTGGCAGAAACAGCGCGATCGGCCTGTATCCTGCTCTCGTCCCATGACAGCCTCTTTCTCGAGGCGCTTGGGGCGCGGATCATCAGAATGGAAACGTTGGGAAAAGACTGAGGGCGACACCGTGCTCCGGCATCGCCCTCGTCATGATCTGCTTACCTGCCTGAGGCAGGCATCAAGTGGTGGAGGTCAGGCGACGCCGGACGACCTGAGACCTTCAGTGATAGGTCACCGGCCGTGCGCTGGCGATTTCCTGTTCCTCGGCGAAGGCCGGCCACTGGGCGTGGGCCAGAGCATGGAGCGACGGCGCGGGCAAGCCGAGCTTATCGGCATAGATCCAAAGATAGGTAAAAGCGTGATGGACGTAGTCACGCGTCTCGCCGTTGGGGAGAAGCTCCATGAAAAGAAGCGGATCATGGGCCAGCTCTGCCTCGTGGGGCGTGCCGCTTTCCCAGCGCGCGATCGCACCCGGCCCGGCATTGTAGGAGGCAAGGGTGTGGATCAGATCGCCTCCCTTGGGTGCTGTGTCGGAACGCTCCGAAAGGCCAGCCAGATACTGAACGTAAAGCTGGCCGATTTCGAGATTGACCGCCGGGTTGTGCAGGCGACCGACCATATCGGCGGGGACGTTGATGATTGCGACGCCGTGGGAGTCGAGAGCAGGTTTGGGCCCGCTCACAAAGCTCGCCGTCAGGGGGCGAATCTGCATCAGGCCATGTGCGCCGGCACTCGATGACGCCTTCGGATCGAAATTCGATTCCAGACGCGTCAGGGCATAGACGAGCGCCGGGTCCATCTTGAAACCATGACGTGGCGAAAGCTGCGGGGTGGGGAACCCGGCCAGATGGGCCGGACGCCCGTCGCGTGAGCCAAGGATGGTGGCAATCTGCTCTGACAAGTCATGCAGGCCGGCCGCAGCGGCAACCAGCTGCACGGAATGACAGAGTGCGGTATCGGAAACGATGTCGGGCCACATACGGCGCAGCAGGGCTTCCGCACGGGCTGTTTCGCCAATCTGAAGCAGGGCGAACAAGCGCGGTCCCTGCGGCGTGGCGGCTACGGCATCGATATCGATTTCACCCATCACCGGGATCGGATTCTGGAGCGCGGTCTCATCTGACTGAAGCGCCGTGGCATTTCCTGCCGTGGCGTCCTCTGTGCTGGCAGCGATCTTGCCAGCATGATGCAGCCCAAGGGATTGTCTGGCCAGGATGCCATAGAATGTGCCGGGTTCAGCCGCAGCGCGCTGCAACCACGACGTTGCCAGAGTGGCAGGGCCCGGCAGATGACGATGCACACGAGCCGCCCAGTAGGCGCTGGCAGCGCGAATGTCGTTATTGGTCGTCCGGGCGCGTGAGGCCTGCTCGAAAAGCTGGGCCGCATCGCTCAGTTCGCCCTGACGCCAGGCGGCAAGGCCAGCCACGTAACCGGCATAGCCAAGCTGGCTTTCGCTCTGGGCAAATCCTTTTCGGGCCGTCTGCAGGGCAAAGCCCGTCTCACCGGCACTCAACATGCCCAGAGCGACTTCTGCCTTGAGCTGCGCCGCATAGAGCGGCGTCATGCCTGGGGTGGAATCGATAAGTTTAACAGCGCTCTGACCGCCCTTGAGCCCCCACGAAACACGCTCGCTCACGGTACGGTCCAGCAGGGGATTACGGTTGAGAAGGTGAGAAAGCGGGTCTGTCGTCCCTGTCGTTGCGTTTGACGCGGTATCCGAAGGGGCAAGAGACGTTGGGAAGTTCTGCAGGGTCACGCTGCCCTTGGGGCTGAGTGAGACCAGCAGGCTCTGTATGGCACCCGCATCGGCAAGGCTTGAAAAGGTCTTGAGCCACAGGCGTAGTTGTACCGGCTGTGGGTGATAGGCTGGGTTGAGATAGCGCTCCGCCAGAAGGTCACCCATCAGGATGCCATCATGGGCAGCACGGGAACGGGCAATGGCGGTCTCGAAATCACCGGCACGCTGGGCGCGGAACGCCTCTTTCAGCAGCGCGGCATCTGACGCGGTAAGGGGATGGGGAAGACCATTCGAACCCCCAGGCATGTAGGATCGCGGCGTAGCAAACGCCGTTTCCTCGCTCTGGGCATTGTCATGATCGGCAGGGTTAAGCGTCGGTTTGCTTTCCTGGGCACGAAGCGGGTTGAACGTCGCTCCCGCCACAAGCATCGCGCACAGCATGAAAGCACGGGCGCTATTACTCGACGCGAAATAAGAAATTCCTCGCATGGTGGGGATGCTCGTAGCCCCTCTTGCATGTCAAAGCAAGAGTGGCCGAAAGGTCACACCAAAGGAGTTCGCTATTCTAAGATTGTTTGCTGAATTCTACCAGAGGGATACAGGACAAAAACCGCGTTTTTCCGGGCAAAAATCAATTTTTTTTATTAAGGCTTTGCAACTGTCCGTGTCAGCCCGCAGCGTCGAGGCTTTCTGCCATGAAAACAAGGTCTTTCCACATCTCCCGGCGGGCACGGGCACTCGCAATCATCTGCTGGGGGTGCTGCAGAACGAGCGCCTGAACGTCATGGCCATTGTCGAGTCGCAAAGTAATCCATGCGCCTCGTGAGCGTGCCACGCTCGCCTGTTCATCAACGAGAATGCGCAGAGGGGTCGGTCCAAGGAGAATCAGTCGCTCCGGCCGAGCGCGAGCAATGACCGCATTGAGCAGGGCACGACATTCCCGGCCTTCAATGGTCGAGACAGCACGCCCGCCCGGCGGACGCCAGGGAAGGGCAGGTGCCTGCGAAAGCGCATGGCGTTCAAGCCCGATGCTAGGCAGGATCATGTCGAGCAATTTGCCTGTCTCTCCGGCAAACACATCGCCCGACCGGTCTTCATCGGCGTCGGGCGCATCGCCAATGAGCATCAGCTTCGCGTCGGGCACGATATGAGGCCGGACACTGGTTGAGGCGGTGCGTGACAGGGCGCACTCCGGAAAGGCCTCCACACCCCACATGCGCGCTGTTTCAGGGTCGACCGGTGCGGCGCGTGCTGTGACCGCCGGCGCAGCACTGCCCTGTGCGCCGCCATGCGCACGGTCTCCCGCGCGGCTATTACCCCCAGCGACGACGCGTCCTGACGGTCGTGCTGTGAGCGGGGCGGGACGATCGAGCCTTTGGGGCGGGGTCTCATCCAGAAGGCAATCCACCCCCCACTCCCGGTAGAGCTCCAGCAGGGCGAGAATTTCGGACTGGTCCTGACCGGACAGGGAAAGAGGCATCATATCTTATCAGTTTGGTGTCTGCTCGCGTTCAGTCTAGATTGCCGCACGATGCAAACCAAGCACTCTCCGCTCCGGCGCGTTCTTCTCGCCAGTCTGACAGCCATGCCCCTCGCGATGGTGCCGGGCGCTGCCCCTCATGCGGCCGAGGCAATCCCGTCGGCACGTGACCATCAGGCCGGAGCCTTTCAGATGCGGGAGGCCGCCGCTCCGGCCTGGTCGCTCACGGGTAGCCTGCTGGGTAGTATCGTATCGGTTCAGCGCAATAATATTCCCGATGCGGCCCAAGCGTTGTTCGGTGCTGTGATGCACGGCTATCGCGAGCCGGATTTCATGCTCATGGCCCTGCGCTACAACGCCATGGATGCGGGCGAGGAAGCTGCCGGTCACGCTCTGACGCTGGCACGCCTACTGCCAAAGGAGAGCCTCTCACGCATCGTGATGGGGACCGCAGCCTTTCGTAACAGGCAGTGGAAAGACGCAGCAGCCTATTTCTCCCTGCATAGCAAGGCGTCTCAGGGTTTCCTGCGTCTGGCTGGACAGGGATTGCTGGACTGGTGCCAGTACGGGGCCTCCCCCACGCAGGATGATGCCAGCCGTCCGGCACAATCCGCGGCCTCGCTCGACCCGGTGGCCTATCTCGCCCTGCTGCAACAGGCGCGTATCGCTTCGCTGCGCAACCAGGCCCGCACCGATGGGCTGTTTGCTCGCCTGGATGCCAGCGCCGGATCCATGCCCCCCCTTCTGCGGGTACAGACGATGCAGTTCGAAGCGGACTGGCTGGCCTTCAGGCACCACCGTGACGCTGCCATCAAAAGACTGAATCAGGTTGGTGGGGTGCTCCCCGCGTTCCAGCTCGTGGCTGACCGGCTGCGCCCGCAGGAACTCGGCACCGGATTTGACCCCTCCCAGGGGCTGGCGGAATTCTATGTTGGTATCACCACCCTTCTGGGTGACACCAATAACCGTGACCGTAATGAGGAGGGGACTGCCAGCCCCGCCGATCAGGGCGATCAGAATGATGACAAGCTGAAGGATATCCGGCAACTCAAGATCCTGCTCCTGCGTCAGGCCTTGCTGCTCCGGCCGGATCTGACCCTGGCGAAGATTCTTCTGGCCGAGGAACTTCGCAACGATGGTCAGGCCGACCTGGCCCAGACAGCACTCGACCATGTGGCAGATGATGATCCGCTGGCCCCCCTGTCAGACCACGCGCAGGCTCAGATCGCCCTCAAACGGCATGACCTGAAAGCAGCCTTGCGGGCGCTCGAGCGTGTGGCCAGGGCCAATCCCGATAACCCCGATATCCTCAACGAACTGGGTGCCACGCAGGACCAGCTTGGTGCGTATCAGGCCGCGGTGGATACCTATACGCGGGCGCTCAATCATGTCAGCGTCATGGAGGCACGGGTCTGGCCGTTGCTGCTTGGGCGCGCGATGGCGTGGGATCATATGGGCCGGCGGGACAAGGCGCAGGCCGATCTTGACCGGGCGCTTGCGCTTGCACCTTCGGAGCCAATGCTGCTCAATTATGCGGGTTACTCCGATGTGCTGCATGGCGAGCGACCGGAGCAGGCGCTCAAGCTGCTTCGTCACGCCATGGACCTTGCGCCGGATGACGCCGAGATACGTGACAGCTATGCCTGGGCGCTTCTCAAGCAGAATGGTGATCTGGCGCAAGCGCTTCCGCTTCTGCTCTCCGCCGTCAATGCAGCGCCGGGCGACGCCGAAATCGCGTATCATCTGGGCGTGGCCTACTGGTATCAGGGGCGCCAGCTCGAAGCGCGCGACCAGTGGAGCCAGGCGCTCAACAACAAGCCCGAGCCGGAAACGAAGGCCCTGATCGAGGCTGCGCTCGCCAACGGGCCTGATCTGCCTGTTTTGCGTGGTCGGCCCATCCCCCCGTCACGATGAGACAGACCATGAGCCCAGACGGCATGACCCCCTATCACTCCAGCGCCCGCGCCAAGATCAACCTGTTTCTCCATGTCACGGGTCGACGTGAAAACGGTTACCATGAGCTGGATTCGCTGGCCGTTTTCGCAGACACGGCCGACCGTCTGGTTCTGGAGGCACCGGCTTTACCCGGTGAAAAAGGCCGTCTTGTTATCGATGGGCCCTTCGGGGCCGGGCTGGATGCCGGTCCGGATAATCTGGTGCTCCGCGCCGCCGCGGCCTTGCGCGAAGCTGCCACGGTGCCATCCACGACCCCTGACTGGCATATGCGCCTGACCAAGAACCTGCCTGTCGCTTCGGGCATCGGCGGTGGCTCGGCCGACGCTGCTGCTGCACTTCGCCTCCTCTCTCAGGCATGGTCGTGTGAATCGGCTGATCTTGCCACGGTTGCGGCAGGGCTGGGGGCTGATGTGCCTGTCTGTCTGGCTCAGAAGACACAGCGCATGCAGGGTATTGGCGAGACGCTGGTGGCCGCGCCGGTCTTGCCGCGTTGTGCCATGGTGCTGGTCAATCCCGGTATTGCCGTGCCGACGCCCGCCGTATTCAAAGCATGGAAGGAATCAGGCACAGGGTTTCGACCGCCAGCCAGTCTGCCCGCACGCTGGGAGAATGTTCATGCCATGTGTGCGGCGCTGGCAGCGACATCGAATGACCTTCAACCCCCTGCGATCACGCTCTACCCGGTTATCGGTGATGTGCTGGCAGCCCTTGCCGACACCGAATCCTGCCTCTTTTCACGCATGAGCGGTTCGGGCGCGACCTGTTTCGGGCTATATGAAGATATGCCTGAGGCGATGCGTGCCGTTGCCAGCCTGCGTCATCACGGTTGGTGGGCCGAGGCTGGATGGATCCATACGCCACTAAACTGATCTGAAAACCCGGAAAGAGGACGATCACGACATGGGTGCGAGAATGCAGGTTGTGCAGAAGGATGATGGCACAGGGGCGACGCTGCGCTTTCTTGAAGGGAGCGGCCTGGAAGGGGAAATCGACCTGACCCTGGACCAGTTGAGCCAGTTGATTGCCAGCCTCGGACGGGTACGTTTTGCCATGACGGCCGGGCAGGCTCAGCCCCCCATCGGCAATGCGCCATTCCTGCCGGTTTACAGCACGAACTGGGCGCTTCAGATCGATGCCCTGACCGAGGGCTCGACGCTGGCCTTCCAGCACCCGGCATTCGGGCCGGTCGGGTTGGTGTTCGGGCCGGAGGATGCCGAGAAGCTGATCAATGGCCTCAAACACCATCGTGCGATCATGTCGACGAACACCAGCCGCCGACCGAGCTAGGCATGACAACCCTGATTGTCAGTTTGCTGACAATCAGGGAGGCAAGGCTTTCAGGAGACGGGGCGTGGCGTCAGTTCTTGCCCCGTGCAGCGCGCCACAAGGCCAAGATCCCGGCCAGACCCAGCAGGGACGCACCCAGACCGATACGCCGCGGAATTGTCAGCAGCAGTGGCTTGCGACCCTGTTCGCGGAGCGGAATTCCCTCATAGGGGCCGTGCGCTGCGTAAGCGCCCTCGACGCTCTCCACAAAGGAGTCCGGTGCGTCTTCCGGTGCGCCGGCGCCAAATTGTGCCTTGAAACCCTTGCGCGCCAGAAAGCGGTCGCGCAGCGAAGGGGCAAGCCCGTTGATCAGGCTTGGCAGAATGGATGATGCCCCCACCCAGATGTCACGATGATGGCCCAGGACAGCCTGACAGATCGCGTGGGCTGCAATCTCGGGCTCGTAGATGCGCCCGACTGGCTTGAGGGTATGACCCGAGAGGTTGCGGCTCCAGCCCAGTCTTGTCGTGTTGATGGAGGGCAGATGCACGACCGTCAGGTCGATGCGATCGGAAAGTGCGCGGATTTCGGGGCGGACACTGTCGCAAAAGGCACTGATTGCCGCATGAGCGCCATTGACGGCAGATTGCAAGGGCAGGCCGCGCAGCGGGTGAGCCAGACCCAGATTGACGATCGTGCCGCTGCCGCGGCGGCGCATGCAGGCCAGCGCTGCCTGCGTGCCAAAAACCGAGCCGAGATAGGTCACATCGGTCACGCGGCGCAATGTGGCCTCATCGAGCGACAGGACCGGGCCGATGGCGGTAACGCCCGCAGCGTTGATCCAGACCGTGATCGGACCCAGATTGCGCTCGACCTGCTCGGCTGCCTGGGCGAGCGCTGCGGCGTCTGACACATCCACCTGCAGGGTGAGGGTGCGCACCGCGCTTGCCTCGAGTTCCTGAGCGGCATCCTGAAGCCGCTGCTCGTTTCGTCCAATCAGGGCAATGTCGAAGCCATAGGACGCCAGCATACGCACGGTGGCCCGCCCGATACCGGCTCCGGCGCCTGTGACGACGGCAATCTGGTTGGGCATGGCGGCAATCCTCATTCGGTCTACAAAAGGGTGACAGCCAGAATGCCAGCGATGATGAGAAAGAGAAAGCCTGCGAGAACGAGGGTCAGGCGGCGTTCGATGAAATCGCGGATAGGTGCACCGTAGAACCAGAGCAGGGTCGCGACCAGAAAGAAGCGCGCCCCGCGTGTGACCAGACTGGCTGCGATAAATGGCAGGATTGCGAAATGCGCTGCACCTGCCGCGATCGTGACGATCTTGAAGGGGATGGGTGTCAGCCCCTTGAGCAGGATGATGGCCACACCATACTGGCGGAACTTCTCCTGCATGACGGCCAGTGTATGTTCGGCATGATAGAAATGAACGATGGGTAGCGCGACGTGCTGAAGCAGCATGGCGCCGATCACCCAGCCAAGCATCGCCCCGGTGACGGAGCCGACCGTGCAGATGGCCGCAAGTCTGAAAGCGCGCTCACGGGCCGCCAAAATCATCGGGATCAACATCAGGTCGACCGGGATCGGGAAGAAAGAGGCCTCGGCAAAAGCGACGGCAAACAGCCACCAGCTGGCATGACGCGAAGCCGCCAGTGCCAGGGTGCGTTGGTAGAGGGCGTGAAACAAGAGGCGACTCCGGGTGGGGCAGACCTCAGGTCAATGGCTCAAGAACCCCGTCATGTCGAGCGCGGTGCCCATAAAATAACCCCGGCACCCAGAAGGCATATGGTGGCGCCAAGCAGATCCCACCGATCGGGCAGTCGGCTTTCGATCAGCCACATCCAGAGCAGCGACGCCACGATGTAGATGCCGCCATAACTTGCAAAGGCGCGTCCCGCGCTGTCGCTGTCGATACGTGTCAGCAGAGCGGCAAAAAACATGAGGCTCGCCATGCCGGGTACAAGCCAGAGCATCGATCGCCCCAGCCGCAGGCAGGACCAGAAAGCAAAGCAGCCTGCAATCTCTGCAAAGGCGGCGGCAACATAGTAGAAGAACGTCAGCATGGCGTGACCTTGAATGGAATGCGCATTTCGCTGCGTCTCTTCTTGCAGAAATCCTTCAGGTCGGCCTCATGCAAGGGACTATTCTGCGGCGAAACATGCGGTGATGCAGAACCTGCCTGTGGTCGAGCGACGGGATGGGAGCCTCTCCTGTACCCCCAACATATGACCTCGAATGGCCGAGCCATCATTTTCGGAGAGGATCAGCGGGATAGTATCAGGGACTGGAACGGAGGGGTGAGCCATTCGAACGCGATGGAACATTGCTTTATCGAGCGTTCTGTATAAGACACAGATCAATCGTTGAATGCGTCGAGACTGATATTATTAACGAAGAAAAATCGTTCAATTTATCGGCTCGCGCCAGGAACCGGATATCTTTCTCATGTCCTTCGCCTCGCTCCCGCGTCGTACGGTGTTGTCCTCGCTTTTTGGTGCGTCCATGGCTCTAAGCCTGCGCGGCGCCCATGCTGAAGGCAAGCCCATCCGTGTGGGAATCATGGCGGGCGAAGATGAGGATATCTGGCGTCTGGTCAGCCAGAACGCGCAGAAGCAGGGGCTGGCGCTCAAGATCGTCACGTTCTCTGATTACTCGACACCGGATGAGGCGCTGGCGTCGCACGACCTCGATGCCAATTCCTTTCAGCACAAGCCGTTTCTCAAGGCGCAGTGCGACGCGCATGGCTACCGTATTACCCCTGTCGGGGAAACGTATGTCGCACCGATCGGCCTTTATTCGCGCAAATGGAAAACGCTCGCCGCCCTCCCCAAGGGTGCCGTGATCGGTGTGCCCAATGACCCGAGCAATGAAGGGCGTGCGCTGCTGCTGCTTCAGACACTGGGCTTCATCAAGCTGTCACCATCTGCGGGCCTGCTGCCGACGCCGCTGGACATCACCGAGAATCCGCATGAATTCACGATACGCGAGCTGGATGCCGGGGTGGTGGGGCGTGCCCTGCCGGATCTGGATGCAGCGGTGATCAACACCGACTGGGCGCACAAGGCCGGGGTCGATGTGGTGCATGAGCGGCTGGCGCGCGAGGGCGTAAAGGACAATCCCTATATCTGCGTGATAGCCGTCAACACCGATGATGTGCAGGCGCCCTGGGTAAAGCCGCTGGTCAGTGCCTATCAGCAGCCCAATATCCGTCAGGCGCTCATTGATGTTTATGCCAATACTGTCATTCCTGCGTTTTCATGACGCTTCTTGATGTTTCAGGTCTGTCGTGCCGTTTCGGGACGCAGACCGCTCTGAGCGATATCAGTTTTCAGGTTGATAAAGGCGAGATCATCGGTGTGATCGGCAGCTCCGGCGCCGGAAAATCCACGCTGCTGCGCTGCCTCTGCGCGCTTGAGCGCCCTTCGGAAGGGCGAATCCTGCTCGACGGGGCGGATCTTGCTGCCCTGCCCGAACGCGACCTCGTGGCGGTGCGCCGCAAGGTCGGGCTCGTGTTCCAGCATTTCAACCTGCTCAACTCACGCGATGCGGCTGGCAACATTGCCCTGCCGCTCGAAATTGCCGGCTGGCCCCGTGCTCGGATTGCCCCACGCGTGGCGGAACTCCTGACACTGGTCGGGCTTGAAGGGCACGGGCACAAGCGCCCCTCCGAATTGTCAGGCGGTCAGAAGCAGCGTGTGGGCATTGCGCGTGCCATTGCCAATTCGCCCTCGTTGCTTCTGTGCGACGAGGCGACATCTGCCCTCGATCCCCACACGACGTCCTCCATTCTCGAATTGCTGGCGCAGATCAACCGTGATCTGGGCCTGACGATCATCCTGATCACGCATGAGATGGATGTTGTGCGACGTTTTGCCCATCGCGTGCTGGTGCTCGACCATGGCGCACTGATCGAAAACGGCACGATGGCCACCTTGCTGCGTGACAGTCGCGGCGATGAGCGTCTGGAACGGCTTCTGGCCGATATCCGGCCGACCCTCCCAGCCTATGTCCGTGAGAAGCTTTCGCCCGATCCGCGCCCCGGAGACAGAACCCTGCTGCGTGTCGTGCTTGGCGCACAGGCTGCCTGCACGGCGTTTCTGTCGGAGATCACGCGTCGTTTCGATCAGGATATCACGCTTGTACAGGGCGGGGCGCTCGATTGCGGGGGAGAACCCCTGACCGACATGATCCTGGCCCTATCCGCGCCGCTGAGCCCATCGCTCAGCCTCTATCTCGACCAGCAGGCCCATGTGACGGAGATACTCGGTTATGTACCGGCTGATCGGTAAGCTCATCATCGATTCCACCCTCCAGACGGTGGAAATGGTCGCAGCCTCGACACTGGTGGCCCTTGTGTTTGGCCTGCCTCTTGCCGTGCTGATGATCGCGACCCGTCGCAAGGACCTGTATGACGTGCCGTGGCTTGGCTACCCCATCGGCTGGCTGATCGACGCCATCCGGGCCATTCCGTTCATCATCCTGCTGGTCCTGCTCATTCCGGTCACGCGGCTGATTGCCGGTACGTCTCTGGGCACGCTGGCGGCCATTGTACCGCTCTCGATTGCAGCCATTCCCTATTTCGCCCGCATTGCCGAAATTTCCCTTCAGGAAATAGAGCCCGGGCTGATCGAGGCTGTGCGTGTCATGGGTGGCACGCGCTGGATGGTCATCCGCTATGTGCTGATTCCCGAAGCCCTGCCCGGGTTACTCTCAGGTTTAACCGTCACCGCCATCACCCTTGTCGGCGCCTCGGCCATGGCAGGGGCGATCGGTGCAGGCGGTCTGGGCGATCTGGCCATCCGCTACGGCTATCAGCGCTTCAACACCACCATCATGTTCGCTGTGGTGGCTGTGCTGATCCTCCTTGTGGGGCTTATTCAGGGAGCGGGGACCCTGGCGGTGCGAACAGTCAAGCGCTAGGCAATAGGTGACGCGGGGCGCTGCCCCGCACCCCGCCAGAGGCGCGCCTCTGGACTCGATTAGATAACGAGGCGAGCCAGTTAGAGTGGTCACTGCCTCCTGCCACCGAAAAAGCAGGAAGCGCATGGCAATCAGGCTGATGCAGCGTTCGCGCGCCGCGCCCTGCGGTGCCCGTAGCGCACTTCCGGACCGGGTTTGCCGGTCATCAAGCTGAAGGGCAGGGAAAGGCCGCCGGGTTCGGGCAGAACCCGGATTGCTTACAAAGGCAGGATGACGCTTGCGCGCAGCCCCCCTTCGGGGCGGTTGACGAGGGTGACATCCCCGCCCTGACCGCGCACGGTAGAGCGGGCGATGGCCAGACCAAGGCCGGTGCCGCCGGTTTCGCGGTTGCGGCTGGTTTCGGCGCGCACAAAGGGTTCGAACATACGCTCGAGGTCTTCCTGCGGCAGGCCGGGGCCATGATCGTCGATGCGGATACAGACGTTCTTTTCCTGACCCGGCCCACGGGCGCAGGTCACGCTGATTGCGGCGGAACCACCGTATTTAAGCGCATTCATCACGAGGTTGGTCAGGGCGCGTTTGAGCGCCAGCGAACGTGCCTTGATGCGGATCGCATGATCCGGCTCCTGGTAACTTACCTGATCGGCAAGGTCGGGGCGGGCCTCGGCCGCTTCATCCGCGATGGTCTGCAAGAGTGCGCCCAGATCGAGAGCAGTCATGGGCTCCTGGGTCGAACTGTCACGACCGAAGGCGAGGGTCGCAGCAACCATGCTTTCCATCTCGTCCAGATCGGCCAGAAACTTGTCACGCAACTCGTCATCATCGATGAATTCAGCACGCAGCTTCAGGCGCGTGATGGGCGTGCGCAGGTCATGGCCAATGGCAGTGAGCATCAGGGTACGATCCGTAACGAAACGCCGGATACGCGCTGCCATCGTGTTGAAGGCCATTGCAGCCTGACGGATCTCGGTTGGCCCGGATTCAGGCAATGGCTGCGTATGAACATCACGGCCGAGTGCCGTGGCCGCATTGGCAAGCGTTGCGACAGGGGCGATGAGCCGGAGCGAACCCCAGAGAATCAGGCCGCCTCCACAGATCGTCATCAGAGCAAACGAGATCATGAAGGTGGGTGAGCCAAACGGATTGGGCGGCCGCACCGTGTAGTTCATGACCAGCCAGCGATGGTCATCGGGCATCTGCAGCGACATTGCATAATGGCGTGTGCCGGGCTTATGGCCCATTATCATGCGTTGCGGGCGCAGACGTGCAGGCAGCATGCCGATGCCGGAAAGGGCCGGGGGCATGAAGGGCGGTGGTCTCCGCTCCTCGGAAACGCCAGGATCGAAACCTGCCGGAGGGGGGGGCATCCCCTCGAAGGGGAAGGGGTTGTGTCCTTCACCGCCCATGTCGCCCGGTGGGGGAAATCCCCCTTCCTCCTGCCGCTCGGAAGGCGGATTGCCGCGCATCATGGGGTTCATGGCGAATGGCAGGGGTATGAAAGAGTTGGGGAAATGAGTGTCCGGTCTGGTGTCGAGAACGATCTTGAAATTCGAGGGGATTTCTATCGCATCGAGCCCGGCCTGACGATCAGCGGGCGGAAGTTCGACCAGCGTATGATAGATCGAAAAGGCATGATGCTCGTTGTCATGCATCTCCGCCCGGTCGGCAATATTGAGATGATCGAGGGCATGGATGGTCAGGCCGGCCGCCTGAACCACGCAAAGCCCCGCAATCAGAAGCAGATTGGTGCGCGCTCGCAGCGAGCGCGGCGGAAGGTGGATCACGGTGTCAGAGGCGTTCGACATCGGCGGCCAGAACATAGCCGCCCCCGCGTACCGTCTTGATCATCTGGGCGTTGCGCCCGTCATCCTCCAGCTTGCGGCGCAGACGGCTCACCGCAACGTCAATGGCGCGATCGAACGGCCCGGCCTGTCGGCCACGCAGCATTTCCAGCAGCATGTCACGTGTCAGGACACGGTTGGCGCGTTCGAGAAACGCCAGAAGCATGTCGTATTCGCCACCCGTCAGCGGCACTTCGGCCCCGTCCGGATTGAGCAGACGACGGCGCGCAGGCTCGAGTGTCCAGCCCGAAAAGCGGATCATGCGTGAATCCGCCGAAAGCTTCTTGTCGGAACTGTCGGCGGTGCGACGAAGCACGGCACGGATACGAGCCAGCAATTCACGCGGGTTGAACGGCTTGGCCACATAGTCATCAGCGCCAAATTCGAGGCCGATGATACGGTCTGTCTCATCGCTCATGGCGGTCAGCATGATGATCGGAACATTGTCCTGGCTGCGCAGCCAGCGGGCAATGTCGAGCCCGCTTTCGCCAGGGAGCATCAGGTCGAGCACCACAAGCTGATAATGACCGGCCGCCCAGGCACGACGGGCTTCACGCCCGTCGCGTGCGGCGGTCACGCGAAAATGGTTGCGCTCGAGAAAGCGGCAGAGCAGCTCGCGTATCTCGCGGTCATCATCAACGATGAGAAGGTGCGGGGTCGTTTCCATGAATGTAACATTGGTCCGAATCGAATGTCCCCTTCAAGGGGCTGTTTCATTCCGTCACAACTTGCGAAAACCTGTCTCAATCGAGCCAGGGTGGGGTCGGCAGGTTTTTGGCCCGCAGGAATTCAGGATTGAAGATCTTGGACTGGTAGCGTGCCCCACCATCGCAGAGGATTGTTACAATACGATGGCCTGGACCGAGGCGTTTCGCCACGCGAATCGCTGCCGCCACGTTAATTCCCGCCGAGCCGCCCAGCGAGATTCCCTCGCGATCCTGAAGCGAGAAGATCTGCTCAAGCGCCTCGGCATCGGGAATACGTTCGGCATCGTCAATCGTGATGCCCTCCAGATTGCCCGTGACGCGGGATTGCCCGATCCCTTCGGTAATCGAGCCGCCCGAAACACTCAGATCGTTCGATTTGACCCAACCGTAAAGCCCTGAGCCTTCCGGGTCGGCCAGAACGATCTCGGGGCGCTTGCGACCCGCCGCCTCGGCCAGTTCACCAAGGCCCAGCGCAACACCTGCCAGCGTACCACCCGTGCCGCAGGCGCAGGTGAAGGCATCGACACGACCATCGAGCTGCTGCCAGATCTCGACCGCCGTGGTTGTGCGGTGGCCTTCGCGGTTGGCGGTGTTGTCGAACTGGTTGGCCCAGACAGCATTGTCGGTTTCCTCGGCAATACGGCGCGAGACATGCACGTAATTGCCGGGGTCACGAAAGGGCTTGGCAGGCACGAGGCGCAGATCGGCCCCGATCATGCGCAGGAAATCGATTTTCTCGCGGCTCTGCGTTTCCGGCATGACAATGATGGTGCGATAGCCACGGGCCTTGGCGACGAGGGTAAGGCCGATACCGGTATTGCCTGCCGTGCCTTCGACGATCACACCGCCCGGCTTGAGGGCGCCCCGCTTCTCCGCATCGAGAATGATAGCCAGAGCCGCACGATCCTTGACCGACCCTCCGGGATTCATGAACTCGGCCTTGCCGTAGATTTCGCAGCCTGTCGCTTCCGACGCCAGCTTCAGACGGATCAGCGGCGTGCCGCCAATGGCGCCGATCATACCCTCTGAAGGGTGCTGCCAGCCCGGAATGACACTGGTGGCGTGGGAGGGGGTCACGTTCTGCGTGGTCATCTACATTCCATCCTATACGTCTGCAGTTTGAGAGTTTAACGTCGCGACATGTAAAATAAATGAGGAAAAACGATGGTCGACTGTATTTCGGCACGAGCTGCCTGGGAACGCCTGACGGCAGACAAGGATGCCGTCCTGATCGATGTGCGCACCCCCGGCGAATGGCAGCTGGTTGGATTGCCCGACCTCTCAACCCTCGATAAGGATGTCAAAACCCTGAGCTGGGACCCTTACGATGCCAATGGGTTCGCGCTCTCTCTGCGTGAGCTTGTACCGTCGCTGGAGACGCCCGTGTTGTTCCTGTGCCGTTCAGGCGTGCGCTCGCAGCAGACGGCGGAACTCGCGGCGCATCTCGGCTATGTCGAGGCGGTCAATGTGGTCGAGGGATATGAAGGCCAGCCGGATGCAAACGGTCAGCGCGGCCGGGTCTGTGGCTGGCAATACGAGAATCTGCCCCTGTATTTTCCCGGCTGAGAGCGGCGCTGAATGGGTCAGAAACCCTGTAGTCTCAGGGTTTCGCGCAGGCGTTCTGCCTCCTGGGCCACGCTTTGCGGCGTGATGGCGTCCAGCAGAGGGATTTCGGCCAGCACAGGCACCCGCCCGAAATGCTCTATGGCCGCCCGATTGGCAGCGTTCGGGGGGCCGCTCATCACCACGCCGGCAATGGCGATACTGCGGCGCTTCAAGGCTTCGAGACTGAGCAGCGTGTGATTGATCGTGCCCAGTGTGGAGCGTGTGACAAGAATGACCGGGAGGCCCAGTGTGGCCGCCCAGTCGATCAGCAGGGTCTCGTCATTGAGCGGCACCATCAGCCCGCCAGCACCCTCGACCACCAAAGGCCCTGTGCAATCCGGCAGGGTCAGGCCCTCCAGGTTGACCGTCCGGCCCTCTGCCGCCGCTGCGTCCTGCGGTGAAAGCGGGGCGAGAAAGGCATGCGCGGGGGCCATCACGCGTGAAGCGGGGAGGGCGGCAAGCGTGCTGACGCTATGCGTGTCGCCTGCTTCATCGCTCAGCCCGGTCTGAAAGGGCTTCCAGTAGGTGGCATCGAGCGCACGGGTGAGAATGGCTGACACAAGGGTCTTGCCGATCCCGGTATCCGTGCCTGTGACGAAAACGCCCCGTGTCTTTACGGCGCTGCCGAAAGCGATCTGGTAGTCCATCTCGTTGGTCATCCTGTCGAAATGCTGCATCACGCGCCGAAGTTCGGGGGCTGTCAGCTTGCGGCTGGCCTCCTTGGGCGTTGTCGCCCCGATTTTCCTGAGGTCGAGCAGAAACGCGCGTGCGGAACCTACAGGATCACGCTGCGTCTCAAGCGACCACTCGCCCTGAAGCGACGGGGGGAGTTCAGCCAGAAGCGTTCTGGCCGTGGGATAATCCGGGAAGCCGCAGGGCAGGGATTGCGCGGCGCAGGCCTCGCGCCATTGGGCAAAGCTGCCTTCAGCCAGCGTTGTCACCTCAAGCCGCCCACCCGGTGCAAGAAGATGGGCCAGTCGACGAAAGGCGGCTTCCCGATTGCTGAACCACTGCATGCAGAAGCTGGAACAGATGAGATCGAACGGCCCGGGCAGGGTCGGGTGCTCGGCATCCATTACATGATAACGGATATCGGGCACGGCGCGTGCCGCGCGGGCGATCATGCCGGGTGAAAGGTCGATGGCGGTGATCTCTGCCGCCGGGAAAAGCCCGCGCAGGAGGCGGGTGAGGGCCCCAGTGCCGCAGCCCAGCTCCAGAATCCGGCGAGGCGGGTTGTCCGGCGTGACGCGCGAGGCAATACGCTGTGCAAGCGCGATGGCCGTGAGGGCCTGAACACGTGCAGCCTGATCATAATGCTCGGCCGTGTCGAAACGCGCGGCAATCGGGGCGAGGCGGCTGGCTTCCTCACTCATGCGCCTTGCTCCAGCCAGTCCTGGATGATGGCTGCGCAACCCTTAGGATCGGTCAGGGGCAGAAGATGCCCGCCTTCGCGTTGCATGGTCTTCGCCAGAGGGAAACCGGCCTGGGTCATGGCAGGCGTTACCAGCGGATCATTCGTGCCGCTGATTGTTGTCAGACTGGCCCCCCAGCGGCGCGCTTCGGCTCTGGCATCGGCCGCGATCAGCGCATCCAGCCCGGCCTGCAACCTGTCGGGTGCCAGCGTGGTGCAGGGCAGGAAGGGCTCGAATTGCTGACGGAACTGCGTAACCACCCCCGCCGGATCATCGGACAGGCGACTGGCCATGCGGGAGAGGATACGGGGAGGAAGACCTTCGGGAAAATCGTCCGACCGGGTGAAACGGGCGAAACTGTTGAATGCCACGATGCCGCGACACCCTGTGAGGTCGCGGGCGAGAAGATCTGTCGTGCCCGCTGAGTGGGTGATGGCAAGATAGGGGGCGTCGGACAGGGTCAGTGTTTCGGGCGCACCTGTGTAGCCGCGATCGAGAAAGACCGAGTCAGGATGGCCGAGTGCCTCGTGAACCGGGGACCAGAACCGGGCATCGAAACTCCATCCATGAACAAAGACGAGCTTCATGACCGGCCTGGCCGCAGGACTCCGGTCAGGGCATCGGCAAGCCTGTTGATGGCGGCTCCATCATGGCTGGCACTGAGGGCCAGACGCAGACGCGCCGACCCGGCGGGGACTGTTGGCGGACGGATGGCAATGGTCAGCAGGCCCTGCTTTTCGAGCGTTTCAGCAAGAGCAAGGGTCGCCTCTTCATCACCGATCATGACGGGAATGATCTGCGTGGTTGAACCGCCTGTCTCGATCCCGGCTTCGTTGAGCCGTTGACGCAGGAGCCCTGCGTTCTGCCGCAGTCTCAGGCGGGCCGCCTCCAGATCAGGCATGAGTTCCAGAGCCGCATCCATGGCGCCCAGCATCGGCGGGGATGGGGCTGTGCTGTAGATGAACCCCGAGCATGCCGTGATGATCCAGTCGCACAGGGCGCGTGAACCGGCAATATAGGCGCCCATGCTGCCCAGCGCCTTGCTGAATGTGCCCATGACGAGATCCACCTCATGGCCATGAGACAGGCCGCGACCCTGGGGGCCCAGAACGCCCGTTGCATGGGCTTCATCAAGGTAGAAAAAGGCATTGTATCGTTTGGCGAGAGCGCTCAGCGCGGCGATATCGGCCGTATCGCCATCCATGGAAAAGACGCTCTCTGTCACGATGAAGCGCATGCCGGGCTGTTCGGCGTGGCGCTCAATCAAGGCCTCGAGATGGGCCAGATCGTTGTGACGGAATCTGATCTGCTTCACCCCGGCCGCAGCACAACCGTGATGCATGCTGGCGTGATTGAGCTTGTCGGCAAAGACCAGCGGCGCCATGCCGGTCTGTTCACGGGCCAGGCGGAACAGGGCGGGCAAAACAGCAGCATTGGCCTGCCAGCCCGAAGCGAAAAGCAGAGCGGCTTCCGCGCCCTTGAAGTGGGCAAGGCGCCCCTCGACCTGTTGATGCAGATCCAGCGTGCCACTGACCAGCCGTGACGCCCGCGCTCCCGTGCCATGTTGCACGGCCCAGTCGGCGGCGCGGTCTCGCAGGAGCGGATGACCTGAGAGACCGAGATAGTCGTTTGACGAGAAATCGAGCACTTCGCGGCCCTGACGCAGAACCGCATCGGGGGTGCGATGCAGGGGGCGCAAGGTGCGTCGCAGGGAACGGGATTCCAGCGTGTCGAGTGCCTGTCTGAGAAGCGGATCAAAGCGCGTCATGGCTTGTCCCTGCCGCTATGGCGTGGCCTTGTCAATTCTTCGGCATGACCCGACCCCGGTATGGGTGTCCCTGCTCAGCCGCGATGCCGGGCCTTCTCGTAATTACGTCGTCCGATTGCGTAGAGCACAGGCAGTGTCAGGCGTAAAAGTGCAGGAGCGGCCATGCACATCTTGCCAAATACCCCATCAATAGCGGGCATGAATTGCTCGCGGCAGGTATTCTGCCGGTTTCTGCCCAGCTGGTTGACGACGGCCTGCGCGACTTTGGCAGGGTTGAGGGGTGTACTGACGTAGTTCAGGACGGAGCCACCCTCTGCCATTTCACGGTGCAGCATGGATGTCTGTACTGCACCCGGAAAAACAGTGCTGACCGACAGGCTTGTTGGTCGCAGTTCCTGAGCGAGGGAGAGCGCGAAGCTTCGCAGGCCTGCCTTGGCTGCAGCATAGGCCGCGCTTCCGGCCAGTGGCATGACCGCTGCCATGGAGTTGACGAAAACGATATGACCACCCGCTTTCTCTCTGCTCGCGCCACGGCTCATGAGGGGCAGGAGGTGGCGTGTGAGGAGAACGGGTGCAGTAAGGTTGAGGGCGATCTGGGCTTCGATTGCTGCGCTCTCGGCCTCGGCAAGCGGGGATGGCGTGATCAGCCCTGCACAATGGATGAGGGCAAAAACGGGTCGATCGAAGTGCTCGATGCTCTCGCTGACCGAAGCGAGCGTTTCGGTCCGGGAAAAATCGCAGGCAATATGGAGGGTACGACCGGAATCAAGATCGGGCGTCGAGCGGCAAACCGCTATGAGATCGTAGCCCTGTGACAGAAGGGTCTGGCCGATCAGGGCGCCAATTCCCCCCGAGGCTCCCGTAAGCACCACCAGTTTTCGCTCGTTCTGCCACTGTTCCGGCGCGTGTACTGAACCACGCGGAGAAGCGACAGGGCGGAAGCCTTGTTGGGGGGGAGAAGCCGTCATGGGCATTGTCTTAACGCCGAATGCCGAAGCGAGACATGGGAATTCGGTCGTATGGGGTCTTTTTTAATCAGGATGTTACGTGCCGGAGGGTATGACCCGGTTATCGGTCATACCCGAAGCCCTTGACCCCGAGCCAGTCCAGCCTTCGTTAAGGCTGGCTGGCAAAAGAACCGGTCGTGCCGGAAGCGACGCGGTGCTGTCAGGTGGTCAGGTACTCAGTTGAAACGACCAAGATTGCGGAAATCCTGACGCGTCTTGTTGGACAGGGCCTTCATCTGGTCGCGCTGCGCCTTCTGGTCAGCCTTGAACTGATCGATGCGCTGGGTACGATCCTGCTTCAGGTCATTGAGCCGATTTTTCTGCTCGTCGATCTTGTTCTGGATTTTTTCGCGCTCGTGCTGGGGCGCGTTGGCATATTTATCGCGCAGATCGTCAATTTTCTTCTGACGAGCCTGAGCGGCCTCCTGGTTCTTGTTCTGCCAGTTCTGCATGCGCTCATTCATGCAGTTTTCCTTGTTGGCCAGACGGCCAATCATGGTGTCGTTTCCCGTTGCATTATTGCATCCGGAAGTCTGCGCATGAGCGACAGGCGCTGCAACAAGAGCTGTCAAGGCCAGTGCGGGCAGAAAACGTGTCTTGAACATGTGTCCTCTCAGTCAAATACTGTACGAGGATAATCAATGATCCCAATGTGTCGAATATACGGCGCGACGAATCGCCGGTTAGCGCGATCTTTTCAGGTTTATCGATTTCTCACGCATTTTCTTCAGTAATTGACGTGCCTGAGAAAGATCAAATTTCTGCGCCTGTTCATGTCCGCGTCTGATGCATTCTTCTCTGAGTTCTTCATCATCAATCAGGCGGAGCATGGCCTTTTCCAGCGCATCACCGTCATCCGGGAGGGCCAGGAGCGCAGCCGTACCGACGACTTCGGGCAGGCCGCCGCGTGGTGAGGCGATAACGGCCGCGCCGCTCGCCATGGCCTCAAGAGCGGTCAGACCGAAAGGCTCGGGCCAACGGCTGGGCACGACGACAATCGAGGCCGCAGCCATGGCTTCGAGCACCTGATGATGCATCTGATAGCCACAGAGTGTGATTCCGGCCGCGCTTGCGCTGGCCTCGACCCGATCGACAAAGGTTGTGCGCGGCGAATTGAAGCGAAAGCGATCGGCCCCGATCATGATTGCTTTCCACCCCGGAGCCTTCTGGCTGACCGCAGCCCAGGCGCGCACGAAGGCGTCGGCCCCCTTATCCGCCACCATGCGGCCCGCAAAAAGCACCAGTTTCGCGCGTTTTTCGGGGGGGGCGGGCAGGGCAGACAGATCGAGACAATTGGGCATGACCGTAACCGGCCCGTCATCGAGGTCTTCCAGAAAGCGTCGTCGCAGCCAGAAAGAGACCGTGAACACTTTCACATGCTGCATGAGCTCCTGGCGCTGGCGCGGCCGACGGGCCCCATGCATGTCCTGTGGGTCGTTATGCAAAATAAGGTGAACCGGGACACCGCACCCTCGCAGCGCACGCGCCAGAGCCGGACGGTTATGGACCTCCACCAGATCGGGCCGATGCCGTCTGATCTCACGCTGGCAGGCAATCCGATAGCGCGTGCCATCACGGCGCCAGCGATGCAGCCCGCCCGGTTCGGTCACGGCGATGAACTGGCCACCCGGCAAAGGTGAACCGGTGATTTCAGTGCCGATCACGATATCTTCCGGGGACGCCAGACGGGAGACCAGAAGCGCGATGGCCCCTGCACGGTCAGGCGCATAGCCCTCCCGGCGGGGGAGAATGGTCATGACCTTCATGGCGTCAGTCGTAATCCGTCGCCAGATCCGGCTGGTCGTAATGATCGAACATGCGGCGAAGCTGATGGGGCAGGAGCCGTGTCAGGGAAAGATCATCCGGCAGGTTGTCACGATTGAACCAGCCGATCCCCGAGGTTTCAAGGTTGTCGATGGTGGGGGTGCCGCCTGTCAGACGACACAGATAGAACACCTTGGCACAGGAAAAGACGTCAGGTGGGTGGCCCTGTCTGTTGCGGTCCCAAAGGGCGGCCAGCTTGATGATTTCCGCGCTGTACCCGCTCTCTTCCATGACTTCCTTGAGCGTGTTTTCGGCCGTGGTGAAATTCACGTCCGCCCAGCCGCCAGGCAGGGTCCAGCGATCCTGATCGATGGCTTCGCGTACCATCAGGATCTCGCCTGCCGCGTTGAATACCGCGCCACGGACATCGATCTTGGGGGTGGCGTAGCCTTTTTCATTCGTGAACAGGGCAAGCACTGTCTCGGGTGTGTTCTGGCCCAGCGCGGCGATCATGGAAGACGCCAGCACGCGCAACTGCTCGTACCGCTCGCGATCATAGGGATTCTGGCAGAAGGTGAGTCCGTTCTGGGCGATCGCCTGTACGTCCCGTGCCCAGGTCAGCCATTGCGGTTCGCTCATATTCCGGTCCTTTTGCCTATGCCCCAATATAGACCGGATCGGCCCGGTCGTAAAACCTTGTTCCCGATCATCAGCGTCGTTCCACAGCTTGTCAGTATCGTGGCAGATTCATGAAAACGCCCGGTGCGTTACAGGAAATAAGGGTGCAGGAACTTGAGTCCTTTCCCCTTATTTGCCACATGCTAGCCCTCTGATCATGACACCGGCTCCCTTGTCAGGAAGCAGTTCCCCCCGCATTGCGTGGCTCACAAGACGGATACCCACATGAAAATCAACGGTACGCCCTATCGCAGTGTCTGGCGCGACGCCCAAGACCCGGCTCTCGTGCATATCTTCGACCAGACCAAGCTCCCCTGGACGCTCGATGTTCTCGCCCTGCGCGAAGAGGATCAGGTGGCTCATGCCATTCGTACCATGCAGGTGCGCGGCGCTCCCCTGATTGGCGCGGTTGCCGCTTATGGTCTGGCCTTTGCCCTGCAGAAAGACGCATCCGATGTCGGGCTGAAGGACGCAGCAGCGCGTCTGGTCGAGACGCGCCCAACGGCCATCAATCTGCGCTGGGCCATCGAACGCATGGTGGCGCATCTTCAGCCTCTGGCGCCTGATGCCCGCGTGAAGGCAGCCTATGAAGAGGCGGATGCGATCTGTGACGAGGATGTGCAGGTCAATGAATCCATCGGTCGTCATGGGCTTGAGCTGTTTCGTACGCTCTGGGAGAAGCGCCGTCCCGGTCAGGAACGTCTCAATATCCTGACCCATTGCAATGCAGGATGGATTGCCACGGTCGATTGGGGCACAGCCCTGGCCCCGATCTATATGGCCCATGATGCCGGGTTGCCCGTTCATGTGTGGGTGGATGAGACACGCCCCCGCAATCAGGGCGCATTGCTGACAGCCTGGGAACTGGGGGCGCATGGTGTGCCGCACACGCTGGTCGCGGATAATGCCGGTGGGCATCTGATGCAGCATGGCGAGGTCGATCTGGTGATCGTAGGAACAGATCGCGTGACCCGTCAGGGAGATGTTGCAAACAAGATCGGCACATATCTCAAGGCCCTGGCGGCTCATGACAATAACGTGCCTTTCTGGGTCGCGCTGCCTTCCTCGACCATCGACTGGCGGGTAACCGATGGTGTGAAGGAAATCCCGATCGAGGAGCGTTCGGGCGAGGAAGTAACCTATGTTCATGGCATCGATGAGCAGGGTCAGGCGGCCCGCGTGCGCGTCACCCCCCGGATTACCAAGGCCGCCAATCCGGCCTTTGATGTCACCCCGGCCCGACTGGTTTCAGGGCTGATTACCGAGCGTGGCCGCTGCGAGGCAACTGCCGCGGCTCTTGCTTCCCTGTTCCCTGACCAGGCTGGCTGAAGGCCCGGCAGCTTCCTGCAAGGCAGTCACCAAGGCATGACGAGGGCGGCACTTGACCGGAGCGCCGCTCTCGTTCCTATCTCGCTGTAATGAACCGGCGCTGTTCGGCGCTCGTTGCGCATACAGGGAGAAGAATCACATCATGGGCGCCGGACTGTTTTCTTTACGATCATATGCGCAGAATACCCTTGCCGGGCAGAGCCGGGTTGTCGGCGCTCTTGGTGCGCTCATGCTGCTTTCAGGGTGCGCGTCGACCGCGGTTCAGAATGCAGCGCAACATCCGGCCCAGACGCCAATGGCGCAATATGCCAACGGGCGTGTCGGGGCCTATGGCTATGATGGCCATGTGCCCGACTTCGCCTCGCGCAATTTCGTGCCGTTCAACCGTCAGGATGTTGTGGCGATCGCCATGCGCGAATGGCGCATGTTCGGCAACCCCGTCAGCGATGACGATCCTGAGGATCGTCCCGAGCCAAGTGCTCCCTCGCTCAAACCCGAGCGTATTCCGGGCCTCTGGCAGCGTGTGGGCGAGTACTGGTGGATCGGGCAGGACCCCTATGAGACGGAAGTCTCATGGAGCGGCAAATACAATGCAGATGGTCAGCTCTTCCGCCCCGAGAATGACGGGCATTACGCCTGGTCGGCGGCGTTCATCTCCTATGTGATGCGCGTGGCCGGTGCGAATGACCGCTTTCCCTATTCGCCCAATCATTCGACCTATATCAATGCCGCCGCTTCTGGACAGTCCACGGGTCTGCACGCGCAGGACCCAAAAACCTATATTCCCCAGTTGGGTGATCTGCTCTGCGTGGGTCGCGGCAAGAGCCGCAGCGTGACCTTTGCCATGCTGCCGACCTCCTACGGGTTTCCTTCCCATTGCGGCATCGTGGTTGCCACGCATCAGAATGCCCCGCCTTTTGGCAATGAGCTGAGCATCATCGGCGGCAATG
The DNA here is from genome assembly GCF_001547995.1 of Asaia bogorensis NBRC 16594. Taxonomy (NCBI): domain Bacteria; kingdom Pseudomonadati; phylum Pseudomonadota; class Alphaproteobacteria; order Acetobacterales; family Acetobacteraceae; genus Asaia; species Asaia bogorensis. Next base: position 260,702 of record NZ_AP014690.1, read on the forward strand.
TGGATGACACGGTATCCCTGACCCACGTCCCGACCGATTCCAACGGTGCGCTCGCAACCGCCGAGGGTCAGTTCTACGATACGCGCTATCCGTGGTGCGCCGTGCTTCAGGTGCTCTACGATGCCGATCGTGAGCCCGATAGCGGGCAGTAAGGCATGACATCCGACAAGCCTTCTGCAAGCCCCGTCTGGCTGCCCTATACCCAGATGCACACAGCGCCTGCGCCGCTTATCGCCGCGCGGACGCAGGATACGCGCATCGTTCTGGAAGATGGCCGCTCGTTGGTGGACGGGATCGCCTCGTGGTGGACGGCCTGTCACGGCTATAATCATCCTCATATACGTGCCCGAGTGGCCGCCCAGCTCGATACCATGCCCCATGTCATGCTTGGCGGGCTGGTTCATCGGCCGGTCATGGAGCTGTCAGAGCGTCTGACGGCACTCCTGCCGGGTGATCTTGCTCATTGTTTTTTCACCGATAGCGGTTCGGTTGCCGTCGAAGTGGCCATGAAAATGGCGATTCAATTCTGGCTCAACCGCGGTGAAAAAGGACGTACGAAGCTGCTCTCCTTTCGCGGGGGCTATCACGGTGACACGCTTGCGACGATGTCGATCTGCGATCCTGAAGAGGGGATGCACAGCCTCTTCAGCGGTGTGTTTCCTGAACAGGTCATCGCTGATTTACCCCTCGATGCCGCACGCTATGAGGCACTCGATCAGCTTCTGGCGCATCATGCGGGCAGTATCGCGGCAATCATCACAGAGCCTCTGGTGCAGGGTGCTGGCGGTATGGTGTTCCATGCCCCCGAGGTGCTTGCCCGACTACGGCAACTGGCCGACAAACATGGCGTGTTGCTGATACTCGATGAGATTTTCACGGGTTTCGGGCGCACAGGCACCATGTTTGCCTGCGAGCAAGCCGGGATTGTGCCCGATATCATCACCCTCTCCAAAGCCCTGACCGGTGGCACAATGGCTTTGGCGGCAACCGTTGCGCGCCGCCATGTCTATGAGGCGTTTTTGTCCGACTCACCCATGGCCGCGCTCATGCATGGTCCAACTTTCATGGCCAATGCACTGGCCTGCGCCGCCGCCTGTGCCTCGCTCGATCTTTTCGAGCGCGAGCCGCGTCTGGCTCAGGTCGCCGCGCTTTCGACGATGCTGCGTGACCAGCTGGAGCCCTGTCGCGCTCTGTCTGGCGTGCGCGATGTGCGCGTGCTGGGGGCGATCGGTGTGGTCGAGCTTGAAGCGATCGAGGATATGGCCGGGCTCAAGGCTGCGCTTGTTGCATGTGGCGTCTGGGTCAGGCCGTTTCGCAATATCATCTATCTCACACCAGCCTTCACGATCACTCCAGAGGATCTGGCGTGCCTGACGACGGCGATATTCACTGTTGTGCAGGCGGGGGCGTTCAGGAAGGTAAGTTCATGACCAAAGACCTTGTGGCTCTGGTTCCCCCCTTCACCGCGGAAACGGCGCAGCTGAAGGTACGTCGTGCCGAGGATGCATGGAACAGCCGCAACCCGTCTCAGGTCTCACTGGCCTATAGTGTCGAGAGCCGGTGGCGCAATCGCAATGAGTTCCTGCAGGGTCGCCCGGCAATTGTCGCGTTCCTTGAACGCAAATGGGCCGCCGAGCAAAATTACCGGCTGATCAAGGAGCTCTTTGCGTATCAGGATGACCGTATTGCCGTGCGCTTTGCCTATGAGTGGCATGATGCATCGGGCCAGTGGTTTCGCTCCTACGGGAACGAAAACTGGGTTTTCGACGCACAAGGCCTGATGGCGCAGCGTATGGCGTCGATCAATGATCTTGCCATCAGTAGCGCTGATCGGCTGTTCCACTGGCCGCAGGGCCGTCGCCCGGATGATCATCTGTCATTGAGCGAACTCGGCCTTTAGTTCTCAGGGGCATGCCTCGCCTTTCGGGCACAGACATCCCCCTTTGATTCTGTTCGACTGACAGGTTTCCAAAGGACGCGTGTCCTTTGGTGGGGGATGGGGCAAAGCCCCATGAAAGACCTACCCAGCCGAGGAAAGATCAATGGCGGCAATCACGCCGTCATCCGTGCCGAACACCATCACACCACCCAGCGGGGAAAAGACCAGGCCGGTTACCTTGCCACGTTTGCCAAGGCAGATGGGCAGAACACGCTCGGAGCCGAGTTCGGCGAGAAGAACCGAGCCGTCTTCAAAGCCTGCGGCAATGATATCGTTTTTGGGGTGGGCTGCAACGGCCGAGCAGAACACGCCGGGCAGGCGCGCAAGCTCGGTTGGGGGTTTGCCCATCGGGCCGCCGCCGAAGAAAGGCCAGAGCACGATGGCATCGGCGCCTGAGGTCGCGAGCCAGCGCCCGCTACGGGTAAAGGAGAGCGAGGTCACGCGCTTGGGGTAGCCGCTCATGCGCATGTTATGGCTGTCAGACAGGCGCCAGCCATGCAGGTCGTTTTCCTGCATCGCGGTCACGAGGGCCTCGCCAGCCGGATGAATGGCGAGGGTGGTGTGACTGCCCTTCCATTCGAGGGGGCGAACCGTGTCCACTTTCGCGCCAACAAACCACATCGACACGCCGTTATAATGCGACGCGGCGACACGCTTGCCCTTGGCGTCAAAAACGATGCCGGTAACGGTCGAGGGGTGTTCAAGTGTCTTGAGGGTCGTCCCGCCAGAGGCGTCGCGGATCTCAAGCTGCTTGCCGGTCGAAAAGGCCAGATGGTCAGGGGTCGTGGCCACGCAATCCACCCAGCGGCGGCCCTTGTGCAGTTCGGTTACCGTGCCATCGGGCAGGGTGCGGCACAGGCGGTTATCTTCGCCACCGCTGACGAAACCTGTTTTGCCGGTATCGGCAGCGAGGCAGAGCACGGCACCGTCATGAGCCTCGATGCGCTGCCATGTTTCAGGATGTTTGATCCCGGCAACAGGGATTAGGAAGATCTCGCCTTCGACCGTGCCGAGCGCGAAGGTCTGGCCATCGCGGGCACAGGCGGCGACGGTAACGGGCGAACCAATGGTCTTTTCCGCGCCGCGTGTGGCGAGGAGTTCAGTCATCTCGTTCATGCGCGGCAGCTTTCAAAGCCACGACGAAGCTGCGGACGGTTGAGGTTGCGACCGATGAAGACGATGCGCGATTCCTTGCTCTCGCCCTCCTTGCCTTTGCCGATATAGTCGCCATCGGCCATCATGTGCACGGCCTGGAACGCAAAGCGCTCATCCTTGCCCGCAAAATGCATGATGCCCTTGGACCGCAGGATATCCGCGCCCTGTTCCTGAAGGATCGCGCCGATCCACGCCTGGAAGCGCTGTTCGTCAAGCGGCTCCTCGACGGCGAAGGACATGCTGGTAACGCCCTCCTCATGCGAGTGCTCGTTGTTCTCAAGGAAGTCCGGCATGGTTTCCAGCGCGCGTTCGAGGTCGAACCCGCCCTGATCGAGCACAGTGCTGAGTGCCACGGCGCTGTGCTGGGCACGATGGATCTGCACGCTGGCATTGATCCCGCGCAGACGCGCCTCGATGGCCTCAAGCCCGGCTTCATCCACGAGATCGGTCTTGTTGAGAATGATCACATCCGCAAACGCCACCTGACGGATCGCCTCGGGGCTTTCGTCCAGCGTCTGGATGACGTTATAGGCGTCGACCACGGTCACGACGGCGTCGAGGCGTGATTTCTCGCGCAGGTTTTCGTCCACGAAAAAGGTTTGGGCCACGGGGGCCGGATCGGCAAGACCGGTGGTCTCGACGATGATACCGTCAAACTTGCCACGACGACGCAGCAGGCTGCCGAGGATACGGATCAGATCGCCGCGTACGGTACAGCAGATGCACCCGTTATTGGTCTCGAACACCTCTTCATCCGCATCGACCACCAGATCGCCATCGACGCCCAGTTCGCCGAACTCATTGACGAGCACGGCATATTTGCGCCCGTGCTCGCTCGAGAGAATATGGTTGAGCAGCGTGGTTTTCCCGGCACCGAGAAAGCCGGTGAGAACGGTGACGGGGATCTTGGTCTCGGACATCGGCACTCCGGGTCTTAGCGAGAGGTTACGTTCGGCACAGCATATAGGGTTGCCTTGTCGCGAGGAACAGAGGCGGCCCCCAAGGTCGGGGCCCCCAGGGCCGCGGCCTCGGCCAGTCCGACGCCAAGCAGCATGAAGGCCCATCCGCCAAGAGGCAGGTTGAGGAAGTCGCTGGCTGAGGCAAAGGGCCATTCCTGAACGAAGAAGGCCGCGAACAGGCCGATGCGCCAGGCATGATGAGCCCCTTGCACAGGCCAGAGTGCGCGCAGGCATGCAAAAACCAGCCCACCGAACAGGAAGAGCCCCGGTAGTCCGGCATTGGTCAGCGCCTGCAGATAGTGATTATGCGCATGCTGGACGCAGATGCTCGTGCCGCCGCCATCGCTGGCTGTGCTGAGCCAGGGCAGACCATGCAAATAGGCCGGATTGGCGCAGGCATGACGGAAGGCGTCGTAACCGAGCCCGGTGACGGGATGGGCCTGCGCAATGACAATCGCACGGGTAAAGACCAGACCGTAATGCGACTCCCAGAAATGCGAGAGCTGATGAGCGGCCAGAACGATGAGATGTTGAAAGGCCTGAGGCGCGAGGACGCGCACCAGCAAGACCAGAACGGGCAGGCTGAGGGCTCCGACCAGGGCAGCAGGGCGCAAAGGGCGATAGAACAGGGCACAAATGCCGATCCCGAGCGCGGTAAGCGCCATGGGAATACGCTGCCCGGCCAGGACCATAATCCCCAGCACAACAACAGCGAGCCCACTCATGGCCATGAAGACGGGGAGGGATGTCCTGTGCAGATTGCCATCGCGCATTGCCGGGGTGCCTGTGGCAGGTGCCTTTCCGGGACGGGCCATCAGCCAGGCGCAGCCCAGCATCATGACCGGCAGTACCAGACGGGAGAAAGGCGCTGCCGCTCTGGGATGGGCATAGGGTCCGGTCAGCGTCCCGTCGATATAACGCGGGTAGCCGAAGAGATTATGCCCGAAGATGGCCTGCACCAGAAATTGCAGCACGAAATATCCGCAACAGGTGACCAGAACCCAGCGCATTGTCGTCCGTGATGGCTCATCGCGCAGCGTCCAGACCTGAAGGGCTGCCGCCATGAGGGGAAACCGTATGGCGAGAATGGATTGCGTGAGCGCCTGCGACGAGCCAATGCCGATATGGGGCAGGGAGCAAACAATCTGCCAACCCCACCACAGCAGGGCCACACGGACCCAGAACTGCCGACCCCAGCCCCAGCCAAGCCCCAGCGCCGATCGCGCCAGCAGGCCGACGGCCAGCAGGTCCATCATGATCTCTGAAAACAGCCTGCCATGAGTCAGAAAGACAGGCAGAAGCAGCGTCGCCCCGAAACCAAGGCGATCAAGCACGGAAGTAAGGCGGGCGCGGCGTGTCATGATCTGCGGTGATGCCCGCTCGGCGCATCAGGCGCAAGTGAGGCAACGAACACGGTTCTCCACCGTATGAAACAGCATGTGACCTCACACGAATGGAGAAACCCCTCATGACAGCCGACACGATCAGCATCAGGAATATCGACAAGCCTGTAACCCGCATTGCCCTGGGAACATGGGCGATTGGCGGCTGGATGTGGGGTGGCCCCGATGACGACAACGCCATACGCACCATTCACAAGGCGATCGATAACGGCATCAACTTCATCGATACAGCGCCGGTTTACGGTTTTGGCCACAGCGAGGAGGTAATCGGTCGGGCGCTGGAGGGCGGTCGACGCGACAAGGTCGTGCTGGCCACAAAGCTTGGTCTGGCCTGGACAGATGATCAGAAAGTCTATCGTGACAGCCGTCCCGAGCGCATCCGCAAGGAGGTGGAAGACTCCCTGCGACGCCTTGGGACCGATGTGATCGATCTGGAGCAGGTGCACTGGCCCGACGGCAAGACCCCGGTTGAGGAAACAGCCCATGAGCTGGAAAAGCTTCGCCGCGAAGGCAAGATCCGTGCCATCGGGGTCAGTAATTTTTCGGTTGATGATATGGACCGGTTCGGGGCCATCACCCCGATCAGCACCATCCAGCCGCCCTACAACCTGTTCGAGCGCGTCACCACCGAGCGCGACATCCTGCCTTACGCAAAGGCTCATGACGCAATCGTGATGGCTTATGGTCCGCTTTGTCGCGGCCTCCTGGCGGGCAAGATGACGTCTGAAACGCATTTCCCCAAGGATGACTTGCGCAGCAGCGATCCGAAATTCCAGCAGCCGGTATTCGGGTGTTACCTCGCTGCTGTCGAGGCGCTGAAGGCCATTGCCGCGCGTCACGACAAATCCATGCTGGCGCTGGCCATCCGCTGGGTGCTCGATCAGGGACCGACTGTGGCGCTTTGGGGCGCACGCAAGCCCGAGCAGATTGATGGTGTGGCCGAGGCCTATGGCTGGTCACTGAGCGATCAGGACAAGGCCAAGATCGAGACCATCCTGCGTGACAATGTGCCTAATGCCATCGAGCCGGATTTCATGGCCCCGCCGCAGCGCGACTGAACCATCCCCCGCGCGCCCTTTGTGCCGGGTTGGCCCGCCTTGAGGTCAACGCCTCGCGATCATGCAGGCGGGGCGGGAACGAAAAGCGATGCAGGGAGTTAACGAACCGCAACGCATTCCCTTTCTGAGAGGAACAATAACAATGCGCTCATTTACCCGCCGTGCCCTTGCTGCTTCGACCTTTGCCGCTGCGGCTCTGGCCGTCATGCCGGTAGCGCATGCAGATCCCAAGGCACCTGATGCACTGGGCACCCCCGTTGGCCACATCACCCTGATGGCGAAATCCGCCGATGTGGGCATTGGCTATACCTGGGGCCAGGGCACGCTGACCTATGGTCACAAGACCTATCGCTTCAAGATTTCGGGTGGCAATATTGCTGCTGTCGGTTTCTCGAAAATCGAGGCAACGGGTGTCGTCTATAACCTGAAGAACCTGCACGATTTCGATGGTGGTTACGGCGCTCTGAACGGCGACGCGACGCTGGATCGTGGGATCGGTGGCGCTATTCTGAGCAACAGCAATGGCGTGAAGATCAAGATCACGACCGCAACACGCGGGGCGCATCTCGCCGCTGGCGGTCAGGGTCTGTCTTTCCAGCTGGTTGACTAAGCGTTTCAGCCGGACTGAAATGGGAGAAAGCGGCCACCCGGCCGCTTTTTTCATATCCGGGAGCCTGTTGCTGAGTTGGCACCAGTTCTTCCGCTGCCTGCGCTCTTCAATCCAGCAAGGCGGCAAGATGCTCCAGCATGTCGGCCCGTTTCATCGTGACCCAGGCTTCGGCGGCGTCACGCCCCCAGTGAGGATAAGCTACGGCGGCGAAACTGCCCCATGCCTGCCGATAGGTCAGAAAAGCGCTCTGGGCCTTTTCGATGTCGCTTGAGTTGATGGTTGTGCCGCCAATGTTCTGATGGCCAGCGAGGCGTTTCAAGGCCGCTTGCATGCGCGTATTGGCGGTATTGAGTTGGGCGCTGCCGAGAGGCGGCAGGGGCCTATGCCCGAGGCGCGCCAGCATCTGGGTGAAGTCGCGCAGTTGCAGCATGCGCTCCTGTATCACGAAAGCCGCGCGCAGCGTGCCTGAGAGATCTGTCTCGTTGGCGGCGCGGGCGTCTCCCCAGAGTTTCTGTTGCGCCACGAGCGCGGAAAATGCCGGGTGGGCAGAGTGAGGGAGGCTGGACGCAAAATCCCGGATTTTTCGGTCCTCGGCTTCGCTCGCGATCCTTGCCTGATGGGCTGCGCAATAGCCGCCCGTAACGCCCGCCGTGGCGTCATGGCAGTAATCGAAAGGGGCCTTGTCCGTGCCTTCGGATATGGCCTGCAGATGCAACACTCGCAGGTCGCGCTCCGCCGGGGCAAAAGAGGTGGAACAGGCCAGATTCTGCGCATAGGCAATGTTGCGGGCGGTCCCCTCGCCATTGGCATAGATCATCATCAGCAGATGGCTGCCTGTATAACCCCACACGACCCGGGATGATTCCCGGGACTGTTCGGTAAAGGCACAGAGTCGCGCCCTGACGGGATCGGCCTTCATGCCGATACCAAAATACAGGGCCTCGCTGTCACATCCCCTCAACGCCTCGCGTTGCGCCGGATCCGGCCGGTCGCTCGCAGGGGGCGCACTCTGCTGCACGGCCGCACAGAGTGTATCGACCCGGCTGACACTAAGAGCCCTGTCGGTTGTCTCACTGGCCAGAGCAGGGCGGGGCTGCCACGCCAGCAGGGCAAGGGCGAGACCATAGGCGGGGGAAGGGACACGCGGCATGGCAGGAGGATCCGGAGATGTTTTGCCTCCCATGAACCATTGCCCCGCGGCTTTGCAAGAGGGCACGGGAAGGCGCCGATGTCAGATCTCGTGATCCTGCCCCGTCATGCTCTGGAACACCCTGTCGCGCCTGATCAGGAAATGAAAAAGCGCCGCCCCGCTATGAGCCAGGATGAGCCCGAAAAGACAGAAGGCCAGTATGGTATGGGCAAGGCGTAGCCAGCCCCAGAGCGCTGCATCATGCGGCAGGATCGGGGGCAGAAGAAAGCTGTGGCCCAAAAGCGGGATTGGGTAACCGCCCGCCGAGAGCATGGCCCAGCCGACCAGAGGTAACCCGATCATGAGGGTGTAAAGCGCCCAGTGCGACGCTTGGGCCATGAGTGCCATGAGATTCGGCAGATCGGCGGGCAGGGCAGGAGGCGGGTTCAGCCAGCGGTTGAGCAACCTCAGGACAGCCAGAAGCAGAATGGCCATGCCCAGCGGGCGGTGAAACGACACAAGGCTGTGGTAGTGCGGCCCTACACCGGAGGCCATGAACAGACCGGCAAAGATCATGATCAGAATCAGTACAGCCATCAGCCAGTGCAGCAGGCGCGATGTCAGGCTGAAAACAGGGTGAGGGCTCATGATGCTTTCTCCGGCATCTTCTGCTCAAGCGTCGTGGGTGTGACGGCAGGCTGAGGCACGGGCTCGCGTGACCGTTCGGCAAAAGAGCGCATATAGGCCGCTGAACGGGCCTGAAGAACCGGATCGTCCGAGGCGCTTATCCCCTGCGGCAGGATCAACGGGTCATAGGTGATGCCGGTGCAGGGGCCGGTCTCCTCGCTCTCGATCCTGTCAAGCGTCAGGGTGCCAGCCTCGATCTGCCTGTCCTGCGCAGACCAGGCCCTGCTCGGGTCATTGATGGCATCGCCCTGACCGGCAAGGGTAAGCACCAGTGTCCAGCGCAGGGGGTGGGCACTCATGGCCGCGGCAAGCTGCTCGAATAGGGCGTCATCGCCTGTCAGGGGGATGGTTACGACATTTTCCGTGGGGCGCAGGGCGAAGCGCATAGGGGTCGTGCCCCCCTTGGCATCGTGCAGCAGAAAGGAATCGAGGCTGTTATAGCGATCATTTTCAAATCCGGGGGTAATCGGCCTTTTGGCCAGCGCCGCGCCGGCTTCAGCGAGCCACGGATGGGACGCTTTGAAAGCCTGCACGCGCGCTGGGTCCGGCTTGCCCGTGGCCGGGTCGGGGCGAACAGCGATCTGGAGTGACTGGAACTCCGCCGGTGTGCGAACCGGAAAGACAGGGATGTCATTGACGCCCATGCGCCATTCCTGCCCGTTCGGTGCTTCCAGACTCAGCGCCAGCGAGCGCACCTTGCCCGGTGCGTCACCCTGATAGGGCATGCCACCGGCAAGAGCGAAGCGCCCGATGACCGGCACGCGACCTGCCTCGAAGAAGGGGGCTGTGGAATAGGTGGCGGCGGCACCATTGCCCTCGAACCACCCGGTGACACAGACACCCTTGGCATGGTTGCGCCGAAAGCCCGGATGATGGCCGGCCACACTCTGCAAGGCGCCGAGCAGTGTGTTCTGTGTGACCCTGTGGGGGCTCAACCACCCGCCAGCGACAGCGAAGCCGAGGGCCAGAAGGCAGGGAAGAGACACCACACCAAGCCAGCGCCACGCACCGGAGGAGGGGCTGGAAGCCTTGTCTGCCATGACCAATCAGCCTCGTGTGCCTTCGGGTGCGCCATGAACTGTCAGCACCATGCTGGCAAGGCTCACGGCATACGCATGGCCTGAGGCTAGAGCATCGACACGCAGGGTGTTAGAAAATTCCGGTTTAAAAACGACTTCAGGAACGGCTCAAAGGCCGGGGCAGGGTTGCTCCCGTAACACACGGCGCGTCGAGGCGGGGCTGGAGGCCAGAAAGCGTGATGGCCGAACAGGGCGGGGCACCAGATCACCGCTGCAACTGGGACATACGCCCTTGAGGTGATCGGTGGCGCAGCGCACGCAGAATGTGCACTCGAAAGAGCAGATCATGGCATCGTTCGCAGCGGGGGAGAGATCCGCGTCGCAGCATTCACAATTGGGCCTGAGTTCGAGCATGGCGTTGCCTCTTTGTGCCAGGGGGTGAGCGAAACCAGTTTCGGGCAGGAACGCGGGCGGCACAAGCGTGGCGCACGGTTCTGGACCGGGAATAACCGGGACGATGCGTCAAGACGGTATGTTGCGAAGCGGTCTCAACTCAGGCAAGCTTTCTGTTTCCCGCCCAGAACCTTTCCTGGCTGTCATCCGTTTCGGAGCAGCAGCGTTCTCTTCAACGTCGAGGTCAGATCTCATGCGTCATGCCATGAACAAGATGCTTTCTGTTTTTCTTCTGGGGGGCGCGGTCATCGCTCTCTCCCCTGCCGTTCTGTCACGGGCGCAGGCGGCAGACAGTGCCAAGGGCACATTGCTGGGCACGGACGGCAAGGCGCATGGAACGGTCAGCGTGACCGAAGCCCCGCGGGGTGTTCTGCTGCGTATCACGGCCCAGGGTCTGGCGCCTGGCTGGCATGGCATGCATTTCCATGAGAAAGGCAGCTGCACCCCACCGAAATTCACCAGCGCGGGTGGTCATGTTCATGCAGTGACGCCTGTCGTGCATGGTCTGCTTACGCCAAACGCGAATGATGCCGGTGATCTGCCCAATCTTTATGTGGCGCCCGATGGCACGGCGACTGTCGAGCTGTATTCGACGCTTGTTTCGCTGCATGGTGCAGGCGAGCGGCCCGCACTCAAGGATGCTGATGGTGCGGCACTGATCATCCACACCAGCCCCGATGATTATACGACCCAGCCGATCGGTGGCGCCGGTGCGCGTATCGCCTGCGCCGTACTCGACTGACAGCGTTCGGGCCTTTTAACTCTGCGCGGAGTGAGAGGCCCTGACCTCTACAGGGGCAGCTTGTCGAACCCGTGCAGGCTGGCCCCCGTCAGAACCACAAGCTCGGTGATGATGGCTGTCGCCCCCAGCACGTCGCCCGTGTAGCCGCCAATCAGGCGATAGGCGACGCTGCACAGGCCAAGTGTGGCCAGACAGGCCACGAGAAAAAGAGATAGCGCGCCAAGTACGGAAAGCGAGCTGGCGATCAGGGCGGTCAGGATCATGGCAATCAGCAGGCCACGCGCTGGCAGATGGCGCAGCTCATGGGCCAGCCCATCGGCTCGGGCAGGACGCAGCCAGAGCAGGGGCAGCATGAGCGACAGACGTGAGAAGGCGCCGGCTGTCGCCAGAATCGAGATGATATGGATCGGCTGGGTGGCAAGGGTTGTCATGGTGCCAGCCCGCAGCAGCATCAGCAGGCTCAGGGCGAGCCCACCATAACTGCCGATCCGGCTGTCGCGCATGATTTCAAGCCTGCGCTCTGGCGTGCGGCCGCCGAAAAACCCATCCACTGTATCGGCAAACCCATCCTCATGAAGGGCGCCTGTCAGGAAAAGCTGGAAGGCGATGGCCCAGCCCGTGGCAACGATGGCTGGCATGCCAAGGCGTATGCACAGCACCATCACCGTGCCGGTAAGCGCACCGATGGCACCCCCGATCAGAGGCCAGCACCAGCTGGACCGTGTCAGGTCTATCTTCCTGCCAGGGGCAAGAAGCCAGCCTGTTGGCAGGCGTGTCAGCAGGCTGAGACCCGCAGCGAAATCTGCGCGAATGATAGGCATCTAGCTCTTTATTGATCGATTATTCTCATCAAGAACGGCAATATCATCAAAACTTGCCATGCCATTGTGGCAGGCGAGGGCCGCTCGCACAAGCGGGATGGCCAGAGCGGCCCCGGACCCCTCTCCAAGGCGCAGCCCCAGATCGAGCAATGGCTCAAGATCGAGATGTGCGGAAAGACGGCTATGGCCCTGCTCGCCCGAGCAATGGCCCAGCACGGTGTGAGACAGGCCTGATGGATGCATCAGCGCCAGAGGCGCGACCGAAGCCGTCACGACAAAGCCATCCAGCACGACAGGTATGCGCCGGTGACGGGCGGCCAGCGTGGCCCCCAGCAGGGCGGCCAGTTCCCATCCGCCATAGCGTCGCGCGAGTTCCAGAGGCGGGTGTTCACGACCATGCAGGGCCAGCGCCGTATCGATGGCGCTGGCCTTGCGCGCGATACCGTCGTCATCCAGCCCTGCGCCGCGACCTGCCCATGTTGCGCCATCGCCGCCAAACAGGGCAGCGGCCAGCGCCGATGCTGCGGTGGTATTGCCCACACCCATTTCACCAAGGGCGAGCAGATCGCATTGTGCCGGGACGGCGTCATACCCTGTTGAAACGGCCTTAAGGAAAGCCTCTGTCGTGAGGGCCGGTGCGCATGTCAGGTCCGCGCTGGGGGTGAGGTCCCCCACGGGCACGACGTGAAGCGACGCACCGGCCTGACGGGCCAATTGGTTGATGGCGGCTCCACCCTGTCTGAAATTGCTGATCATGGCAGTGGTCACGCTGGCCGGCCAGGCCGAGACGCCCTGCGCCAGAACGCCGTGATTACCGGCAAAAAGGCAGATGGCTGCCTGATTGATTTGCAGGGGGCGCCAGGCGCCGAACCAGGAAACGAGGGTTTCGAGACGCCCAAGGCTGCCCGCGGGTTTTGTCAGCCGTGCCTCTCGCTCCCTGATGGCGTCTTGTGCCGCAGCATCGGGTTCCGGCAGGGTTTCGCACGCGTTCCGGAGGGTTTCGAGAGAGCAGAAAGGTGACATGGCGCCTTTGTGTTGGGATAAGCGCGGTTCTGCAAGGGGGGAGCGGTCATGAAAACCATACTTGTTCTGGGTGGTGCCCGATCCGGCAAGAGCCGCCATGCCGAAGCGCTCGTAACGGCGGAACCGGGGCCGTGGCGCTATATCGCGACGGGGCGTGCCTGGGATGATGAAATGCGCTCCCGCATTGCCCTGCATCAGGCACAACGCGGCGCCGGTTGGGAAACGTTCGAGGCCCCCCTCGATCTGGCCACGGCGCTGGACGGGCCCGAACCGGCGCTTGTGGATTGCCTGACCTTGTGGCTCACCAATTTAATTCTCGAAGAGCGCGATATTGAACAGGCGACCGAAACCCTGCTTGATGCGCTGGACAGGCGCAGCGCCCTGACGGTGCTGGTCGGCAATGAGGTCGGGCTCGGCATCGTGCCTGAAAACGCCCTAGCACGACGGTTCAGGGATGAGGCAGGGCTGCTGCACCAGAAACTGGCCCTGCGGGCGCAGCGCGTCCTGTTTGTCGCGGCAGGCTGTGCGCTCGAAATGAAATGACCATGCATGTGGCCTCCTTCCGGCGGCTACTCCCTGAAGATGATGTGTCTGGAGACGAATGCGATGAGTGACATGCCCGCCACCCCTGAGGGGGATCCTTCGGAGGCCGAACGCGATCGTCACCGCACGAAAATGCAGCGCCGCAAGGAGGTGCAGGATCGTGAGGTGGCTGAAAAGACGATCGAGAAAGGGTTGATCGCGGTTCATACCGGCCCCGGTAAAGGCAAATCCACAGCAGCCTTCGGCCTTGCCCTGCGTATGCTTGGCTATGAGCGCAAGGTGGTTGTCGTGCAGTTCATCAAGGGGGCATGGGATACAGGCGAAAGGCGGGCACTCGCCCGCTTTGGCGATCTGGCCCAGTTCCATGCACTGGGGGAGGGATTCACCTGGGAGACGCAGGACCGTGAGCGGGACATTGCCGCCTGCCAGCGGGCCTGGGAGCAGGCCTGTGTGGCGCTGGCACGCGAGGATGTGGCGTTGGTGGTGCTGGATGAGCTGAATATCGCGTTGCGCTATGGCTATCTCGACGAGGCCACGGTGCTGGCAGGTCTGGGCAGCCGCCCCGCCCATCAGCATGTTGTCATTACCGGGCGCAATGCTCCGGCATGGTTGATCGAGGCTGCCGATCTGGTCACTGAGATGACCCTGGTGAAACACCATTTCCGTGATGGTGTAAAAGCCCAGCAGGGTTTCGAATTTTGAGCCCTCGCGCCCTGATGTTTCAGGGAACGGGCTCCAATGTCGGTAAATCTGTTCTGGTGGCTGGTCTGGCTCGGGCGTTGACCCGGCGCGGGCTGCGTGTACGGCCCTTCAAGCCCCAGAACATGTCCAACAATGCTGCCGTAACGCCAGATGGTGGCGAAATCGGCCGTGCCCAGGCGCTTCAGGCGTTGGCCTGCGGGGTGGCGCCATGCGTGCACATGAACCCGGTCCTGCTCAAGCCGCAATCAGAGCATGGATCGCAGATCATCCTTCAAGGGAAGATATGGGGGCAGCGCAAGGCGCGTGAGTATCAGGCGGTAAAGCCTCTTCTGATGCCTGCCGTGCTTGAGAGCTTCCATCACCTGCAAGCTCAGGCGGATATTGTGCTTGTCGAAGGGGCGGGATCAGCCTCAGAGGTCAATCTGCGCGCCAATGACATCGCGAATATGGGGTTTGCCGAGGCGGCCGATCTCCCCGTGATCCTGATAGGCGATATCGACCGTGGAGGCGTCATTGCCAGCCTGGTTGGAACGCGCACGGTTCTGCCGCCCTCGGATGCCGCACGCATCAAGGGGTTCATCGTCAATCGTATGCGTGGCGATGCCAGCCTGTTTGCTAGTGGCATGAGTTTCATTGCTGAGCATACCGGCTGGACACCCTGCGGTCTGGTCCCGTTTTTCCCTGCGATGCGCGAATTGCCTCCAGAGGATACGGGCGATCTGCCCACCGGCTGGCAGGGGGCAGGTACGTGGCGTGTCGCGGTGCCGCTCATGCCTATGATTGCCAATTTCGATGATATGGATGCCCTGCGCGCCGAGCCAGCGCTGTCGCTGGTCTTCGTGCCGCCGGGTGAGGCACTGCCTGTCTGCGATCTGGTCATTCTGCCGGGATCGAAGGCGACGATTGCCGATCTGAATTTTTTCCGGGGGCAGGGCTGGGATATCGATCTCGCAGCGCATCATCGGCGTGGTGGTCGTATTCTGGGGATCTGTGGCGGGTACCAGATGCTTGGGCGCAGCGTGAGTGACCCGCACGGTCTGGAGGGCGCACCTCAAACCCGCGAGGGGCTTGGATATCTCGATATCGAGACCAGTCTGATGCCAGGCAAGACCGTGCGTCAGACAGGCGGCCATCTTCTGCCGTCAGGTGCCGCAGTTTCAGGTTACGAGATTCATGCCGGGATTACACAGGGGCCAGCCCTGTCGCGGCCCGTATTATGCTTTGCCGATGGGCGGCTGGATGGTGCCTGTTCTGAGGATGGCCGTGTTCGTGGCACTTATCTGCATGGCCTGTTCGATCAGGCAGCAGCGCGCGCTACATTCCTGTCATGGCTTGGCGCTGGATCCTCCCCGTTCGATAACAGGGCCCGTATCGAGACGGTGCTCGATGCACTAGCGGATCATCTTGAGGAGCATGTCGCGATCGATCGTCTCTTGTCGATCTGACGGATGGCTTACGGGGCGCTTTTTCAGGTTGCACGCCGGTATGAAGCCGGAACGCGCTACCGGTGGCCCGTCCGGCACGGGCCATGAGATGCAGAAAACCGGAATTCAGAAAGCGGGCACGGCCCGTGCCGTTTCGGAAAACAGCATGCGCACGTAGTTCAGCGCGTCGAGCATGACGCCGTTCTCGCGCACTGAATAGGGATCGCCCTTGACCGAGAGGCAAACCGTCTCATCGGCGCTGGCAGCGGAAACCTTGGGGAGGTAAACCCGCGAGACATTCTCGAGCAGGTTCCAGACAACTCGGATCGATACAGGATCGTTCTGCGCGTTGTCGAGAAGCCCTGTGTCCGTGCCGAGGAAAGAAATGGCGTCGTCCAGACCGTCATTCACGGCGCAATGGGTTTCGCTGTCATCGTCAAGCGCGTGCGAAGCGCCATCGAATACCATCTTCGACTCATAATACTCGTGGTGAGAGTCAGAAAAATTGCGAACGAATGCGGCATTCCCCAAGGAATTATTCCAGCTGTTCACAGTTTCATTATGCAATGTCGAGGGTGGGTTAAATCTGTGCATCTCAATCTCCGGTCTTGTTTTTTATCGTGGGCCGCGTTTTCTAGAGAGACATTCGTAAAGGCGGTGTTACCTATTTGGTTCGTTCGGCGTATTTAACGATGTGTAACGAATAAGACTGTTGAGTATCTGAAGTTTCATCGTGTTTTTACGATCCTGAGCATCGGCTGAAATGCTGTGTAAAAACAAGGAAAAATTTTGCGACGGATCGTGCGGTTTTTTAGAACGATGCCTGAGGGAATCCATGAGAAAAAAGATAAATTTCAATGGCATGGTTTACTTTATATCGGTGGTTGAGGCGGGGTCGATCTCCGGTGCGGCCCGGACGCTTGGCGTGTCAAAAAGCGTTATAAGCAAGGCGATTATCGAACTTGAGGCCTTTCTGCAGACCGATCTGCTGATCAGAACGTCAAAACAGATTCTCCCGACCCGGGCTGGCGAGGTGTTCTACCGGCGCTGCAATTCGGGTGTAGAGGCTATCGAGACAGCTTTTCTCGATACGCAGAATCATGGCTCCATTCCCCAGGGCAAACTCCATATCCTCGCCAATGCCGCCTATGGGCGATATGTCGTCCTGCCGGTGGTTCATGCCTTCGCCGCACGATATCCGTCATGTCAGATCAGTTTTGCGCTGGGCGATGATGTGTCCGAGGCCAAGATGACGTGGTTCGATGTGGCGATACGCACCCGGCCCTTCGACGATCCTTCACTGCATGTGCGACGGATCGGGGGGTATGAGCGGCATCTGGTGGCGGGGCGTGGCTTTATGGATCAGTACGGCCCGGTGGAGAGTTTCGATCAGCTCGCCCTTTTGCCGTTCATTGGCTATGTCGATGATCCCGGGCGGGATGGATGGCGCCTGTCTGCCGGGGGTGAGCCCCGCGGTCTGGGATCGAGCCCTTACCTGTCGCTGGGGCCAATCAACCTGATTCTCGAGAGTCTGATGGCCGGGCAAGGCTATTCGGTCCTGCCGGATTTTCTTTACGATCATCCGAGCGTCGCATCTCAGCTGGTCAAGATCCTGCCTGAGTGGTCAGCCCAGAGCGGGGATATCCTGGCTTATGCCTACCCGACAAAACAGCGCTCGGCGGCGGTGCGTCTGTTCATCGACTGGATGAGCTGCGCCGCCCATGGGCTGCCCTTTCCCGATTGAAGGGGGGGGGCAGCGTGGGGCGGTCAGTCGCCCAGAGGGGCGGGGCTCAGCGCAGGATCCAGCGATGACGATCGCCTGAGCGCTGCTCCCAGCCGCGTCTTTCCAGCTCGGGGGTGCTGTGCTCCTCCTCGGGATAGCCTACGCAGAGATAGGCCATGAACTGCCAGTGCGGATCGGCATCCAGAAGCGGGTTCATATGCGCCGGGTCGAGAATGGACACCCAGCCAAGCCCGACATTATGGGCCTGCGCTGCCAGCCAGAAACCATGAATGGCCATGACCGCCGACCACTGGACTGTTTCAGGCATGGTCATGCGCCCCAGACCGCGCCCCTGAGCGGGGTCGGGGTCACAGAAGACGGCAATGTGATGCGGGGCATCTTCAAGCCCTGCGAGCTTGAGGCGGGCATAGGCCGTGTTATCTGTAGCGCTTCTCGCGGCCAGAGCCTCGGCATTGCGCAGCATGAACTCCTGACGCACGGCCTCGCGGCGCTCGGGCGCGTCGATGCGCATGAAACGCCATGGCTGGCTGAGTCCCACCGACGGAGTAGCACAGGTCACCGCCAGCAGATGGTCGAGCACCGCTTCAGGGACAGGGTCGCGCCGGAAATGGCGGACATCGCGGCGCCACTGAAACAACGTGTCGAGCCTGTCGCGAAAATCCTGATCGAAAACCGGCGCACTGGTACAGGCGGGGGGGCTCATGAGCATACTCCACAAAACAGGGCGAGCAGGAAGCCGCCCTGTATCAGGCACCCCAGACGGTAGAGTGTGAGGGCGCGGGCAAGATCGCGGGTGTCGGCCGTCATTTTCCCATCGCCCATCCAGGAATCGGCAATGACTGTGCCACCATACTGCCTGGGGCCTGCCAGACGCAAAGCCAGCGCGCCAGCCATGGCTGCTTCCGGCCATCCCGCATTGGGGGAGCGATGGTGGGAGGCATCACGCCATACCGTGCGCAGGGCACCCCGTGTCGAATAGCCCGGCGCGAAACTCGCTAGAACGAGCCAGAGCGCGGTCAGACGGGATGCCGGGATATTCACGCAGTCATCGCAGAGCGCTGCTGCGCGTCCGAAAGCCTCATGGCGCGGCGTCATATGGCCGATCATGCTGTCTGCCGTATTGATGGCCTTGTAGGCCACTGCGCCGGGCAAACCGAAAACGGCCAGCCAGAAAACAGGGGCCACAACACCGTCAGAGAAATTTTCGGCCAGACTTTCCGTGGCAGCGCGAACCACGCCGGCGAGATCGAGAGCCTCGGGGTCGCGTCCGACAATCATCGCGACCGCCTTGCGCCCACCGTCAAGGCCAGCTGCGCGCAGCCCGGTCAGAACAGCCCGTACATGATCATGAAGGGATCGCCCGGCAATTAGTGTACTGGCCGCGCAGATTTCGAGGCAGAAAGTGACCGGCATGGGCAGGACGGCACGGGCAAGAGCCTGTGCCCCGATCGTAAGCCCCGTCGGAACAGCGATGATGAGGGCAAGTGCCAGTAAACCACGCGCCCGGATATCGACGATCGAGCGTTGCCCTCGGGGGGATGACGCGCAGGAGGAGACAACGGGCGGATTGAGCCCCTTATCCAGTGCCGTGATCAGCCGGCCAATCCATGTTACCGGGTGGCCAATGAGGCGAAACAGGGCGTCCGGATACCCGAACACGCTCTCTGTCACGAGAGCGCAAAGGGTCAGGAGAAGGAACATGGAGCAAGATGACCGCAAAGCATGAGGAACGGCATCATAGCATGACGCCCTGGCCCGCGCATGGGGGCCAGCTGAGCACGTTGGCGCGTCACTTTCCGCAGGCTCCCACCCCCCTGATCGATCTTTCAACCGGCATCAATCCGTTCGCCTATCCGTTCACCCCGCCCGGGGCGGATGCCCTGTCGCGCCTGCCTGATCCGGCGGAGGAAGAGGCGCTGCGCTTTGCCGCATCACAGGCTTACGGCGTGTCGCCAGACCATGTGCTGGCGGGTCCGGGCACGCAGATGCTGATCGGGTTGTTGCCCATTCTGCTCTCGCGGCAGCAAAGGGTAGAGGGTGTTCGTATCCTTACGCCCACCTATAGCGGGCACGAGACCGCGTGGGCAGCAGCGGGGGTGCCGATCACCTTCATTCCGCATGGTGCATCCCTGCCGATGCCGGGACGAAACATCGTTACAATCATCTGTGCGCCCAATAATCCGACAGGGCACGTTCTGAGTGCCGGAGAGATAGCCTCTCTCGCCGAAAGTCACGGCCATGCGGACGGGGTGCTGGTCATTGACGAAGCCTTTGCCGATTTCCAACCCGTCAGTGCAGCGTCCCTGCTGCCGCACAGAGCCCTGATCGTCTGTCGCTCTTTCGGCAAGACCTATGGTCTCGCGGGGGTCCGTCTTGGCTTTCTGCTGGGTACCCATCCGGTGCTTCATGCCATGCGGGAAGTCATGGGCCCTTGGGCCGTCAACACAGCCGGTTGCCAGATCGGGCGAGAGGCGCTGCTGGACACGGCCTGGCGCGACTCGATGAGCCTGCGTCTCGCGCATCAGACGCAAATCCTGCGCCATATTTTGCATGATGCTGGCCTGTCATTTGTGGGAGGAACGCTGCTTTTCAGCCTCTGGCGAACGGCCCATGCCCAGGAGATATGGGAAAGGCTGGCGCAGGCTGGAATACTGGTGCGGCGCTTTGCATGGGATGAAACCTTGCTGCGTTTCGGCCTGCCTGCGGATGAGGGTGCTCTGACCCGTCTGACCAAAGCGCTGACAAGCCCGGCAAGCTGAACGATCCCGATGCGATGGGGCGGGGTTGTGCAAGGGACTCTCTGTGCCACGAGAGACGATCTCTGATTGCTTCGTGCAAGGGCCGCCGGTATCCTAGGCCCATCATGAGCAATCTTTCCTCTTCCGACGTGGCTGGGTCGAGCCGCGGCCTTGAACTACGCCCGATCGATCTTGGCGGCGGTGTCGTGATCGAAACGCCGGTTATTCTGGCGCCGATGTCGGGTGTTACGGATTTGCCCTTCCGTCAGCTGGCGCGTGATCTCGGTGCCGGGCTGGTGGTGTCGGAAATGATCGCCTCATGGGCCATGGTGCGTGAGAACGAGAACACCCTGCGTATGGCACGCAGCGCCGAGAACGGCCCCAACTCCGTTCAGCTGGCAGGATGTGACCCCGAGGCGATGGCGCAGGCCGCCAGGATTGCTGTGGATCAGGGCGCCGACCTGATTGACATCAACTTTGGCTGCCCTGTGAAAAAAGTGGCGGTAGGGCAATCTGCCGGATCCGCGCTCATGCGTGATGAGGTCAAGGCTGCGGCTTTACTGGAAGCGACGGTCAAGGCCGTTTCAGTGCCGGTGACGCTTAAGATGCGCATGGGGTGGGATCATCAGTCGCTCAATGCCCCGCGTCTGGCCCGCATTGCCGAAGATGTTGGTATTCGCCTTGTGACCGTCCACGGGCGTACGCGCCAGATGTTTTATAACGGCACGGCAGACTGGCATTTCGTTCGCTCGGTGAAGGAAAGCGTCTCCCTGCCTGTGATCGTCAACGGGGATATCGTTTCCATCCAGAACGCCCGCGATGCGCTGGCGGCCTCGGGGGCGGATGGTGTGATGATTGGTCGCGGCTGCTATGGGCGCCCGTGGTTTCTGGCCCAGGTGGCGCAGTCGCTTCGTTCGGGCGAGAACATGCCGGATCCGGACCTCGAGACAGAGAAAGCCATCGTTCTGCGCCATTACGGGATGATGCTGGACCATTTCGGCGAGCGTCCCGGCCTGCGTCTCGCCCGCAAGCACGTCTCCTGGTACTCGCACGGCCTTCCCGGTTCAGCCGCGTTTCGTGCCAGCATCAACAAGATGGATACAGCGCAGGATGTGATCGACCACCTCACGGCGTTTTACGACCAACAGATCGCCAACGGGGTCGTGCGCGACCGTGAAGCCACGCATCAGCGCCCCGATTCCGGCGATGCGGTTGAAGAAGCTGCCTGAATGACGCGTTCGCTGCATCATGATGCGTCCTTGTATTCTGGACTCCTGCATTCTCTGAATGAGAAAGATCTGACCGCGCCTTGCCCTACCGGTTCAGGCCAGTCGGGCGCATGATGATCGCAACCGTGTCAGTGCGCTCCTGATGCCGCACGATCGCGCCTCTCCCGGCATGCTTTCTGAAAATGCAGAGCCAGATTTCCGAGGCGCGGCAAGCGTTGCGCCTCATGCCTTGAAGCATCCCGCACCGGCCAGTCTTGGTTTTGACGGGCAGTCTGAAGCGGTCCGACAATTGCGAGATCGGCTTGATGCCTGCCCGCCATCGCTCGACGCACTCATGCTGTGCGGTGAGGCAGGCAGCGGCCGAACAAGAGCTGCACGTTATCTCTGGGTGCAGTCTGCCCGACCGGGGCGCTTCGTGCCGGTCATTGACCGCCTTTCCTTTGAAGAGGCTCTGGCGGATCAGGCTGGGTGCCTGTTCATCGGTGAGATCGGCCTTGTGGAGCCAGGCCTGCAAGCCAGTCTGCTTTTGCTGTTGTGCAATAAACCGGCCAATGAACGCCCGGTGGTGATCTGCACCAGTACATGGGCGCCTGCGCGCCTTGTGCAGGATCGCCGCATGGATGAGGCCCTGGCGACCCTTTTGAGCCGGCACTGTGTCACCGTTCCGGCCATGCGGGAGCGCCACGACGATATAGGGGCGCTTTGTGCCGTCTGGGCCGAACAGAATGGCGGAGAGGCGGTTTTTCATCCGGATTGCGCCGCCTGGCTGGCCCAGCAGGACTGGCCCGGTAATTTCCGCCAGATACGCCAGCTTCTGTCTCATGCTGCGCAATCCAGAGCGGGCGGGGTCGTGACGGCGGCGCGTCTTGCTGCGCTGCATCGTGTGGACACAACGGCAGATGCCGCCTCTTTTCAGGGGCTTCTGGCGCGTTATCTTCCCTCCATGCTCGATCTTGAAAGCGATGTTCAGGGGTCGCTTCATGCCCGCGTGCTGGCAGAGGTCGAGCGACCTTTATTCCGCCTGGTACTCAGAGCGACAGAGGGCAATCAGATTAGGGCGGCTGCCCTTCTGGGGATCAATCGCAATACGCTGCGTAAACGGCTGCAGCTTTTAGGCATCGAGACAGGGCGCACACGGTCATGACAGACAGGGACAAGCCCGTAATCACGCATGTGTCCGACCCCTTCCCGGATGATCCCATGCCCGGGAGCGGATCGCAGATAGAGCATGATTCCGCCATCCTGCGGGTTATACGGCGTGTCAGCCGTCTCAAGACGGCAATGGTTCTGGCCTGCGCGGCGCTGGTTCTGCTGATCACGACATTTGTTGTTCTGGCCCGTGGCCTCTCCTTTGCTTACCGGCCCCAGATCGAATCCGTCGTGTTTCTGCTCGATTTCGTGGTGCTGCTTCTTCTGGGGGCGGCGGTGATCATGCGCGTCGGGCGCATGCTTGCCGAGCGCCGTACCGGTCTGGCAGGGGCGCGGCTCCATGTCAGGCTGATTACGCTTTTCGGCGTGGTCGCCGTGGCCCCGACGGTGGTGATCGGGGGGCTTGCAGCCCTGTTCTTCCATTTCGGGATCCAGATCTGGTTTTCCAACCGGGTGAACACGGCGCTGACCGAAGCGCGTGACGTGGCAGCAGGCTATCTGCAGGAGCATAACGACAACATCCGCACCGAGGCCTTTGCCCTCGCGAACATCATCATCACCGCCAATAATGACGAGATGTATCGCCACGGCGTGGATCTGATGCGTGATCCGGGTCAGCTTGGGATGATGCTGGATGTGGAAGCCACCGAACGCGGCCTTAACGAGGCCGTGGTGTTCGATTCCTACACCAACAAGGTGGTGGCCTCGGGTGGGCTGGCGGCGCTGCAGGGCAAGCAGCTTGCCCTGCCGCCCAAGGATGCCACGACCCTGGCACGCACCAATGACGTGGCGATTCTCGACAGTCCCGATGAGCGCACTGTACGCGCTGTCGTTAGCCTTGGGCCAAGTTCCGGGCTGATGCTGGTCATCACACGCCCGGTCGATGCCAAGATTCTCGAGCATATGCGCCATACCGATGCGGTCGTTTCGGAATATCAGCGTCTCGACGCGCATCGCTCGGCCATACAGGTGAGTTTTGCGCTGATCTTTGCGCTACTGGGCCTGCTGGTGCTCAGCATCGGCATGCTGACGGGGCTGGTTCTGGCCAAACAGATCACCCAGCCACTCGGGCTCCTGATCCTTGCAGCGCGACGGGTGAGCGAGGGCGATCTGAGCGTGCGTGTGCCCGAAGCACGGGCCCGCGACGCCCGGCGTGATGATGAGGTTGGCACCCTGTCGCGTGCCTTCAACCGCATGACCGATCAGCTTTCTACCCAGCGTACCGAGTTGATGGAAGCCTATGAGCAAATTGATGAGCGGCGTCGCTTCACCGAAACGGTGCTTTCGGGTGTGTCGGCCGGCGTGATTGGTCTCGATGCGCATCAGGTGATCGAATTACCCAATCGCGCCGCCTCCAGACTGCTCCAGCGTGACCTGGACAGTGGCAAGGGACAGGCCCTGCGCGATGTTGTGCCGGAATTCGGCACCATGCTCGATCAGGCGCGAGCAGAGCCCGGACAGGCGCATACCGCGGAAATCCAGATCGATGTCGCTGAGAGAGGGACTGTGCTTGGTGATGGCCCCAGTGTGGGTACATCCGGCCGCACGCTTCTGGTGCGCGTGGTGGGTGAGCAAGGAAGCGATGACTCGACAGGCTATGTTGTCACGTTCGATGATATCACGGCGCTTCTCGCGGCCCAGCGCAAGGCAGCCTGGGCCGACGTGGCCCGACGCATCGCTCATGAAATCAAGAATCCGCTGACGCCCATCCAGCTCTCGGCAGAGCGGCTGAAGCGTCGCTTCCTGCGCGAGATCAGTTCCGATCCGGAAACATTTGGTCAGTGCGTGGATACGATCGTGCGTCATGTTGGCGATATCGGGCGTATGGTGGATGAATTCTCGTCTTTTGCCCGCATGCCGCAACCCGTTCTCAAGGACGAGGATCTGTCGCGTCTGGTGCGAGAAGCTCTGGTCCTCCAGCGCAATGCTCATCCCGAGATCATCTATGACACGACCGATATGCCGGCTCGTGGTCCTCTCGTGCATTGCGACAGACGTCTGATTGGCCAGGCCCTGACCAATTTGCTGCAGAATGCCGCCGATGCCGTGGCCATGGCGGCGAAGGAACGTGAAGAGCAGGGCGACACCAGTCAGATGGACCGACAGGGCGAAGCGGGGAATGAAAGGCGGGCGACCCAGGGAAGTATACGCGTGGCTCTGGGGGTTGCGGGGGGAGAAGCCATGGTGCAGGTCATTGACGACGGCATCGGTTTGCCTTCTGTTGACCGCCACCGCTTGACGGAACCGTATATCACGCACAAACCGAAAGGGACGGGGCTGGGGCTCGCCATCGTCAAGAAGATCATGGAGGATCACACAGGTGGGATCAGGCTGGAGGACCGACCGGACGGACGTGGAACCGTCTCGACGCTCACCCTGCCTGTGCGCGAGGTGTCCGATGCACAGCCCGACCTTATGGTCCAGACGAGCAGGGAGCAGTGAACTTCTGATGAGGAATGCGCATGGAGCATGAAATCCTGATCGTCGATGACGAGCCGGATATCCGGCTTCTCATCGAGGGGCTCCTTCGTGATGAGGGATATGAAACGCGCGTTGCCGCCAATTCGGATCAGGCGCTGGCGGCGTTCCGGGCGCGTCGTCCGTCGCTGGTCATCCTCGACATATGGCTGCAGGGATCGCGCCTTGATGGCATCGATCTGCTCAAGACGATCAAGGCGGAGGAGCCGGGTCTGCCGGTCGTCATGATTTCCGGCCACGGCACCATCGAGACTGCCGTTTCGAGCCTTCAGCACGGGGCCTATGATTTCATTGAGAAGCCGTTTCAGGCTGATCGTCTGATTGTTGTTGTCCAGCGTGCGCTGGAAGCCGCGCGCCTTGAACGCGAGAATGCCGAGCTGCGTCTGCGCTCGGGAAACGAGACGCTGCTTTTCGGTGACGGCCCCGGCATCAGCGCCGTGCGGGGGCAGATCGAGCGTGTGGCGCCCACAAATTCACGCGTGCTGATTACCGGCCCTGCGGGGTCGGGCAAGGAAATTGCGGCGCGTATGGTCCATGCCCGCTCGCGCCGGGGCACGGGGCCGTTTATCGCCCTGAACTGTGCAACGCTTGCGCCAAACCGTTTCGAGGAAGAGCTTTTTGGCATCGAGGGGCAATCCGATGGTGTGATGCGCCGCACCGGCGTGCTGGAGCGTGCCCATAAGGGAACGCTGCTGCTCGACGAAGTGGCGGACATGCCGCTGGAGACCCAGGGCAAGATCGTGCGCGCGTTGCAGGACCAGACGTTCGAGCGGTTGGGTGGTTCGACAAGGGTCAAGGTGGATGTGCGTGTGATCGCCACCACAAACCGCGATCTTCAGGGTGAAATTGCCTTGGGGCGCTTCCGCGAGGACCTTTACTACCGTCTGGCTGTGGTGCCGCTGCGTCTGCCCTCCCTGCGTGAACGTCGTGAGGATATCCCGTCCCTCGCGCAGCATTTCCTGCGTCGTTACGCCGAGAATGCCGGCCTTGCGCCACGCGAACTGTCGGTCGATGCGCTGGCTGCGCTGCAATCCTATGAATGGCCGGGAAATATCCGGGAGCTGCGCAACCTTATGGAGCGCCTTCTGATCATGATGCCCAATGGTCAGGATCTCATTCGCGCGGATATGCTGCCCAGCACGGTCAGCCAGGGCGCCCCCTCCATGACGCGTCTCGATGCCGGCGCGGATGTCATGGCGCTGCCCCTTCGTGAGGCGCGCGACCTGTTTGAAACGCAATATCTGCAGGTGCAGCTCTTGCGTTTTGGCGGAAACATCAGCCGTACTGCGAATTTCGTCGGGATGGAGCGTAGCGCCCTTCATCGCAAGCTCAAGCAGCTTGGCGTGACACCTGAAGACCGGACTTTGTGAGTCTGGAAACCCTATCTCAATAAAGATAAGGTAGGGGCCATAAAGCCGGGAGCCTGTTTCACGCGTTGTCTCCCGGCCCCCCGGACAGGGGCCCCTGCAAACACCTGAAAAGAAGAAGAGCAATCTTGGCCAGAGCAAACCCCACCCCATCGCCCCAGACCGCCCCCTTTGCCGAGTTTCAGGAGGGTGAAACCGTACAATCCCTGTTCCTCCAGCATCTGCAGGAACATGCGCTTCCCGTGACGGTTTTTCTCGTCAATGGCGTGAAATTGCAGGGCGTCATCCCTCAATTTGATCACGAGACCATCATTCTGCGTCGTGACGGCCACACCCAGCTTGTCTACAAGCATGCGGTAAGCACGATCATGCCTGTCGCTCCCTTGGCGCTTTTTGCTCAGGATGGCGAACTGAGCCTTTAAGGACTGGAGTTTCCCCAAGACGTGTCAGTGACGACAAGTACGACACCCCCCGCGACACGCGCTGCGGTCATTCTACCCTGGGCGCGCCCGACACCCAATGACGAGTTCCGTGCTGCGGAAGCCCGTCTTGAAGAGGCTGTCGGGCTGACCTCTTCCATTGGTCTCGTTGTCGTCAGGCAGGCCGTTCTGGCGATTCGTGCGGTCCGCCCTGCGACCCTGTTCGGCAAGGGGCAGGTTGAGCAACTGGCCGAGCTGGTGCACGAGAATGACGTCAAGGTCATGATCGTGGACGCCAAACTCTCACCCGGCCAGCAGCGCAATCTCGAGAAGGCACTGGACTGCAAAGTGCTCGATCGCACCGGGCTCATCCTGGATATCTTTGGCGCGCGCGCAGCGACCCGTGAGGGCGTATTGCAGGTCGAACTCGCGCATCTGGAATATCAGCGCTCACGTCTCGTCAGGCTATGGACCCATCTTGAGCGTCAGCGCGGTGGTTTCGGCTTTCTTGGCGGTCCGGGTGAAACCCAGATCGAGGCTGATCGTCGCATGATTGATGAGCGTCTGGTCAGATTGCGCAAGGATCTCGATCAGGTACGCCGCACGCGTGGCCTGCATCGCTCCGCCCGCAAGAAAGTGCCCTTCCCGGTGGTCGCTCTGGTGGGCTACACCAACGCGGGCAAATCGACGCTGTTCAATGCACTGACCGGCTCCGCCGTGCATGCGCAGGATCAGCTTTTTGCGACGCTGGATCCGACCATGCGGGGTTTGCGTCTGCCGTCAGGGCGCAGGGTCATTCTGTCGGATACGGTCGGATTTATCAGTGAATTGCCAACCGAGCTGGTTGCGGCCTTTCGTGCGACACTCGAAGAAGTGGCCGAGGCTGATATCATTCTCCACGTGCGCGATATTGCTCACCCGGATAGTGCCGCCCAGCGTGCTGATGTCATCAACGTGCTGGATGGCATGGTGCGCGATGGCATGCTGGATGAAAACTGGCCCGAGCGAACCATCGAGGTTCTGAACAAGGCCGACCTCATGGGCGGTATCGAGGCTGTCCCGCGTCATCCCGGCTGTGTGGCCATATCGGCCATGACAGGCGAGGGGCTGCCTAATCTCTATTCGATGCTCGATCAGCATATGACGGCGTCGATGAGCCTGACACGTGTGAGCCTTGATATCAGCAACGGTGCCGCGCTGGCATGGCTCTATGAGCATGGCGAGGTTCTGGAACGTCTGGACCAGGAAACCGAGATCACACTCGATGTCCGATTGTTCGAACAGGACCGGTCACGCTTTGGCCAACTCTACCCGGATTGCCTTGTATCTGCCTGAAATCCTCCTGATAGTGGATTGAGGGAGGATAACGGTCTCTCCCAGGGAGGAACGATTGAGCGAGGGTGAGGCGATCATGACACCGGTGCGGACACGCACCGTGACGCGAGCGGTGCTGGAGGATCTATCCGTGATCGCCCGTGATGCGGCGACACGGATCATCATGCCCCGTTTTGGTCGTCTGTCCGAAGCTGACATACGTACGAAATCGTCCCCATCCGATCTGGTGACGATTGCGGACATCCTCTCGGAAGAATTTATTGCGGGGGAGCTGGCGCGCCTGTTGCCAGAGGCTGTCCTGATTGGCGAAGAGCGATGCTGCACCCAACCGGCCCTGATCGAAGAAGCCGGTAGAGCCCCGCTAAGTGTGACCATCGATCCTATCGATGGCACAGCCAATTATGCCGCCGGCTTGCCGGTTTTTGGCGTGATGATGGCGGTTCTCGAGCACGGCGTGCCGGTTGCGAGTGTCATTCATGACCCTGTCACAGGCAGTTCTGCCCTTGCCCTGATGGGTGAGGGCGCCTGGACGGAGGACCCTTGTGGGGCAACCCGTCCCATGCGGGCGGCACGGCCTTTTTCCCGTATTGAGGATGTAACCGGAAAAATTGCCTGGCGTACGCTGCCCATGGGTGACACAGAGCGCGCCGACCAGGCGCTGCGTTCCATGACCGGTTTATGGGATTTGCGCTGCGCCGCGCATGAATATCGCCTGGTGGCAGGGGGGCACGGGCATGTGCTGGCTTACAGTCGCACGTGTCTGTGGGATCATTGCCCGGGTTGGCTGCTTATGCATGAAGCCGGGGCTTATGGTGCGCGTTTGAACGATGTGCCTTACCATCCTGCGGTGCCGGGAAGGGGCCTGCTTTACGCGCCCGACCGAGCGTCCTGGCAAATGGTCCGTGACGCGTTGGCCTTGTCCTGCTGAGCCTGCTTCAAGTATCTGTGTAAGCAGAAACTGCCTTTACCAGATTGCGTTCATTATTCGTGAACACAGGAGAAGTTTTATGGCCGTTCAGGACCCAGTACTTTATGCAGTCTGCGATGGAGAAAAGGCACGCTTTCTGCGCTATGATGGCCAGCAGATGCGTACAATCCAGCGCTTTGGAGCCCACGATAAGGCGACGGACGCAGCGGGTGATGTCGCTTCGATAAAAGAGCCGCGTTCGGATCCGAAAGTGCAGGTCAAGGAGCGGTTCGCCCGACAGATTGCAGATGAAATCGAGACGGCACTAAACGACAACCCTGCCCTCGAAGGGCTCGTACTTGCGGCGGCACCTCACGTGCTTCACGATATTCGCGAGCATCTGTCGAAAGCGACCAGCAAAAAGCTGATCAAGAGTGAGAGCAAGGATCTGACGAATATCCCCGATCAGGATCTTCTGTCACATTTCGACCGCCCCGCGACTGGCTGGCCGAAACCCTGAGTCAGGTTTTTGGTCTCGCTGGAAAGCATGACGGGGAGCTTGTCTCCCCATTTTTCATTTCCCTATCTGCCCATTGATGTAACTGGGAGGTACGTGGCCAACTGCGGTCAGGTCGGGAATTCTGATGGAATTGAGAATTCTTCCCATTCGAGGTTGTTCTTCGAGTTCAGTTCATATGTGCCGTTCGGGTGTGAGCACAGATTGCCCAGGCGTGACCTGATATGGTGGTGCGCGTTGCGGGCACTTTTCACAAGGTGAAACCCCGATGGGCGTGCTTCATCCGAAAGCATGATATCGCCCTCATGCTCGTAAAGGTATAATGTCTCCTCACCAATCGTGATCTGGAAAAACAGGTGGCCACCGAAGCGCTTCAAGATCACAGGTCGATGCAATGGAGCGCTCCCGACCAGGTCCCCGCCGATGAACGTATGATTGGTAATATCGTAACACAGGATGTGCCCGTGGAAGCCCAGTGGCGCCGGTACGAGACGTTTTATTCCTGCGGCGAGTACCTGTGATCGTTCAATATTTCTGCCGTAACGGGCGTAAATCAGAGGAAGGTTGCGACAAATCGCAGATCTGCCGAAGCTGCCTCGCTCGGACAGACGGTGGGCGAGACGACCGATATCAAGGGCCTTCTCGAAGAGTGGCTTGAGATTATCATGCACAAAAATTGTGGGTGCCAAAAGGGCCCTGAAGGACCAATCCGGGCGATGATGTATAGTGCGTGTAAATAGCGCTTCGACATTATTCAGGCTTGTGCGGCGCTCCTTCGCAAAGGTGTGGCAGACGGTCTCCCGCGTGCCATTTGCGAGTGCATCCATGAGACGAAGGAACTTGTGGCGTCCCGTAAAAGCCCGGGGAATAAAGTGCTCAGAATAGAAGCTTGGGATCAGGGTCACATCGTGAGCTGTCAGCTTCTCTGCAATAAGTCCTACGTGATACGTATCGTGTCGGTGGTCTGGATCATGAACAATGAATATGCGTCCCCCGACATCTTCCGAGCCGATGAACATGCCTCGTAGCTCGTCCTTGAAATAGCGATCAATGTAATCTGGATCCAAATCGCAGAGATCTGGGTCCAGTGAGTACTTCGGCGCCATGGAAAACACCGTTTTCGCATTCAGCCGGCGTGACCATTTCAGCGCCGGGTAGGCACCCATCGAATATCCGAAGATGATCCTGTTCTCGACGTCAGAAAGGCGATCATTAACGAGCGAGATCACTTGCTCTACTTCAGGGGAAATGAACCAGAGTACCTTCTTGGTGGTGATACCAATACTACGTATATTACCGATCCGAAGCGGCCGCTCAGCAAAAAATTCATCTGTTGCCCGGTGGCATTGATCTGCGGCCCCGAATGTAACGACGGCGTATTGACTATCGCCTTCAATCTCGTGGACGACCAGATCGTCACCTTCGAAGATAACAGCCATTACGCCCTTCCCCTGATAACAAGCCTTAACGAGGTACAGATCTATAAGAAAAAAATAAAGTAATATAACGTTTCTATCATGCAAACGATTCCGATAAAATATTATGTGTAGTGTATACTAGTGGACTATATATTGTATCGAACAATACATATTTCGGTATCTCAAATATGAGAAATAAATCTCAGATCCATACACAATAGTCTCTCTGAGGAAGAGAGCAGGAAAAAAGCGCACGCTGCGTTTGTCGCTGGGTCGGGAAGACGATAACGACGATCTCTGGTCGAAACTCGGTAACATTGCCCGCAACGTTGCGGCGCACATCGCAGGTTGAACCGATCGCGATGTGCGCAGAGAGCGTCAGCCCAGGAGTGGTTCGTCCGAGCCAAAAAATTCGTGGTGCAACTGCGCGCCTGGGACGCCGAGTTGGCGCAGGCCGCCAATCAGGTCACGTTGAAAGCCTCTGGGACCACAGACGAAAACATGCGTGTCGGCGCCCATCTGGTCGAAAATCCACTGGGCCGAGATATGCCCTTTATGGCTTGGCACTGGCAGGTTGTTGCCTTCGCCCGAACTGCTGAACAGATCGATCCGGCAAGCTTCCGGTTTGGTCGCGGCGTCAACGAAGGTAGATTTGAAGGCCATGCGGGCAAAATCGTGATCACCGTGTACCAGTCGTATTGCTGGACTGCTTTTGCGGTCGCCTGCCGCCAGGATCATGCTCATGAAGGGCGTGATACCAATTCCCGCGCTGACCAGAATGACAGGCGATGTGCCGCTTCGGGCGAGTGTGAAGTCTCCGGCGGGCGGCGCCACATCGAGTGCGTCACCCTCCTTGAGCACGTCGTGGAACCAGCGCGATACCTTGCCCAAGGGGTCACGCTTGACCGAAATCCTGTAAGCGCTCGAATCGGGCGCGCTTGAAATGCTGTAACTGCGCCGCGTGGAAAGGCCATCACGGTCCAAGCGGAATGTCAGGAACTGGCCGGGCTCATGGCGCAGAACCGGCTTGCCATCCACAGGTACCAGCCAGAAAGAGGCAACGGCATTACTCTCTTTCGTTTTGGAGGCAACCCGGAACGTGCGCCATTCGCGCCATCCACCGGGCAGCGCCGCGCGCTCAGCGTAAATCCTGGCTTCCCGATCAATCAGCACATCGGCGAGAAACCGGTATGCATCTGCCCAGGCGTCGATAATCTCGGGAGTCGCAGCATCACCCAGCACTGTCTTGATCGCGCCCAGAAGCGCCCTGCCTACCACGGGGTATTGCTCGGGTTTGACCATAACGGCGACATGACGCTCGGTGATAAGACTGAGCGCGGCCTCCAGCCTTTCAGGGTGTTCGATATGCCGTGCATAGGCCAGAACCGCTGCCGCTAATGCGTGGGGCTGACGACCATTGGCCTGATCGGTCTGATTGAACATGGCTGCAATCGCAGGATCGCGCATCAGAGCGCCATACATGGTCTTGGTGATCTCTACACCATGGGCCTCCAAAGCGGGGATTGTCGCCTTGACGATACCAGCAGTGCCGGATTTGAGCGGTGTGATCATCCTTCGACTCCTAAAAGATGCAAATAACATACATCTTTTAGGGTGAATGCACTTAACATGTAAATATGATATATCTTCAAATATGCGCCTGACCCTTCATACCGATTATGCCCTGCGCACCCTGTTCTACCTCGCCCTCAATCCTGATCGCCGTGTGTCGATTCATGAGATTGCCCAGCGCTACGACATTTCCGAGAATCATCTCGTGAAGATTGTGCACCGGCTGGGGCAGGGAGGGTTCGTTACGACCATGCGTGGGCGTGGAGGCGGCCTCGTGCTTGGCCGCCCTGCTGAAGAGATCAATATCGGAGCGCTTGTGCGCTTTACCGAGGAGGATATGGCCCTCGTCGCCTGCTTTCAGACGGGCCAGACCTGTCTTCTCACCGGCGTCTGCCGCTTGCAGGGGGTGCTGGGCGAGGCGCTAGAAGCATTCATGGCCGTGCTGGATCGGCAAAGCCTTGCCGATCTTGTTGCGTCGCCAGAGCGGGAGGCTCTGGCGAAACGCCTCCACGGTTCACATTGAAAGAAGGGGCTCGTCTGACTGCTCGGCGATAAGACCATGACGCCGGCTATGCAGCCCCTCGACGCGAACGGTGATCGATCTGCCTTGGAGCTTGCTGACGATTTTCTCCAGAATATCGACCGATGTGATATCCCAGAATGTCGCATCGGCGAGATTGATTTCGACCACCGGTGCCTTTGTCTGGAAGTCGATCGCATCGTACAGCATGTCAGCCGAGGCGAAGAACACCTGGCCGTGTACCAGATACAGATCAGCTTCAGCCGATTGCCGGGTTTCGACACGCAGCATACCCATGGCCCGCCAGGCAAAGAAAACGCCGCTCAGCAGCACGCCAACCGCCACGCCAGCCGCGAGATCATGCGTGGTGACTGTGACAATCACGGTGATGATCATGACCAGGCTGGAAAGCTTGGGGTGACGCATGAGATCACGCAGCGAGCCCCATGCGAATGTGCTGACTGACACCATGATCATGATGGCAACAAGCGCTGCCATGGGAACACGCGCAACATAGCTGTGCAGGAGGACCATCAGGATCAGCAGGAAGGCACCTGCCGTGAAGGTGGAGAGTCGTCCGCGGCCGCCATAACGAAGGTTGCCGACCGTCTGGCCGATCATGCCGCAGCCTGCGATGCCACCAAAAAGTCCGACCAGTATATTGGAAATGCCGAGCCCGGTGCATTCCATACGCGGTGCGCCGTGGGTATCTGTGTGGTCATCCACCACACCCGCGGTCATGAGGGATTCAAGCAGACCCACCGAGGCCATCGCCAGTGCGTAGGGCATGACAATCTCGAATGTCTCGAGCGTAAGGGGGACATGCGGCAGGGTAAAGCCAGGCAGGCCGGTAGGCAGGGCGCCAAGATCAGCCACCACATGCACAGGCATCGGGTACCAGATGGTGATGAGTGTCAGGACGACGATACAGATCAGGGGGGAGGGGATGGCCGTTGTCAGCTTCGGTAGCAGGTAGATGATGGCAAGACCAAGCGCGATCAGGGCATAGGTGTGCCATGTCACATACAGCATCTGCGGCACCTGCGCCGAGAAAATCAGGATGGCCAGCGCATTGACGAAACCGGTCTGCACCTCTTTCGAGACGAAGCGCATGAGCACATGCAGTTTCAGCAGGCCGAATACGATCTGCATGGCGCCAGCGACTAGCGTGGCCAGAAACAGATACTGGATACCGTGATGATGCACGAGCGCTGCGGCAACAAGCGCCACCGAACCGGCAGCGCCGGAAATCATGCCCGGTCGGCCGCCCGTAATGGCAATCGCGACGCTGATGACAAATGACGCGTAGAGTGAGACAGCCGGCGAAACACCCGCAATGTATGAAAAGGCAATGACCTCGGGAATGAGCGCAAATGTGCCCACCATGCCAGCCAGCACCTCGCGCAGCGGGCTGAAAGCCCACTGTGCGCGATAAGTCGAGAGGTTCAAGGGACGATTCCTTTCGTCGGTCAAAGATCAGCAGGGTCTCGTCGTATTCCGGCCCGACGCGGCAATGATGTGCAGAACCTAGAAAGAGCCGTCTCCCTTAGCAAGGGGGGCTATCTGGAATACGTGTCCGGGATTGCGAGTTATGCTGCCCTGATTGGTATCGATCAGCAGAAAGGCAATCGTGCTTCGTGCGTACCGTGCCTCTGCGGGCGTTGAGGGACAGAGCAACATATCCGGCAGGTATTGCCAGCCAGAACAGGTCGATGGCCGGTTTCCTCTCGGGGTGGAAAAGAATCTCGATAAAGGGACTAGACGACAGCCCTGCATTTCTCTAAATCGGGCGTCGCTGTGTGGCGGATGTAGCTCAGTTGGTAGAGCGCCGGTTTGTGGTACCGGTGGTCGCGGGTTCGAGTCCCGTCATTCGCCCCAGCATTTTCCACAAAATATGATCAGAAAAAGCATCGTGAGTGCTCGCGCATCTCATGTCTGCGCCCTGCTCTACGGTGGTTTCATGCAGTTTGCCGGACTACCCGGTGGCATGCAGAGCATCGAGTAGTCACCGCACCTGAATGTCGGCTCTTTCGGAAACCCGGCACACGATCGTGTATGCCAGGCTAATTTTGCGGATCAAGGGCGCGCGTACACATCCTCAAGACGAATGATATCGTCCTCACCAAGATAAGGGCCGGACTGCACTTCGATCAGTGTCAGCGGGATCCGGCCTGGGTTGGCAAGACGATGGGTGCATCCAAGTGGCAGATAGATGCTCTCGTTTTCTCTTACAATAATCTCATCGCTATCGCGTGTGACGACGGCCGTACCGGCAACCACCACCCAATGTTCGGCACGGTGAAAGTGCTTTTGCAGGGAGAGGGTGTGACCGGGGTCGACATGGATCCGCTTCACCTGAAAACGGTCGCCCTGGATCAAACTTTCATAAAAGCCCCAGGGGCGGTACATCCGGTTATGCGACAGGGCTTCGGCACGGCCTGCCTCGCTTAGGCGGGCGACCATTTTCTTGACATCCTGCGCCCGGTCCCGATGCGACACCATCACGGCGTCTTCTGTTGCGACCACAACAAGATCATCCAGCCCCATAACCGTTGTCACCGGCCCATCGGAGCGGACGTAGCAATTGCGTGTGCCGTCCAGGAACACATCGCCTGACGTCACATTGCCATCGTCGTCCTTGGGGCTGATTTCCCACAGGGCATCCCAACTGCCGATATCAGACCAGCCAAAACGTGCCGGCACGACGGCGGCATGAGAGGTGCGTTCAGCGACCGCGTAGTCGATGGAGATATCGGGCGAGCGGTTGAATGCTTCAGGGTCGAGGCGTTCGAAGTCGAGATCGGATTTGCGGCCTGCAACGGCCTGTTCGACATGGGCGTGAATATCAGGCTCGAAGGTGCTGATTTCGCGCAGAAGGATATCGGCACGTGCAACGAACATGCCTGAGTTCCATGAATAGCGCTGATCCTGAACGAGCCGTGTCGCTGTTGCCAGATCGGGTTTTTCCATGAAACGCGCGACACTGAAGGCGCCCGATACGTCTGCCAGGGCATCACCGCGTTCGATATAGCCATAGCCGGTTTCGGGTTTGGTCGGCTCGACGCCAAATATCGTGACATAGCCCTTTTCTGCGGTCTCTGCGGCAATGGCCAGTGTCGAGAAAAGGGCGTCCATATCGGTGATGGCGGCATCCGCAGCCATGACCCAGAGAATGGCGTCTGGCGTGTGCTCAGCGACGAGAAAAGCTGCCGCGGCAATAGCCGGGGCCGAATTTCGCGCCGAGGGCTCGAGCACGATTCTGGCGTCATCAATTCCGATCGCCCGCAACTGTTCGGCAATGATGAAGCGATGTGACTCGTTGCACACAACAATAGGCGCTTCCAGCCCGGCAGCCATGCCACGCATGGCGGTTTCCTGCAGCAGGGTCTTGTCTGTAAGGAGCGGCCAGAACTGTTTGGGGAAGCTGCTGCGGGACACCGGCCAGAGGCGACTCCCTGAGCCACCGGAGAGGATGACAGGAACAATGCGATGAGGGGTCGTCAGGGATGAAGAAGACAAGACTCGATCCAGTTGAAATTGCTCTGGAGACTGGGCTGCGGCGGGTCTGCCCGGGCGACACTCTGATGCAGGATTTCCAGAGCCTTGCGGGCTGTCCGTTGCGCCGACCCTAATCCCTAATGGTCAGTCGCGCCAAGAGGTGGCAAGCGTGAGAGCGGTTGCGAGAAGAAGGCGGGCCTGTGTCTGGGTGGCAGCCTCGGCATAAAGCCGTAGTTCTGGCGCATTGCCTGAGGGACGGAAATGCACGACATCCTGCGACGCGAAGGTCAGGCGTAGGCCATCCGTCTCATCGACGTGAGCGATGTCACCACAAAGAGCCGCGAAGGCGGGCAGATGCCGGTGGGTGGCCAGTGAGTCGCGCAGGGCCGCGATGGCCTCAAGGCTGCGGTCGGTTGCCAGTGGTGTGATCCGGTCGCTCAACGTGTAGCGCTGAGGCAACGTCGCGACCAGAGCTGCAAGATCATCCCCGTGGTCGCGCGCAGCCATGAGGGCGCAGAGCATCGGGAGAACCGCATCACGTGTTGGCAGAGCGGCAAGCGCGCCGCCGGGAGCTGTGGCCGTAGGGCGCATGACCGGTGTGGCGAGGAGGAACCCTCCATTGGCCTCATAGCCCACGGACGGAGCCAGCCCCGATTGCGCGGCTTGCGTCATGGCAGCAACGACATAGGGTGAGCCAATGCGTGTGCGGTGAATCGCACGAGCAAACCCGGCTTTTTCAAGGGCGGTATTGCTGTTGATGGGTGTGGCGACGGCCTGGGCCCCGAGATAACGGGCGGCGAGAATGCCGAGGATATCGCCACGGAGCCATCGGCCCTGTCGATCCGCAATGAGGGGGCGGTCGGAATCGCCGTCTGTCGTCAAAAGGGCATCGTAAGCCCCTGTCGCTGCCCAGGTACCGGCCAGAGCGACGTCCTCGGGGCGAACCGCCTCGGTGTCGACCGGCATGAATGTTTCCGACCGGGCCAGCGGTGTCACCCTGGCGCCAAGTGCCTTGCACACACTGACCAGGCAATCTCGCCCCACGGCGGAATGCTGATAGACGCCAAGGCGAAGGCCCCGCAGCGCATCGGCCCCGAAGAAATCGCGATATCGGGCGATATAAGGCGTCAGAACATCAATGGGGTCCGGTAACGTGAAACGTTGGACGAGGGCACCATGGTCGTCGAAAAGTCCGGCAGGGAGCACAACACTTTGCTCCCGCATCCCGGGCTCGTCTTCTTTCAGAAATTCCCCTCGGGCACGGTTGAATTTTATACCGTTGCGATCAGCGGGAATATGGCTGCCTGTCACCATCAAGGACGGTATGCCGCGTGCATAGGCATGAAGGCAGAGAGCAGGTGTTGGCACATAACCGCAAAAGACCGGCACACCGCCCGCATGCTCAATGGCGGCCGCGCAGGCGGAGAGGATGCGCGGCGTGCTGGGACGCAGATCTCCCGCCAGGGCAACCGGGCAGCCGGGCATGAACTCGCCCAGTGTGCCGAGATGCTGCAGATATCCGAGCACATAGGCAAAACACACGTCATCGCGCATGGCCGAAACAAGACCACGCGCACCGCTCGTGCCGAAACCGACGCCCGAGCGGGTCATCCAGGCGCCGATTGTCGAAGCGTCAGACATGGGCGTGCTGCTCCTGCCGTCCGGGTCCGGTCCTATACGCGCCCATAGCCGAAGCTGTCGCGCGCGCGGGGCGCCAGACGGCAGCATTTCCATCCCCCTTCACCCATATCCGGCGTGTTCTGGTCGGTTGCGGGGGTGAGGTAACCATTGGGCAGCAGCACGTAGTGGGTGATGTGCAGCTCTGGCCCCTTGAGGAAGACATTGCGCCAGATCTTGCCGTCCACCGTATATTCCCTGAGCGTCCATGTGCCATCGAGCGTATCGGCCCGGTTGAACATCATGTCCTCTGCCCAGAATGACTGGCGATGCAGACGATAGCGGCCCGATGTCGCGGTTGGGGCGCCATCCAGAACCAGCTCGATCGAGATATTACCCTGCGGCGTGGGGAGTGGGTTGAACCCGTACCAGTCACCGAAAACCGGCCCTGTCGGGTCGGTGCAGCCCGCCAGTGTGGTGCATGACACCATCGCCAGCATCAGGCAGCCGAGGCGGGACAGGCTTTTCAGGGCGCGGGGTACGGACTGGGGCATCGGGCGGGTCATGGGCGCATTCCAGAGGAGAGGGGGGGCTGTTCGGAGGCGGGGGAGAAGAGACGGGACAGCCCGACCTCGAGCGGAACGGGCGTTATGCCCAGCCGGTCCTGCATGGGCTGGACGGGAAAAGCCTTGTCCTCGAGCAGGCGTCGTATCTCGGCGCGCCCTATGGTGGGAAAGCCTGGCAGCCTCGCTGCGAGGGGGGCAAGGGCCTCGAGCAAGGGGCCGGGCAGGGGCAGAAAGAGCCGACGCCCCAGACCGGCAGCCTTGAGGATCGCCTCGATGAATTGCCGGTAGGTGACGGCCTCGGGGCCGGCAATGACGAGCGCTTCTGGGCCGGTCAGCCTGCCTGTTTCGGCCAGTTCCAGCGCGGCAAGAACCGCGCGTGTCACGTCATCCTGATAGATAGGCTGCACCAGAGAGCGTCCGCCATTGGGCAAGGGAATGACAGGCAGGCGCTTTAGCAGGCTGGCCAGGCGCTGCACGTTGTCCTCACCCTGTGCACCATAGATCATGGTCGGATGCAGGATCATGCCTTTGCGCCCTGACGCCAGCAGGGCAGATTCG